>NZ_JBVPGN010000024.1:0-83251 GCF_055816715.1 Enterobacter sp. PL_is514 | reverse complement strand
ATGCTCGTGAATTAAACTTCGTAATGAATTACGTATGTTCACTCAGAGACTTGGTATTCATTTTTCGTCCGAGGACGTTAAGAATCCATGTCACTTTGAGTGCCCACACAGATTGTCTGATAAATTGTTAAAGAGCAGTGCCGCTTCGCTTTTCGCTGCGGCGCGGGGTGTGCATATTACGCTTTCCCGCTTCAGAGTCAAGCGTTTATTTTCGCTTTTCTCTGCTGACCCGGCGGCGTGTGTGCCGTTGTTCCGTGTCAGTGGAGGCGCATTATAGGGAGTTATTCTGAAGTGACAAGCACAAAATACAAAAAACTTTTCGTTCGCTCACTTTTCAAACTTAACGCTTATTTATGTCGCGAATCGTCCGTTAAATGTGCGATTTCTCGCGCAAAACTGGCTACCTGCGACCAGTCGGTATAAACCACTTCTTTACGCGTGTCGGTTTCGCCCCCCGTCATCTTCATAATAAGACGGATCATAAAGCGGTCATACCAGCGGTAGCGAGGGTAGCGCAGCGCGCCGGCAAAGACAGCGCACAGTTCAGGCTGCCACGGCGAGCTGAGTAAAAACTTGCGCGTGTAGCTGTTGGTCTGCGGCGTGCGCTTCTCGGGTTTACGCGCGACCAGATTGACCGAGTAAAATGCACCGGGCAGTTTATTGAGCACCGCCGTGTGCTTTTTCACAAAACGATCCAGCGCCGGATGGAAATGCCCGTAACGAATAGAAGCACCAATTACCACGCGGTCGTAATCCTGCCAGCTTATCTGCTCAACACGGTTTAGGTTCACCACATCCGAGTAAATCCCCAGCTCTTTTAATTCAGATGCCAGATACGCGGCAATCTCACGCGTTTGCCCGTCTCGCGTAGAGAAAAGAATCAGTGTTTTCATCAACGGCTCCTTACTCGCGCCAGAATGTAGGGGTGAACAGCACCAGCAGCGTAAAGACCTCAAGACGACCAAACAGCATATTGGCGATGAGGATCCATTTCGCGACCGGGTTCATACTGGCAAAGTTATCCGCCACAACCCCCAGGCCAGGCCCAAGGTTGTTCAATGTTGCGACAACGGAAGCAAAGGCGGAGAAATCATCCACTCCCGTCGCGATAATCGCCAGCATGCTGACGATAAAGACCAGCGCATACGCCGAGAAGAACCCCCACACCGCTTCGAGGATACGTTCCGGCAGCGCGCGGTTACCCAGCTTGATGCTGTAGACCGCGTTCGGGTGGACCAGGCGTTTCAGCTCACGGTTGCCCTGCTTGAACAGCAGCAGAATACGGATCACCTTCAGGCCACCGCCCGTCGACCCCGCACAGCCGCCGATAAACGCGGAACAGAGCAGAAGCACCGGCAGGAACAGCGGCCAGCGCGCGATGCTGTCCGTGGTAAACCCGGCGGTCGTCGCCATCGATACTACCTGGAAGAAGGCCTGGTTTAGCGTGGTCAACGCGGAGTTATAGACATCATGGAACCACAATACCAGTGTACAGATGATCACCAGCGTCAGCTGGACGCCAATGAACATGCGGAACTCTGGGTCACGCCAGTACACCTTCAGGCTGCGCCCGCTCAGTAAAGAGAAGTGCAGGCCGTAGTTACAGCCAGAGATCAGCAGGAAAATGGCAATAATCGTGTTAATCGTTGGGCTGTCGAAGTAGCCGACGCTGGCATCGTGGGTGGAGAACCCGCCGATAGCAATCGTCGCGAAGCTGTGTCCGATGGCGTCGAAAGCGGGCATCCCGGCAAACCATAGCGCCAGCGCACAGGCCACCGTCAGCAAGACATAGATAAGCCAGAGAGTTTTCGCCGTCTCAGCAATACGCGGGCGCATCTTGTTATCTTTCAGCGGTCCGGGCATTTCGGCGCGATAGAGCTGCATCCCACCAACGCCCAGAATAGGCAGAATGGCCACCGCCAGGACGATGATCCCCATCCCCCCGAACCACTGCAGCATCTGGCGATAAAAGAGAATGGCGTGCGGAAGTGAATCCAGCCCCACCAGCGTCGTCGCCCCGGTGGTCGTTAAACCGGAGAAGGATTCAAAAAAGGCATCCGTGATGCTCAGGTTAGGCTGTTCAGAGAAGATAAAGGGCAGCGAACCAACGCTCCCCAGCACCGTCCAGAACAGGACCACAATCAAAAAGCCTTCGCGAGATTTCAGCTCACCTTTCTGGCGACGGTTTGGCCACCACAGCAGCGAGCCAATCGCCAGCGCGACAAAGAAGGTCTGGGTAAATGCCCGCCCCGCGCCGTCCCGGTAGATAAGCGCCACCAGTCCAGGGAGAATCATCGTCCCGGAAAAGAGTATGACCAGCAGTCCAACGATTCGGGTTATGGCACGAAAATGCATCTCTGCCGCTTCCTTTGGTATTCAAAAGTGAGGTGGGGATTATTCTTCAATCGGCAGCAATTGCAACGAACCACGACTAAAATCAGCCAGTTTTGCTGAAAAAGCAGCCAGTTCCGCCTGAGGAAGCGCCACGCGTAATTGCACCATTGCCTGATATTCACTGTGTGCGATGACACCGTTAAACTGCCGCAGCAGCGCTTCAATACCCGATAGCTGGGCGTAATCGCATAATAAAGTATATTCGGTAAGCGGCGTTTTGCGGGTAGTGACCAGCATATTAAGCGCCTGCTGTACGCCCCCACCATAGGCTTTAACCAGCCCACCGGTGCCTAACAAAATGCCGCCGTAGTAGCGCACCACCACGGCGGTTATTTCGCCCACGCCGCTGCCCATTAGCTGGGAGAGCATGGGTTTACCGGCCGTGCCCGCCGGTTCACCGTCATCGGAAAACCCCAGCTGCTGCGAATCGTCCGGCGGCCCTGCTACCCACGCCACGCAGTGGTGACGGGCGTCAGGATGCTCAGCCCGGACGGACTCGACAAACGCTTTTGCCGCCTCTACGCCATCGGTATGCGCCAGCAGCGTAATAAAGCGGCTTTTCTTGATTTCCTCAACAAAGGTGACCGGTTCAGCCGGTATCAGCCAGCTTTCCATCAGGCCAGCTTCAGATCTCGCGTCATATTCTCGATACCGTTTTCGTGAACCACCACGTTATCTTCGATACGAATACCGCCAAACGGCTTCAGCGCGTCAATTTTTTCCCAGTTGAAGTGCTTGCTGAACTGGCCTTCACGCCACGGCGCCAGCAGGGATTCGATAAAGTAGATCCCCGGCTCAATCGTCAGCACCATACGCGGCTCCAGAATACGGGTGCAGCGCAGGTAAGGATATTTAGACGGTGCCGCCAGATGTGTACCGGTATCATCCTGCATAAAGCCCGCAACGTCGTGAACCTGCAGGCCCAGCGGATGGCCGATACCGTGCGGCATGAATGGCCCGGTCAGATCGTTCTCAACCAACGCCTCTTCGCTCATGTCTTTCACAATCTGATGCTTACGCAGCAGTTTTGCGATGCGCTGATGGAACTGGATGTGGTAATCCACATAGCTGGTACCCGCCTTCATGGTGCCAATCAGCGCCAGCTGTTCATCGTTCACGTCTTTAATCAGCTGCGCGAAATCGGTGTCCGCATTCGCCGCCCAGGTACGGGTCAGGTCAGCCGCGTAGCCGTTATACTCTGCCCCTGCGTCCAGCAGGAAGCTGCGCATTTCCGACGGAACCTGGTGATCCAGTTTGGTGTAGTGAAGCACAGACGCGTGCTCGTTGAGCGCGACAATGTTGCTGTACGGCACGTCGGTATCACGGTGACCTGTCGCGGTCAGATAGGCCTGATTGATGTCGAACTCGCTCATCCCCGACTGGAACGCTTCGTGCGCGGCACGGTGACCATTCACCGCCGTTTTTTGCGCTTCACGCATGCAGTAAAGTTCATAGTCGGTTTTATATGCGCGGTAATAGTGGAGGTAATCCAGCACCCCTTTCGGGTTGAGTTTGTCTGCCGCAATATCCAGGCCCAATGCACGCTCCGGAACAGGGCCAATATAGGCGATGTTGCCACGTGCGGCAGGCAGCTGGCCGCCAATACCGTCCGCTTTCGGCAGTGCAATCACATCAACCTCTTCCGTCCAGAAAGAGGTCGGCAGCGGTTCTACGTTGTGCCAGTAATCGACCGGCAGGTAGAACCACAGTTTCGGTTTGTTCACGCCATCCACCAGCAGCCAGCAATTTGGAACCTGCGTCACCGGTACCCAGGCTTTAAACTGCGGGTTCACCTTAAACGGATAAGCGTGGTCATCCAGAAAGGTATTCATCAGCTCGCCGGAGTGGATCAGCAGCGCATCCAGCTTAAAGCGGGCCAGTACATCGCGGGTACGTTCTTGTAGGGTAACGATATGATTTTTATAAAGCGAAGCCAGTGAGTCCATCATTCTTCCTTTCGTTTTTTTGACCTCAAGTCATCGCATCTTAGCACACCTCACTCCGGCTGCGTGATTTCCACCGACCGTGATCAATGCAGCATTTTCTTAATGAGTAATTTGCATTTTATTAACATAAATCCCACACTCCGATTCATCTGGTATGACCAGATCCAATTGCTGGATTCAGGAGACTGACATGCTCTACAAAGGCGACACCCTGTACCTCAACTGGCTGGAAGATGGCATTGCCGAACTGGTGTTCGATGCCCCCGGCTCAGTGAACAAGCTTGATACCGCGACGGTGGCCAGTCTTGGCCAGGCGCTGGATGTTCTTGAAAAACAACCTGAATTAAAAGGGCTGCTGCTGCGTTCGAACAAAGCGGCCTTTATCGTCGGTGCCGATATCACCGAGTTCCTTTCGCTGTTCCTGGTCCCGGAAGAACAGCTGAGCCAGTGGCTGCACTTTGCCAACAGCGTCTTTAATCGTCTGGAAGATCTGCCTGTCCCGACCATTTCCGCCGTTAACGGCTATGCGCTGGGCGGCGGCTGCGAGTGCGTGCTGGCGACAGACTATCGCCTGGCGACACCGGACCTGCGCATCGGCCTGCCGGAAACCAAGCTGGGCATCATGCCGGGCTTTGGCGGCTCCGTCCGTATGCCGCGCATGCTGGGTGCCGACAGCGCGCTGGAGATCATTGCCGCGGGTAAAGATGTCGGCGCAGAACAGGCACAGAAAATCGGTCTGGTCGACGGCGTTGTGAAACCTGAGAAGCTGGTTGAAGGTGCTGTCGCCATTCTGCGTCAGGCGATTAACGGCGATCTCGACTGGAAAGCCAAACGCCAGCCGAAGCTGGAACCGTTAAAACTCAGCAAGATTGAAGCCACCATGAGCTTCACCATCGCCAAAGGCATGGTGATGCAGACGGCGGGTAAACACTACCCGGCGCCAATCACGGCGGTGAAAACCATTGAAGCGGCTGCCCGTCTCGGACGCGATGACGCGCTGAAGCTCGAAAATCAGAGCTTTGTCCCGCTGGCGCACACCAATGAAGCCCGCGCGCTGGTCGGTATCTTCCTTAACGATCAGTTCGTGAAAGGCAAAGCCAAACAGCTGACCAAAAACGTTGAGACGCCAAAACATGCGGCGGTACTCGGCGCGGGCATTATGGGTGGCGGCATCGCTTACCAGTCGGCCTGGAAAGGCGTGCCGGTAGTGATGAAAGACATCAGCGAGAAATCCCTGACGCTGGGCATGACCGAAGCGGCCAAGCTGCTGAATAAACAGCTGGAACGCGGAAAAATTGACGGGCTGAAGCTTGCAGGCGTGATCTCCACCATTCAGCCCGTGCTGGAATACAGCGGTTTCGACCGTGTCGACGTGGTGGTCGAAGCCGTCGTCGAGAACCCGAAAGTTAAAAAAGCGGTGCTGGCGGAAACGGAAGACAAGGTTCGCCCGGATACCGTGCTGGCCTCTAACACCTCCACCATTCCAATCAGCGAACTGGCGAGCGTGCTGAAGCGTCCGGAAAACTTCTGCGGGATGCACTTCTTCAACCCGGTACACCGTATGCCGCTGGTCGAAGTGATCCGTGGGGAAAAAACCTCCGACGAAACCATCGCTAAAGTGGTGGCATGGGCAAGCAAGATGGGCAAAACGCCGATCGTCGTTAACGACTGCCCGGGCTTTTTCGTCAACCGCGTGCTTTTCCCTTACTTCGCCGGTTTCAGCCAGCTGCTGCGCGACGGCGCGGACTTCCGCAAAATCGACAAAGTGATGGAAAAACAGTTCGGCTGGCCGATGGGCCCGGCGTATCTGCTGGACGTGGTCGGCATTGATACCGCCCACCACGCTCAGGCGGTGATGGCGGCAGGCTTCCCGCTGCGTATGCAGAAAGATTATCGCGACGCCATTGACGCGCTGTTCGACGCTAACCGCTTCGGCCAGAAAAACGGCCTGGGCTTCTGGCGCTATAAAGAAGACAGCAAGGGCAAACCGAAGAAAGAAGAAGACGCGGCGGTGGATAGCCTGCTGGCCGATGTCAGTCAGCCGAAACGCGACTTCACCGACGACGAGATCATCGCCCGCATGATGATCCCGATGATCAACGAAGTGGTGCGTTGCCTCGAAGAAGGCATTATCGCCAGCCCGGCGGAAGCGGATATGGCGCTGGTATACGGCCTGGGCTTCCCTCCGTTCCACGGCGGCGCGTTCCGCTGGCTGGACACGCTCGGCAGCGCCCGCTATCTCGATATGGCTCAGCAGTATCAGCACCTCGGCCCGCTTTATGAGGTGCCGGAAGGGCTGCGTAACAAAGCGCGCCATAACGAACCCTACTATCCAGCAGTTGAGCCAGCCCGTCCGGTTGGCGAACTGAAAACGGCTTAAGGAGTCACAATGGAAAAGGTTGTCATTGTTGATGCGATTCGCACCCCGATGGGCCGTTCAAAAGGCGGTGCATTCCGTAACGTGCGTGCGGAAGACCTCTCCGCGCATCTGATGCGTAGCCTGCTGGCGCGTAACCCGGCGCTGGATCCTGCTGCGCTGGACGATATCTACTGGGGCTGCGTGCAGCAGACCCTGGAGCAAGGTTTCAACATCGCCCGTAACGCGTCGCTGCTGGCGGAGATCCCGCATTCGGTTCCGGCCGTCACCGTGAACCGCCTGTGCGGTTCGTCAATGCAGGCGCTGCACGACGCGGCGCGCATGATCATGACCGGCGATGCGCAGGCCTGTCTGGTGGGCGGCGTTGAGCACATGGGCCATGTGCCGATGAGCCACGGGGTCGATTTCCACCCGGGGATGAGCCGTAACGTGGCGAAAGCCGCGGGGATGATGGGTCTGACCGCCGAGATGCTTTCTCGTCTGCACGGCATCAGCCGTGAAATGCAGGATGCCTTTGCCGCGCGCTCTCACGCTCGCGCATGGGCGGCGACGCAGTCCGGTGCCTTTAAGAATGAGATCATCCCGACCGGCGGTCACGACGCAGACGGTGTACTGAAGCAGTTCAGCTACGACGAAGTCATCCGCCCGGAAACCACGGTCGAAGCGCTGTCTACCCTGCGCCCGGCGTTTGATCCGGTCACCGGTACGGTCACGGCGGGAACGTCGTCCGCCCTGTCCGACGGTGCCGCGGCGATGCTGGTGATGAGCGAAAGCCGTGCCCGCGAGCTGGGCTTAACCCCTCGCGCTCGGGTACGTTCGATGGCGGTTGTGGGCTGCGATCCTTCAATCATGGGTTACGGCCCGGTTCCGGCCTCGAAGCTGGCGCTGAAAAAAGCGGGATTAACCACCAGCGACATCGATCTGTTTGAGATGAATGAAGCCTTCGCCGCGCAGATCCTGCCGTGCATTAAAGATCTGGGGCTGATGGAGCAGATCGACGAGAAGATTAACCTCAACGGCGGCGCGATCGCCCTCGGTCACCCGCTGGGCTGTTCCGGGGCGCGTATCAGCACGACGCTGATCAACCTGATGGAACGCAAAGATGCCCAGTTTGGTCTGGCAACGATGTGTATCGGGCTAGGTCAGGGTATCGCGACGGTGTTTGAGAGAGTGTAGGTCTAATACGTAGGCCCGATAAGCATCGCGCCATCGGGCTTTTGCCGGGAGGCGCTGCGCTTTCCCGGCCTACGAGAGGTACCTCGCCGCCAGTGGCGTCACTGGCGAAGAGAGAGAGTTTAGTTGCCGTTCTTCCCGCCTGTCAGGGGCGGGTTTTTTATTTAAATGAAGGCAAACGCATCGCCAAACAGGCGGTCTTCACGCGCATCACGTTCGTTACAGAACAGATCGCGGGCAATTTTCGCCATCTCAAAACGGCCAGCGATATAGATATCGTGCCCAGCCAGCGTACCGTGATCCTGCAGCACCGCCGTCAGCACCGTACCGCTACGCCCGCGCCAGCCCTCTTCCGGCTGCTCAACCACCGGCTCAATGCGCAGGTTAGGATGGGTGACGCTCAGCGCTTCCAGTTCAGACAGGTCATACAGGTGTTTCTCTTCACGGCCACCCCAGTAGATCGTGATATCACGGTCAGGGTTACGCGCCAGGGCGGTCAACAGAATAGAGCGCACATAAGAGAAGCCGGTACCGCCAGCGATCAGGATCAGCGGACGGTCTTCGTCATCGCGCAGCCACGCATCACCGTGCGGAATATCCACCACGATTTCACGTTCCTTCAGGATGCGATCCATCACCGCCATCGCATACAGGTTAAGCTCTGACGCACCAATATGAAGCTCAATAAATTCCTGTTCCGCCGGCGTTGAGGCCATAGAGAAAGGACGCTTATCACGCTCATCCATCACAACCATCAGGTACTGACCCGCGCGGAAAGAGAATGGCGCTTCTGGCACTAAACGGACGCGATATACGGTGTCGGTGATGGCATCTACCGAGGTCACTTTACAGCTTAAGGTTGTCATTCGCTCTCTCTGTCGGGAAGTCTATAGGGCTTAACGGTCAGCTCAGGGTTTACCGTTATTCATTATGGCCAGCTCGTCCCAGATCGCGTCAATGCGCGCGGTCACAGCAGGATCTTTTTTGATCGGGCGACCCCATTCACGGTCGGTTTCGCCAGGCCATTTATTTGTGGCATCCAGTCCCATCTTTGAGCCAAGACCGGAAACCGGCGAGGCAAAATCCAGGTAATCAATCGGCGTGTTTTCGACTAACACCGTATCGCGCGCCGGGTCCATTCGCGTGGTAATGGCCCAGATTACGTCATTCCAGTCGCGGGCGTTAACGTCATCATCGCAGACAATAACAAATTTGGTATACATAAACTGGCGCAGGAAAGACCATACGCCCATCATCACGCGTTTAGCATGACCAGGATACTGCTTCTTCATCGTGACCACCGCCATGCGATACGAGCATCCTTCAGGCGGTAGATAAAAATCAACTATTTCCGGGAACTGCTTTTGCAGGATCGGCACAAACACTTCATTCAGCGCCACGCCCAGCACCGCCGGTTCGTCCGGTGGACGCCCGGTATACGTGGAGTGATAAATCGCATCTTCACGCTGCGTAATGTGCGTCACGGTAAACACCGGGAAGTTATCCACTTCGTTGTAATAGCCGGTGTGGTCGCCGTAAGGGCCTTCTGGCGCCATTTCCCCCTGCTCAATGTAACCTTCCAGCACAATTTCTGCACTGGCCGGGACTTCAAGATCGTTAGAGATACACTTCACGACTTCGGTTTTCGTTCCGCGCAGCAGGCCAGCAAAGGCATACTCCGAGAGCGTATCCGGTACGGGCGTGACGGCCCCGAGAATGGTGGCCGGATCGGCGCCCAGCGCAACGGACACCGGGAAACGTTCACCCGGATGCGCAGCACACCACTCCTGGAAATCCAGCGCGCCGCCGCGATGCGACAGCCAGCGCATAATGAGCTTATTCTTGCCAATCAACTGCTGGCGGTAAATACCGAGATTCTGGCGTTCTTTGTGCGGGCCGCGCGTGACGGTCAGTCCCCAGGTGATCAGCGGCGCGGCATCTTCCGGCCAGCACTGCATGACAGGGATTTTGGTCAGATCAACCGCATCGCCTTCCAGCACCTTCTGCTGGCACGGCGCGCCGCGCAGGCGTTTGGTGGGCATGTTCAGCACCTGCTTAAACTGCGGCAGTTTGTCGAACAGATCGCGGAAGCCTTTCGGCGGCTCCGGCTCTTTCAGGAAGGCCAGCAGCTTACCGACTTCACGCAGCGCCGTGACGTCCTCCTGACCCATCCCCAGTGCAACACGACGCGGTGTACCAAACAGGTTGCACAGTACCGGCATGGAGTACCCTTTCGGATTTTCAAACAGTAACGCGGGGCCACCGGCACGCAGGGTGCGGTCAGCAATTTCTGTCATCTCCAGATAAGGATCAACAGGAAGTGTAATACGTTTGAGTTCACCCTGCTTTTCCAGCAGCGTCAGGAAGTCGCGGAGATCGTGGTATTTCATGCAGTTAATCATGGCCTCTCTGTAAGCGCTTCATTATACGGCCTAAGCCTGCTTGATGCTGTAATTTTGTTAAATTAGCGTGAAGTTATGCGTTCTGTCCCATTTTCGCCCATTATAATCAACTTAGCGATCCCGCCAGGGTTTTGATATGCTTGCGCCCCGAACTAAGGGAAAGAGTGATTATGCAGGCCTGGTATTTACTGTATTGCAAACGCGGGCAACTTCAGCGCGCGCAGGAACATCTTGAACGTCAGTCTGTAAATTGCCTGACACCCGTGATCACGCTTGAAAAAATGCAGCGCGGGAAGCGCACAACCGTCAGTGAGCCGTTGTTCCCGAACTACCTGTTCGTGGAGTTCGACCCGGAAGTCATCCACACCACCACCATCAGCGCAACGCGTGGCGTCAGCCACTTCGTTCGTTTTGGTGCTCACCCGGCAACGGTTCCGTCGACGGTCATTCATCAGCTGTCGATTTATCAACAGCCTGAAGGGATCACCGACCCCGAAACCCCTTACACGGGCGATAGCGTCGTAATTACCGAAGGCGCTTTCGAAGGCCTGCAGGCGATTTTTGCCGAGCCGGACGGGGAAGCGCGCTCTATGCTGTTGCTCAATCTGCTCAACAAGCAGGTGCTGCAGAGCGTTAAAAACACCGACTTCCGCAAACTTTAAACGTTTATCCCGAACAGATTACGCGCGTTGTTATCCGTCTGCGCTGAAAGCCAGTGCGGATCCTCTCCGCGCCACTTCGCAACACTCTCAACAATGTGCCCCAGATACGCGGGCTCATTTCGCCGCGATGCCGGTTTGGGTTTCATATCGCGCGGTAGCAGATAGGGCGCATCGGTTTCAAGGAGCAACCGGTCAGCCGGGATCGCTGGCAACAGCTCCCGAAGTTCGAGCCCGCGACGCTCATCGCAAACCCAGCCAGTAACACCCAGATAAAGCCCTCGCTTCAGGCAATCCAGCGCTTCCTGTCGTGAACCGGTAAAGCAGTGGAGTACCGCGCCGGGCAGTTTCTCCAGCCACGGATCCAGAAGTGCCAGGAAACGCTCATGCGCGTCGCGGCAGTGCATAAATACGGGCATTCCAAGCTCTGCCGCCAGCGCAAGCTGGGCAGTGAACGCCTTTTCCTGCTCTTCAGGCGTGGAAAAGTTACGGTTGAAATCGAGACCGCATTCGCCGATCGCCACAACGGCTGGCGTCTTCGCCAGCCTGTACAGGGTGTCGCCACTTTCCGGGGTCCACTGGCTACTGTCGTGAGGATGTACACCAGCAGTAGACCAACAGCGATCGTAGCGTTGCGCCAGCTGCTGCGCCTGCTCGCTCTCATGCAGGTTGGTGCCCGTCAGCAGCAGCCCTTTCACCCCGGCAGCAAACGCACGCGCAACTACCTCATCACGATCTTTCGCAAACTGCGAGCTGGTCAGATTGAGTCCGATATCAAACATGCAAATCCCCATATAACAACCGCCCTGACGGGCGGCTGGTTTTACTCTTCAGTGGTCTTGTCGGACGTATCGTCTTCATCATCCGCTCGACGTCCTTTACCCACGTAGAAACGCGAGAAGAAGACGCCAACCTCAAACAGACAGTACATCGGTATGGCCAGCAGCGTCTGCGAGAACACATCCGGCGGTGTCAGCAGCATGCCGACCACAAAGGCGCCCACCAGGATATACGGACGCTTCTTACGCAGGTCATCCGGGGTTGTTACCCCTACCCAGCAAAGCAGCACAATGGCCACCGGCACTTCGAATGCCACGCCAAACGCCATAAACAGCGCCATCACAAAGCTGAGGTAGCTGGCGATATCCGTCGACACCTGGACCCCTTCCGGCGCGGTATGCGTCAGGAAGCCGAAGGCCAGCGGGAAGACAACGAAATAGGCAAACGCCATGCCGATGTAGAACAGCAGCGAGCTGGACACCAGCAGCGGGATCACCAGCTTGCGTTCGTGCTTATACAGTGCTGGCGCCACAAACGCCCACACCTGATAAAGAATGACCGGCGCTGAGGCAATCAACGACACCCAGAAGGTCAGCTTGATGGGGGTGAAGAACGGAGAAGCAACGTCTGTTGCAATCATCGTTGCGCCCAGCGGCATCTGCTTGATCAGCGGTGCAGAGACCACCTGATAGATATCGTTGGCAAAATAGACCAGGCACAGAAATATGAGTAAAACCGCAATAATGCAGTTTAACAGGCGCTTACGCAGCTCAATGAGGTGCGCAATCAGCGGTTGAGTATCATCTACTGCCATGTTTACGCTTTATCACTCGACGAGGGGGATGATTCGGAAACGGACGCAGCGGGCTTCACTTCCACCGTTTTTGCCACCGGCTCTTCCGGCTGCACCTGTTTTTTCACTTCGGTTTCCTGCGGCGTCTGTTCTGGCGCGGCAGCCTGATGTTCTGCGCTGGCAGGCGTTACGCCCTCGCGCTGCTCCTCGCTGCCCTTCACCACCGGGTTATGGATGGTATTCGCTTCATCGCTCGCTTTTTCAGGATCGTTAACGCTATAGGAGCGCTTCATCGATTCCGCCGCTTCGCGCAGCTCATCCATTGACGCTTTCAGTTCCGGCGTCAGGTTATCCATGCTCGCCTTCTCAACCTTTTTCAGGCTTTCCTGAAATTCCTGCAGCTTAAGCTCCTGCGCCAGCTCATTCTGAACGGTCGATGCCAGCGATCTCAGCGCACGAACCCAGCCCGCAACGGTTTTCACTGCCACCGGCAGACGCTGCGGCCCCAGCACAATCAGGCCAATCACAAAGACCAGCAGGAGCTCACTAAAACCAATGTCGAACACGACTTACACCTGCTCTTTATCGTGGCGTTTAGCGTCTTCCTTTTTGGCTTCTTCCTGCTTATCGGCGATGGACTTAGCAGTAAAATCAGCGTCCTGGCTGGTTTTATCCTGCTTGCTCTCATCATCGCTCATCGCTTTCTTGAAGCCTTTGATAGACGCGCCCAGATCGGAACCAATAGAACCGAGCTTTTTGGTGCCAAACAGCAGCACGACGATGACGGCAATGATCAACAATTGCCAGATACTGATACCACCCATACATGTTCCTCAGGGATAGATGATTAATTAGTCAGGTCGCATTATACGTATGCGACCCGTCGATAGCGACGCAAACTCAGCGCGTTTTTCGCCATCCGGCAAGCCAGACAACCACCCCGGCGGCCATCAGCCAGGCGGGCATCATCTGCCAGTCCGGACGGTTGATCAGCAGCAGCGTACCGCTCAGCAGCAGCGTTGCGCCAATCCCAAAGAGATAGCGTGACTGGCCCTGGCGAACCCGGCTGGACTGAAGCTCGCGGGCGATTTTATCCATGCTGTGCTGAAGGTTCTTGCTCTGACGCAAACTGTCATAAACCAGTTCAGGAATTTCAGGCATTTTTTCTATCCAGAACGGGCCTTTCTCTTTCAGCGAGCGCACCAGCGCCGGAATGCCAACCTGATCCTTAATCCAGGATTCAAGGAAAGGTTTCGCGGTCTTCCACAAGTCTAACTGAGGATAGAGCTGTCGGCCTACACCCTCAACGTAAAGTAATGTTTTCTGAAGTAAAACTAGCTGTGGCTGAACTTCCATATTAAAGCGGCGAGCCGTGTTGAACAGGTTTAACAGCACGTGCCCGAAGGAGATTTCCGCCAGCGGTTTTTCAAAAATCGGTTCACAAACGGTCCGGATCGCGAACTCGAACTCTTCGACGTTGGTGTCAGGCGGCACCCAGCCGGAATCGACGTGCAACTCGGCCACCTTACGGTAGTCGCGGTTGAAGAACGCGATGAAGTTCTCTGCCAGATACCGTTTATCTTCCTTGTTCAGCGACCCCACAATCCCGCAGTCGATACCGATGTACTTCGGATCCTCAGGGTGTTCGTAGCTCACGAAGATATTGCCCGGATGCATGTCCGCATGGAAAAAGCTGTCGCGGAACACCTGGGTAAAGAAGACCTGTACCCCACGCTCGGCCAACAGCTTCATGTTCGTTCCCTGCTTCTCCAGGGCCACCACATCCGAAACCGGAATACCGTAGATACGCTCCATCACCATCATGTTCTGGCTGCAGTAGTCAGAATAGACTTCAGGTACGTAGAGCATCGGGCTGTTTTCAAAGTTGCGACGCAGTTGAATAGCGTTTGCCGATTCACGCAGCAGGTTAAGCTCATCAATCAGCGTTTTTTCGTATTCCCGCACCACTTCCAGTGGACGAAGGCGACGCCCGTCCGGCAGCAAGCGCGGCACCCAGCGCGCCAGACGATAAATCAGCTTCATGTCCGCTTTGATGATGGGCAGGATGTCCGGACGAATGACCTTAATAACGACTTCTTTGCCGTTTTCTTTCAGACGTGCGGTATGCACCTGCGCGATAGAGGCCGATGCCAGTGGGTGAATGTCGAAATCGTCAAACCAGGTCTCGACGGGTACATTTCCCATCGCCTCTTCAATTTGCTTTTTCGCGCGCGCACCGTCAAACGGTGCGACGCGATCCTGCAGCATCGCGAGCTCATCGGCAATAAGCGGCGGGAAGAGATCGCGGCGGGTCGACAACATCTGTCCGAATTTAATCCAAACCGGACCGAGCTCCTGCAGCGCGAGACGCAGACGCTCACCCAGCGGTTGACCTTTATGGCGATTGGGCATCCAGAACAGCATCCGCCGCCAGATACGAAGCGGCAGCGTGATACGCATTTTGGGGATAAGCTCGTCGAGCCCGTAGCTCAAAAAGGTGCGAATAATAAAATAGAGGCGCCGAATTTCACCAGGCGTCATTTGCCCTCCAGTTTTTCCAGCCGTTTGGTTAACGCATCAACCGCACGTTCAACAGCAGCGGTCTCTTCCGCAAACCACGCCACTTCCAATGGCCCGGGTGCCATTCGCCACTCCTCCGTCAGCACTTCCGCCGCATAGCGTTGCTGACGATGCAGGCTTTTACGCGCAAAGGAGGCGCCACCATGAAGGACTTTCCCGATGCCTTCAGCGGCGATGTCGCCGATAAAAGGCGCGAGCAGCTCTGCCGGGTCGAACTCCGCCAGATCGGTGAGCGCAACGAAGTTCTGCACGACCTGAATGTCGCCTTCCACTTCCAGCTCACCGCTGCGGATAAGCGCCGTTAATTGCTGGCGATCGCGCAGTTTTGGCAGCACGCTCATGTGCGTGATGACCGAGCAGTCGGCTTCACCTTCCCACTCCCCCAGTACGTCAAGCTGGCGTTCGCTGAAGACCAGTACAAGCGGCGTCGATAACTCTTTTAAAACAATGCGCAATACCTTCCCGTTTAGCCGCTGACGCGCAGCTTTCAGCGCCGGAGCGCGATACAGGAAAGCATTCAGTACATTCTCGATGCCTGCGGAGACTAAGGGTTTAAAGGGCACGGGACACCTCCACTCAGAATTTGTAACCGCGATGCAGCGCGACGACACCCGCCGTCAGGTTGAAATATTCAACGTTCTCAAATTCTGCATCCTGCATCATGGCTTTTAAGGTGTCCTGATCCGGGTGCATACGAATAGATTCCGCCAGATAGCGGTAACTTTCCGCATCATTCGCCACCAGCTCACCGATGCGCGGCAGCACGTGGAAGGAATAGGCGTCGTAGGCTTTGCTCAGCGGCTCAATGATCGGTTTCGAGAACTCGAGCACCAGCAGGCGTCCACCCGGTTTCAACACGCGGTACATGGAGCGCAGCGCCTTTTCTTTATCGGTCACGTTACGCAGACCGAAGGAGATCGTGATGCAGTCAAAGGTATTGTCCGGGAACGGCAGCGCTTCGGCGTTTGCCTGAACATATTCCACATTCCCCACCACGCCGATGTTACGCAGCTTTTCGCGGCCCATTTTCAGCATGGAGTCATTAATATCGGCGAGGACAACGCGCCCGGTTTCGCCCACCAGGCGAGAGAATTTCGCGGTTAAATCGCCCGTACCGCCGGCTAAATCCAGCACCGTTTGTCCGCGACGCACGCCGCTACAGTCAATGGTGAAGCGCTTCCACAAGCGATGAATGCCGAACGACATCAGGTCATTCATTACATCGTACTTCGCCGCCACGGAATGAAATACGTGGGCCACCATGTCAGCTTTCTGCGCTTTGGCGACAGTCTGAAAGCCAAAGTGCGTTGTGTCTTGTGAATCGTCAGCCATCTCAGAGCCTGCTTATCAGTAAAATGTTCGTGAAGTGTAACAGATTGGGCGCGTTTGCCCTACGTTTCAACCACCGCGAAAGAAACGCGCTGGAGTCTCGTCTGGTGATAAATCCACCGCTAACGTATTGTCTTCACTGTTTGTCTTTTGTTCGTCCGCACCTTCTCTCAGGCGAAACTCGTCGTCCTGGGCGGTGGCCTGTTCCACCAATTCCGGATTAATCTCGCGTTTAACCTCTACCCCCAGGCTGCGGAATGATTCGGCCTGCGCCAGCAGATTGCCGCGTCCCGAGGCGAGTTTTTTCATCGCCTGGCGGTAGTTATCCTGCGCACGATCCAGGCTCTGCCCGACTGAGGACATGTCGTCCACGAAGAGGCGCATTTTGTCGTACAGCTTGCTGGCATGATCGGCAATCTGCTGCGCGTTGCGGCTCTGGTGTTCATAGCGCCACAGGTTCGCAATGGTACGTAACGCCACCAGCAACGTGGTAGGGCTGACCAGCATAATGTTATTTTTGAGCGCTTCGGTGATGAGTTCAGGCTGCCTGTCGAGTGCCAGCAGAAACGCGGGCTCTACCGGAATAAACATCAGGACATAGTCCAGCGAGCGAAGACCCGGCAACTGCTGATAGTCTTTTCTGCCGAGCAGGCGAATGTGGTTACGCACGGAGGCAATGTGCTCCTGCAGCGCCGAT
Source organism: Enterobacter sp. PL_is514 (assembly GCF_055816715.1). Classification (NCBI taxonomy): domain Bacteria; kingdom Pseudomonadati; phylum Pseudomonadota; class Gammaproteobacteria; order Enterobacterales; family Enterobacteriaceae; genus Enterobacter; species Enterobacter sp. PL_is514. The sequence continues at coordinate 66,121 of NZ_JBVPGN010000024.1, read as the reverse complement.
TCGCGGGTGTAGTCATCCTCCGCGTTGAAGTAACGCTCATACGCCACCAGGGTCATTTTGGCGTCAATCACCACATCTTTACCCTGCGGCAGCCGCACAATCACATCCGGCTGCATGCGCGAGCGGGCGTCGTTTTCGATACTCACCTGCGTTTCGTATTCATATCCTTCCCGCAGGCCGGAGGCTTCCAGTACGCGGGTCAGCACCACTTCTCCCCAGTTGCCCTGGGTTTTGTTATCCCCTTTGAGCGCGCGGGTCAGGTTAACCGCTTCCTGCGCCATCTGGGCATTCAGCTGCTGGAGATTGCGAATCTCATGCGCCAGGGTGTGCCGCTCGCGGGCTTCCTGACCAAAACTGTCCTGCACCTGACGACGAAAACCGTCCAGTTGTTCACGCAGCGGCGTCAGCAGGCTGTTAAGGCTCTGGCGGTTCTGTTCATCAACGCGACGGTTGCTGTGCTCGAAAATACGGTTGGCGAGGTTCTCAAACTGTTCGCTGAGGCGCTGCTCGCTGTTGATCATCTGGCGGATTTTGTCTTCCGCATGCAGCTGAGTGGATTCAAGGCGGGTGGTCACTTCGCGGAGATCGGCCTCCAGCGAGGTGTTGATATCACGGAGATTGCGCAGCTCGTTGTTAAGCAGCTCGCACTCGTCGCGCCAGTGGTCACTCAGGGCAAGCTGCTGCTTTGCCGCACTTAATTCAGCGACGATCTCTTCGCGCTCTGCCAGCTGATCGGCCTTCTGCTGTGCATGCTGATAGCTGGAAATGAGCCAGCCTATCGCCACGCCCACCAGCGCAATCACCGCATAAATCAGGACTGAGATATCCACAATGCCCCCTGCATCAACGTATTACCCGCACAAAATAAGATTGTGCTGTATAAACGTCCAGTTTGAAAGGGTTTTCCTGCGAGGCGCTACGCAAAAAATAAAGGCCGAACGTGTCGGCCTTTGATTTCGAAAGGAGGGGACTAGATCAGGCGACGCGCGGCTTCGACCACGATTTTCACTGCATGGCTTTCGGTCTGCTTCATGGTTTCGGCGTTCGGGATCTCCTGCTGGGTACGGTTGACGATAACGCCCGCCACCATACCGGCACGCAGACCCTGGCTTGCGCACATGGTCAGCAGCGTGGCGGATTCCATTTCGTAGTTCATCACACCCATTGACTGCCACTCTTCCATGGAGCCTTTGAAGCGGCTTACCACGCGGCCAGAGAAGGTGTCGTAACGCTCCTGGCCCGGGTAGAAGGTGTCGGAAGAGGCGGTTACGCCCACGTGGGTGGTGGCACCCACAGATTTTGCGGCTTCAACCAGCGCGGTGGTGCACTCGAAATCCGCCACTGCCGGGAATTCCATCGGTGCAAAGTGCAGGCTTGCACCGTCCAGACGGACGGACGCGGTCGTGACCAGCACGTCGCCGACGTTGATGTGCGGCTGGATAGCGCCGGTGGTACCGATACGCAGGAAAGTACGAATGCCCAGTTGCGCCAGCTCTTCAACAGCAATAGACGTAGACGGACCACCGATACCGGTAGAGCACACGATCACCGCTTTGCCATCCAGCTCTGCGCGCCAGGTGGTGAATTCACGATGGGCTGCCAGCTTAACCGGCTTATCCATCAGCGCGGCGATCTTTTCCACACGCTCTGGATCGCCAGGGACGATAGCGAGCGTAGCCCCTTGTAAATCGTTTTTAGTGAGGCCGAGATGAAAAACATCAGACTTAGACATAGGTGACTCCTCTGTGGGTCGGTTAGTCAGAAGAAGTAAAACGGTACTTTACAGAAGCAGTAAGCATAATTTCGTGACGCATCTCACCATGAATGAAAATGATTGCATCGAATTTCCATTAAAAAGTGATTTACATCACATTAACAAGTTATATCGTCAGGTGCTGCACAAAAGATAGACCGTTTAAGGCACTGTGAGTTGTTAACCTGGTGTCTATATTTACCTTTGCGCTAACTGATTGGTACGGAGAATGCCATGACTGAAAAAACCGGTTTTGCACCTGCTGCGGCCCCGCATGCCTCAACCATCGTCTCAACGTCTGAAGATGCCATCACCGCGGGTGAGACCTCCATTCCCACGCAGGGAGAGAACATGCCTGCTTACCACGCACGACCAAAATCGGCAGACGGCCCGCTGCCCATCGTGATCGTGGTTCAGGAAATTTTCGGTGTTCACGAACACATTCGCGACCTCTGCCGCCGGCTGGCGCTGGAAGGCTATCTGGCCGTTGCGCCAGAGCTCTACTTCCGTCAGGGCGATCCGAACGACTACAGCGATATTCCCACCTTGCTCAGCAACCTGGTCAGCAAAGTCCCGGACGCGCAGGTGCTGGCCGACCTCGACCACGTCGCCAGTTGGGCGGCGCGCAACGGGGGCGATCCCCATCGTCTGCTGCTCACCGGTTTCTGCTGGGGCGGACGCATTAGCTGGCTGTATGCCGCGCATAACCCGCAGCTCAAAGCCGCTGTCGCCTGGTACGGCAAACTGGTGGGTGAAAAAACGCTGAATTCACCGAAACATCCGGTTGATATCGCCACCGAGTTGAATGCCCCCGTGTTAGGGCTTTACGGCGGTCAGGACACCGGTATTTCGCTGGATTCGGTAGAAACCATGCGCCATGCGCTCCGCGCGGCAAATGCGAAGGCGGAGATTGTAGTTTACCCGGATGCCGGGCATGCGTTTAACGCCGACTATCGTCCGAGCTATCACGCTGAATCGGCGAAAGATGGATGGCAGCGGATGCTTACGTGGTTCCGTCAGTACGGTGGTAAAAAAGGGTAAGCCTTTCCCATCATCATGACGCATAAGGAGTACGTGTTATGGACTATTCCCTCGCGTTTCCACACGGTTTTTTATGGGGCGGCGCGATTGCCGCCAACCAGGCCGAAGGCGCATGGAACGTGGACGGTAAAGGGCCGTCCGTTGCCGACGCTGTCGCCTGGAAACCCAACCTCTCCGTGAAAGATTACAGCGGCCATATGGCCCTGACGGACGAGAATATCCGCGACGCGTTTGAAGGTAAAAATGATGCGCTGTACCCGAAACGCCGCGGCATCGATTTTTATCACCACTATAAAGACGACGTCGCGCTGTTTGCTGAGATGGGTTTTAAGGTGCTGCGCGTATCCATTGCCTGGTCGCGTATTTTCCCGACCGGAGAGGACGCCGCGCCAAACGAGGCCGGGCTGCAGTTTTATGAAGAACTGTTCCGCGAGCTGCGTCGTCATAACATCGAGCCGCTGGTCACCCTTTCCCACTACGAAATGCCGCTGGCGCTGAGCGAAAAATATAACGGCTGGGTGCATCGTAATGTGGTCGATGCCTTCGTTCGCTTCAGCAATGTTTGTTTCGACCGCTACAAAGAGCTGGTGCGTTACTGGCTAACCTTCAATGAAATAGACAGTATTCACCGCCATCCCTTTACGACCGCGGGCATTCGCGAAGAGAAAAGCGCACCGGGCAACGCGAAACAGGATATCTATCAGGGTCTGCACCATCAGTTTGTCGCGTCTGCACTGGTCACGCGCGACTGCCACGCCAAAATTCCGGGCAGCCAGGTCGGGTGCATGCTGACGAAACTGACGACCTATCCGCACAGCTGCCGTCCGGAAGACGTTGAAGCCACGCTGAAGAAAAACCTGGAAAACTATTTTTATGCCGACGTGCAGGTATTTGGCGACTATCCCCCGCTGATCCTGCGCGATCTGGAACGACGAAATATCCATATTGAAATGCACCCTGACGATCGGCGTATTTTAAAGGCGCATACCGTCGATTTCGTCTCCTTCAGCTATTACATGTCGATGACCGAATCCACGCAGCCTGACGCCGAACGCATTCCCGGGAATACCGTTCTCGGTGTGAAAAACCCGTATCTGCCTGCGTCAGAATGGGGATGGCAGATTGATCCGCTTGGGTTGAAAATCTCGCTGCTGGAGCTGTATGACCGTTACCGGAAGCCGCTGTTTATCGTTGAAAACGGTCTGGGCGCGAAGGATGTGGTCGAAAACGGCAAGATCCACGATAGCTATCGAATCGACTATTTCCGCGCGCATTTCGCGCAAACGCTGGCCGCGATTAATGAAGGCGTGGAGGTGATGGGGTTCACCACGTGGGGCTGTATCGACATCATTAGTGCGGGCACCTCGCAGATGTCCAAACGCTACGGTTTTATCTATGTCGATCAGGACGATGAAGGCAACGGTACGTTGAAACGGCTGAAAAAAGACTCCTTCTGGTGGTACCAAAAAGTGATTGCCAGCAACGGCGCAGATCTGAACTAAGCATGCGCATTTCAGGTCGGGCAGACGCCCGGCCATCACGCGTCACAATTATGCCTGACGCAAATTCTGTGCTGCCTTCACCATGTTCGCCAGCGCGGCGCGGGTTTCCGGCCAGCCGCGGGTTTTCAGGCCGCAGTCCGGATTCACCCACAGGCGCTCAGCCGGAATGCGCTGGGCCGCTTTTTTCAGCAGGGCTTCAATCCACTCCACGCTCGGCACGTTCGGGGAGTGAATGTCGTACACGCCCGGCCCGATTTCGTTCGGGTACTCGAACTCTTCGAACGACTCCAGCAGCTCCATGTCTGAGCGCGACGTCTCAATGGTGATCACGTCGGCGTCCAGCGCGGCAATCGAATCCATGATGTCGTTAAATTCGCAGTAACACATGTGGGTGTGGATCTGGGTGTCGTCCTTCGCCACCGCGGCGTTGATGCGGAACGCTTCCACACCCCACTGCAGGTAGGCATCCCAGTCGCGGCGGCGCAGCGGCAGACCTTCGCGCAGGGCCGGTTCGTCAATCTGAATAATACCAATGCCTGCGGCTTCCAGATCCGCCACTTCATCCCGCAGTGCCAGGGCAATCTGTTTGGCGATGGTTTCACGGGTCACGTCTTCACGCGGGAAAGACCAGCAAAGAATGGTCACCGGACCAGTGAGCATGCCTTTCACCGGCTTGTCCGTGAGGGACTGCGCGTATTTCGCCCACTCCACGGTGATCGCTTCCGGGCGGCTGACGTCACCGATAACCACCGGTGGCTTCACGCAGCGGGAGCCATAGCTCTGCACCCAGCCGTTTTGGGTAAACACGAAGCCGTCGAGATGCTCACCGAAGTATTCCACCATGTCGTTACGCTCGGCCTCACCGTGCACCAGCACGTCCAGACCCAGACGTTCCTGCTCGATAATCGCCTGCTTGATGTGTTCGGCGATACCGGTGCGGTAGTGATTCGCATCCAGATTGCCCTTTTTGAAGTCCAGACGCAGGCCACGGATTTCGGTGGTTTGGGGGAAGGAACCGATGGTGGTGGTCGGCCACGCAGGCAGGTTGAAGCGGGCACGCTGCGCTTCAGCGCGGACTTCATACGGGCTCTGACGCTGGCTGTCCTGGGCGGTGATGGCCGCCAGACGTTTTTCCACCGCCGGGTTGTGCACGCGCGCCGAGTGACGACGCGCCTGGATCGGTGCGCTCCATTCGGCGATCGCCGCCGTGTCGCCGCTGTTCAGCGCATCGCGCAGCAGCGTCAGCTCTTCGCATTTTTGCAGCGCGAAGGCAAACCAGCTTTTCACCTCGGCATCCAGGCGGGTTTCCACGCTCAGATCGATCGGGCTGTGCAGCAGGGAGCAGGACGAAGCCACCCACAGCTCACGTTTGCCGACGATGTCTTTTATTTGAGCGTATTTCCCGGTGAGATCGGCACGCCAGACGTTACGACCGTTAATCAGCCCGGCGGAGAGCAGCCAGTCCACAGGCAGGCGCTTGTGCAGCTCCGCGACATCGTCTTTACCGTGTACGAGGTCAACGTGCAGACCCTGAACCGACAACGCGGTAATGGTGTTAAGGTTCGGCGTAACGCCCTCAAAATAGGTGGTCAGCAGCAGCTTTACTTGCCCCGCCAGCGCGTCATACGCCGGTTTGAAGGCATCGAGCCAAACCTTGGGCAGTTCGAGCACCAGCGCCGGCTCGTCGATTTGCACCCACTGAATGCCGCGTTTGCCCAGCTCAATCAGCACCTGTTTGTAGACCGGCAGAATGTCCTTCAGCAGGCTGAGTCGGTCAAACGGCTCGCCTTTTACTTTACCCAGCCACAGGTACGTTACCGGCCCGAGCAGAACCGGTTTCACCTGATGGCCCAGCGCCAGCGCTTCGTCCACTTCATCCAGAAGCTGCGTCCAGGTCAGCCTGAACTGCTGACCTTTTACGAACTCCGGCACCATATAGTGATAGTTAGTGTTAAACCATTTAGTCATTTCCGCCGCTGCCGCTGGCTCACCCGTTGGCGCACGGCCACGGCCGATGCGGAACAGGGTATCGATATCTACCGATCCATCTTTGTTCTGATGACGAGCCGGCACGTTGCCAAGCAGCAGGCTGGTCGTCAGAACATGGTCGTACCAGGCGAAATCGCCCACCGGCAGCAGGTCAATGCCCGCCTGTTTTTGCTGATCCCAGTGACGGGCGCGCAGCTCGCGTCCCACCGCCAGCAGTTCTTCACGGGTGGCGTTCCCCGCCCAGTAGCTTTCTTGCGCTTTTTTCAGCTCGCGACGCAGGCCAACGCGAGGGAAACCGAGTGTGTGATTGCGGATTGTCATGGTGTGCCCCTTGTGAAATTCGTTATTTAGACGTCCAGATGTTTACACATCTATAATTGGCAGGTACTGTATATTCCTCAAGCGCAATATGTTCATGGCGAAGTGAAGGACTTTCATGATCGAGATAAAACACCTGAAAACGCTACAAGCGTTGCGGAACTGCGGCTCGCTCGCGGCTGCAGCTGCCACGCTGCACCAGACCCAGTCCGCCCTTTCTCACCAGTTCAGCGATCTGGAACAACGCCTCGGCTTCCGTCTTTTTGTGCGTAAGAGCCAGCCCCTGCGCTTTACGCCGCAAGGTGAGATTCTGTTGCAGCTGGCGAATCAGGTCCTGCCGCAAATCGCCAGCGCGCTGCAGGCGTGTAACGAACCGCAACAAACCACGCTGCGTATCGCCATTGAGTGCCACAGCTGTATTCAGTGGCTGACCCCCGCGCTTGAGAACTTCCGCCAGAAGTGGCCGCAGGTGGAGATGGATTTCAAATCCGGCGTGACCTTTGATCCGCAGCCGTCGCTGCAGCAGGGCGAGCTGGACCTGGTGATGACCTCTGACATCCTGCCGCGCAGCGGCCTGCACTATTCGCCGATGTTTGATTATGAAGTACGCCTGGTGCTGGCACCGGATCATCCGCTGGCGGCGAAAACGCGCATCACGCCGGAAGACCTGGCGACGGAAACGCTGCTGATTTACCCGGTTCAGCGTAGTCGTCTGGATATCTGGCGCCACTTCCTGCAGCCCGCGGGCATCAGTCCGCAGCTGAAAAGCGTGGATAACACCCTGCTGTTGATTCAGATGGTGGCGGCCAGAATGGGTATCGCGGCGCTGCCGCACTGGGTGGTAGAGAGCTTTGAACGCCAGGGGCTGGTGGTGACCAAAACCCTGGGTGAAGGACTGTGGAGTCGACTGTACGCCGCCGTGCGCGATGGCGAGCAGCGTCAGCCGATTACGGAGGCGTTTATTCGCTCAGCGCGGAACCACGCGTGCGACCATCTTCCGTTTGTGCGGAGCGCGGAGCGACCCAGCGGCGATGGACCCACAGCGAAGCCAGGATCACCGTTCCCCCAATAAGGAAGCTCGGCCAGTGCGGCTGTTGCTGCCAGATGGCGAGGTTGACCAACAACCCAGCCGGGACATGCACGTTGTTCATGATCCCAAGCGTACCGGCGTCGACCTGTGTCGCGCCGTAGTTCCACATGAAGTACCCCAACCCGGAAGCCACGACGCCCAGCCAGATAAGCACGCCCCACTGCACGGCGGTGGTCGGCAGCTTGTGCGGGTTACCGAGCATAAACCACGCCGCCACTGCGACAATCGCGGCACCCATATAAAACCAGGCGAACGCGTTATGCTGCGGCATCGGGCGGGTTTCCATCAGGCGCTTGTAGCCCACCATGCCGATGGCGAAACTGATGTTGGCGAGCTGGACGAACATCAGTCCGGTCCAGAAGTGATCGCTGACTTTGTCGTAGCGAATAATCGCCGCGCCAATCACCGCCAGCGCCGCGCTCAGCAGGTATCCCCAGCGCAGGCGGCGTTTACTCAGCAGATCGTATATCAGCGTGATGTAGAGCGGCGTCAGCACGGTAAAGAGCAGGAATTCCGAGACGGACAGATAGACGTAAGCCCGGAAGCTGAACAGGTACATGATGCCGAGCTGCATCGCCCCCACCAGCATGTACAGCACAATCGTTTTCAGCGATTGCCCGCGCGTACGCAGAAACGGCAGGAATACCAGCGCCGCCAGCCCCACGCGCATCAGCACCGAGAAGTAGCTGTCGACCGAACCGGCAAGGTATTCGCCAATCAGGCTAAAGGAGAAGGCCCAAAGGATAGTGGTGATAATGAGTAGCGCCACAATGCTTGTCTCTCAGAAAGAAGGAGAGGCATTGTAGCGAACTCTTTAGTTGACATCTGAGCAATAAACAACCAAATGAAGATTATTCAAGGAACAGTTTGCGCAGGTATTTCGGTACCGCATTGTCTGCGTTGGTGCCGATCACTTCCAGCTCCGGGTGCAAATCTTTCAGACGCTGGTGCGCATTCTCCATAATGCAGCCCTTGCCTGCCATCGACAGCATTTCGGCATCGTTCATGCCGTCACCAAAGGCGATACAGTCTTTCAGCTCGAAGCCCAGACGTTTCGCGACGGCTTCCAGCGCGTGGCCTTTGGAGACGCCACCCGCCATCACTTCCAGACAGGTCAGGGTTGAGAAGCTCACATTGACGCGATCGCCCCAGCGGGCGTTGATTGCCTGCTCCAGCGGGAGCAGTTCTTCGTGACTGTCGCAGGTGAAGAACACCTTACTGATCCCCTCCGGCTCCAGCAGACCCGGCTCGTACAGGGAGTAGTTAAATACCGCTTCTTTGAAGAAACGCATTTCATCCGGGCGGTGGCGGTTCATGAACCAGTCGTCGTCACGATAAACGTTGGTGACGATAGCCGGATTATTGTGCACCACGCCAAACAGATCGGCGGCAATATCGCGATCCAGGTTGTGGGTGAAGATCAGGTTGCCGTCGGTATCATGCACGCGCGCACCGTTGGAGGTGATCATGTACGATTTGATCTCAAGATTATCGCGGATCTGCCCCACGTCGACGTGGTGGCGGCCGGTGGCAAACACAAAGTTCACGCCCCGTGCCGTCAGCAGCTTTAGGGTCTCTTTCGCGTAAGGCGACAGGGTGTGGTCAGGGGAAAGCAGCGTGCCATCTAAATCAGATGCAACAACCTGGTACATAGGGATTTCAACCTCTGGTGGAAAACAATAATCAATTATGCCTGTTGAAAAATTCAACAATGGCGTTGAGCGCGACTGAGCGCATAGCGTCCTTTTCAAAAAGGATCTCATGGTACGCGCCGTTAATGACCAGCGGTTTTCCCCCTTCACAAGGGTGACCGGCGGCCGCGCGCAGTTCACAATAGCGGTCATGCATGCGGTTATCCACCACACGCTCTTCTTCCGCCTGAATCAGGAGTGTTGGTGTATCGTCATTGCCGACACCTGCCAGAACCTGCTCACCGGCAAGGATACCTTCCCGCACCCAGTGGTAGGTCGGTCCACCCACGCGCAGGCGCGGCTCATCGGCATAAAAACGCAGGTTACGACGATACCGCTGGCGACTGTGGGTCAGCACGTTCATCGCAAACGGCAGTGCCCGCCAGCGTCCCGTCCCGATGGCATAGCCTTCCCGAATGCGCTGATGGCCCTCAGCCCAGTCAAGAATATGACGTACCATCCAGTCAGGAAAACGCATGACGATGCCATACATCGGCGCGGTGAGCGCAATGGCATCGCACTGGTGAGCGTGGCGCTGTAAAAACAGCGTTGAAATCGCACCGCCCATCGAGTGCGCCAGAATATAGCGCTTCCGCCAGGGGCCGGGCTCGACCTCCTGCTGCCAGAACGCGGCGAGATCGTCGACGTAATCGCTGAAGTTATCCACGTGGCCGCGATGCGTATCAGATAGCAGGCGGCCAGAAAGCCCCTGCCCGCGGTGATCGATAATCAACACATCGAAGCCCAGATGGAACAGGTCATAGGCCAGTTCGGCGTATTTGATGTAGCTCTCGATACGCCCGGGGCAGACCACAATGACCCGGTCATTTTTCTTATCGTGAAAACGCACAAAGCGTACCGGTATATCACCGACGCCCGTAAACTCATCTTCCTCACGCTGGCGCCAGAAATCGGTCAGCGGCCCCATGGAGAAAGCAGCAAATGCGTTTTCTCGTGTTTCCCAGTCCTTTTTCTGCTGAAACATCGGGTTTCTACTCACCTAAGCCAAGGAATATCGTTTTTTCGTAACCGGTCACAAAATGACTCAACAATAGCGTATTGTGGCATAAAAACAGACGATTCGGGAGTTTCAAATGACCTTCGAGTGGTGGTTCGCTTACCTGCTGACATCCATCATCCTTAGCCTTTCACCGGGCTCGGGTGCCATTAACACCATGACCACCTCCATCAACCACGGCTATCGCGGTGCGGCAGCGTCAATTGCCGGTTTGCAAACCGGGCTGGGCATTCATATCGTGCTGGTTGGGATTGGTCTGGGGACCCTGTTCTCCCGCTCGGTACTGGCCTTTGAGGTGCTGAAATGGGCCGGGGCGGCGTATCTGATATGGCTCGGCATCCAGCAGTGGCGCGCGGCAGGCTCCATCAACCTGAATACGCTCGCGCAGACGCAAAACCGCGGCCATCTGTTTAAGCGCGCGGTGTTCGTCAACCTGACCAACCCGAAGAGCATCGTATTCCTCGCCGCGCTGTTCCCGCAGTTTATCGTGCCGCATCAACCCCAGGTGATGCAGTACGTGGTGCTGGGCGCGACCACCATTATCGTCGATATCATCGTGATGATTGGTTACGCGACGCTGGCGCAGCGGATTGCGGCGTGGATTAAAGGGCCCAAGCAGATGAAGGCCCTGAATAAAGTCTTTGGCTCGCTGTTTATGCTGGTTGGCGCGCTGCTTGCGTCAGCGCGTCATGCTTAGCGAGAAATGATGAGATGAATGCCGAAGCCGGCGAACAGCGCGCCGGCGAAGCCATCAATCCACTTCGCGATACGCTGGTAGCCGCGGCGCATCGCCGGTAAGGCGAACAGGCTGGCCACGATGGTAAACCAGGCAAAGGTTTCAACAACGATCAGCAGGAAGATGCCCCAGCGTGCGCCCGCACCGACGCTATCGCCGACAAACAGCGAGAACACCGAGCCGAAATAGATAATCGCTTTTGGGTTCGCCAGATTGGTCAGCAGCCCTTTTACAAAGCTGCGGCCGCCCGTTGCCAGCTCCACCTTGGGCTCTTCCGGTTTTTTCTGCTCTTTCTTCAGCGCCCCGCGCAGCATCTGGTAGCCCATCCAGCACAGGTACAGCCCGCCGCCGACCATAATGATGTTATGCAGCCAGGCCATTTTCGCCAGAATCAGGTTCAGACCGAGCAGCGCAACGGCCGCCCAGACCATAACGCCCATGGTGATACCGAGCACGCCCATCATCGCCTCTTTGCGGGAGCGACTGACGGCCGTTTGCGACACGAAGAAAAAGTCCGGTCCCGGGCTCATCAGCGCAACGATGTGCACTAACGCCACGGTGAGAAATAGCATCAACATAATTAACTCGCGGGGAAATAATTCAGTGAGTCATCATCCTGGCACTTTTTCGCCCGGCTGACTACTCCTCATCATCACCATCGGCGTGAGAGCGGATGAGCGCCATAAACTCTTTACCGAAGCGCTCCAGCTTGCGCGTCCCCACGCCGTTGACGCTGAGCATCTCGCTGGCGCTGAGCGGCATCTGCTCGGCCATCTCGATCAGGGTCGCGTCGTTGAACACCACGTAAGGCGGGATGTTCTCTTCATCGGCGATGGCTTTACGCAGCTTGCGCAGTTTGGCAAACAGCTTGCGGTCGTAGTTGCCGCCGTAGGATTTCTGCATCACGCGTGGCTTCAGGGCGATGACGCGCGGCACGGCGAGCTTGAGCTCAACGTCACCGCGCAATACCGGACGCGCCGCTTCGGTCAGCTGAAGCGCGGAGTGCTGGGCAATGTTTTGCGTGGCAAAGCCGAGATGGATCAGCTGACGAATGATGCTCACCCAGTGCTCGTGGCTCTGGTCTTTACCGATCCCGTAGACCGGCAGCTTGTCGTGGCCCATGTCGCGGATACGCTGATTGTTGGCACCGCGCAGCACTTCCACCACGTAGCCCATCCCGAAGCGCTGGTTCACGCGGTAAATGGTCGAGAGCGCCTTACGCGCGTCCATCAGGCCATCGTACTGTTTTGGGGGATCCAGGCAGATATCGCAGTTACCGCACGGCTCCTGCCGCCCTTCACCAAAGTAGTTGAGCAGCACCAGACGACGGCAGGTTTGCGCTTCGGCAAACGCGCCCATCGCGTTGAGCTTGTGGCGCTCGATATCCTGCAGCTGCCCCTGCGGCTTCTCTTCCAGACAGCGACGCAGCCACGCCATATCGGCCGGATCGTAAAACAGCATCGCTTCTGCAGGCAGACCGTCACGCCCGGCGCGACCGGTTTCCTGATAGTAGGATTCGATATTGCGCGGAATGTCGAAGTGCACCACAAAGCGCACGTTGGGCTTGTTGATCCCCATCCCGAACGCCACCGTCGCGACGACGATTTGCAGGTCGTCGCGCTGGAATTTTTCCTGGACGTCGGCGCGGATGTGGTTCTCCAGTCCGGCGTGATACGCGGCGGCGCTAAAGCCGCGGTTTTGCAGACGCGCGGCGGTGTCTTCGACCTTCGCACGGCTGTTGCAGTAGATGATGCCGGACTTGCCGCGCTGCTCCTGGACGTAGCGCAGGAGCTGATCCAGCGGCTTGAATTTTTCCATCAGCATGTAGCGGATGTTCGGGCGGTCAAAGCTGCTGACCTGAATATACGGGTCGTTCAGCCCCAGCAGGCGAACGATATCCAGGCGCGTGGTGTCATCCGCCGTGGCGGTAAGCGCCATAAACGGCAGCTCGGGGAAGCGCTGACGCAGCTGGCCGAGGGCGGCGTATTCCGGGCGGAAATCGTGTCCCCACTGGGAGATACAGTGCGCTTCATCCACCGCCAGCAGAACCGGATTCCAGTGCGCGAGATGGTCGAGGAAGTTATCCAGCATCAGGCGTTCCGGCGCGATATACAGCAGGCGGATCTGCCCGGTGCGGCACCCGGCCATCACCTCTTGCTGCTGCTCCCGGGTTTGCGTCGAGTTCAGACAGGCCGCCGCGACGCCGTTGGCGAGCAGCTGGTCAACCTGGTCTTTCATTAGCGAAATGAGCGGGGATACCACGACCGTCAGGCCGTTCAGCACCAGCGCGGGCACCTGATAACAGAGGGACTTACCGCCGCCGGTCGGCATCACCACCAGGCAGTCACGGCCTTGCAGCACCGTTTCAATGATGGTTTCCTGGCCAGGGCGGAACTGCTGGTAGCCAAAGGTTTCATGCAAAACCTGTTTAGCCAGCGACTCCTGATTCAATACTTCCGCCTGCGCCACATTAACCCCATATGCGAAAAATAAAACAGGCGCTATTTTCAGCGCCTGAGAGAGAAACTTCAACGTTTAACGCAAAAACATTCGAGCAACCTAGAGAATATCGTTCAGCATCACGCCCACGCCGACGCGGGTCTGGTTGAAGTTGTAATCGATAAGCGACTCGCCGTAACCGCTGTAGACCTGCGTATAGATGCGAACGTGCTTCGTCATAGGATAGCTTAAGCCCACTTCCGCGCCGCCGTAACCGGTATTCCAGTTATACTGCCCCTTCGCGCTCAGTACGGCATCGCCCAGCTGATAGCCGACTTTGAGCTGGTAGTAGCCCATGTATTTGGTGATGTCCGGGTTGTCATCAGTGCTGCCGACCACATACCACGGCTTCACCTCCACCATCCAGTTACCGTTCTGCGCCATCAGGCGCGTATAGGCGCGGTTCCAGCTACGGGATGTCGGATCGGAACGTCCGTTAGAATCATGGTTAAAGCCCACTTCGACGTCACGCAGCGTCCAGCCGGCGAATTCATAATCCGTTGCGAAGCCGAGGAACAGCTGCGGCTCGTAGTTGGTTTCGCGGAACGGCGAGGATTCCCCGCTGTTAGAGAGCTGCCACCAGGACTTCTGCGTGTAAGACGCACCGAGCACCGAGTTCGGCCCCAGAATGCCGCGCCAGAACGGGAACGCGAGGCTGAGCTGGAACTTCACCTCATCTTTACGCGCATTATCAGACCAGTTATAGGAGCTTATCGCCTCTTTGTTGAGGTCGCTGGTCTGGGTGTAAATCACGTAGTTGGTGTCGTACGGATAGAGCGTGAACGGATTGTCATGCTCCTGAAGAAGGTTCGCGATAATGCTACCGTGCACGGCAGGCTTATCATGCACCTCTTTAATTGTCGCTTCCTGCGCATAGGCTGTGAGGGGCAGCGAAATCGCCGCCAGTAACCAGGCCAGATACGTCCGCATCGGTGGTGTTCTCCTGCAAAAGAGTAAAATTACCTGAATAGTTATGTGGCGAACATTCTACAGACTTCTGAGACAACTGCTGCATCCTCGTTTCTGAAAGTAGCATTCCTTGTTGCTGAGGCATAAAATCAACATTTCGTTAACAATAAGGATGTGATGCCTCATGTCAGCCATGCTTACCGCCGAAGAAGTGTTAAAACTCGTGGGCGAGATATTTGTTTACCATATGCCGTTTAACCGTGCGCTGGGACTGGAGCTGGAGCGTTACGAGAAAGACTTTGCCCAGTTGAGCTTCAACAACCAGCCGATGATGGTGGGTAACTGGGCGCAAAGTATTTTGCACGGCGGTGTGATTGCCTCCGCGCTGGACGTGGCGGCAGGTCTGGTCTGCGTGGGAAGTACGCTGACCCGCCATGACACCATCAACGAAGACGAACTTCGCCAGCGTCTGGCGCGCATGGGCACCATTGATTTGCGCGTCGACTATCTTCGCCCGGGGCGCGGAAACCGCTTCACCTGTACCAGCAGCCTGCTGCGCGCCGGGAATAAAGTTGCCGTGGCGCGCGTGGAATTACACAACGAAGAACAGGTTTATATCGCCAGCGCAACCGCCACTTATATGGTGGGTTGAGGCGGCAAAATCGGGTAAAATTGATTCACTTTTTTGTAACGGATTTTCCCGATGGATGCTAAACAGACGCGGCAGGGCGTTTTACTCGCCCTTGCCGCTTATTTTATTTGGGGTATCGCCCCGGCGTACTTCAAGCTAATCGCCTACGTTCCGGCTGATGAGATCCTCACTCACCGCGTCATCTGGTCGTTTTTCTTTATGATTGCGCTGATGAGCCTCAGCCGTCAGTGGTCGGGCGTCAAAACGCTGCTGCAGACCCCGAAGAAGATCTTCCTGCTGGCGCTCTCTGCCGTGCTGATTGGCGGTAACTGGCTGCTGTTTATCTGGGCAGTGAATAACCATCACATGCTCGAAGCGAGCCTGGGGTACTTCATTAACCCGCTGGTGAACATCGTGCTGGGGATGATTTTCCTCGGTGAGCGCTTCCGCCGGATGCAGTGGGTGGCGGTGATTCTGGCCTTCTGCGGCGTGCTGGTGCAGCTGTGGACGTTCGGCTCGCTGCCAATTATCGCCCTCGGTCTGGCGTTCAGCTTTGCCTTCTACGGCCTGGTGCGTAAGAAGATTGCGGTGGAAGCGCAGACGGGGATGCTGTTTGAAACCCTGTGGCTGCTGCCGGTGGCGGCGATTTATCTCTTCGGCATCGCCGACAGCCCAACCAGCCACATGGGCAGCAATCCGTGGTCGCTGAACCTGATGCTGATGGCGGCGGGCGTGGTAACCACCATTCCACTGCTGTGCTTCACCGGTGCAGCGACGCGCCTGCGTCTCTCCACGCTGGGCTTCTTCCAGTACATTGGCCCGACGCTGATGTTCCTGCTGGCAGTGGTGTTTTACGGCGAAGTGCCGGGTGCGGATAAGATGGTGACGTTCGCCTTTATCTGGGTGGCATTGGCGATCTTTGTTGCGGATGCGATTTATACCCAGCGCAGGGGGCGCAAAGGGCTGTGATGTTGCCCTCACCCTAACCCTCTCCCACAGGGAGAGGGAATTCGATCGTAGGGCGGGTAAGCGCAGCGCCACCCGCCAGTTTTTTACAGCCAGTTCCGGCGTTTGAAATAGAGATACGGCGCCAGCCCCGCGAGGATCATAAAGATAATCGCCCCCGGGTAACCAAAGCTCCACTTCAGCTCCGGCATAAACTCGAAGTTCATCCCGTAGCTGGATGCCACCAGCGTCGGCGGCAGGAACACCACGGAAACCACCGAGAAGATCTTGATGATGCGGTTCTGCTCGATGTTGATAAAGCCCATTGCCGCCTGCATCAGGAAGTTGACCTTCTGGAACAGGGATTCGTTGTGCGGCAGCAGGGATTCGATATCTCGTAAGATCTCACGCGCCTGCTCCAGCTGACCGCCCGGCAGACGCGCCTTGCGCACCAGGAAGTTCAGCGCGCGCTGGGTATCCATCAGACACAAGCGCACCTTCCAGCCGATATCTTCCAGCTCTGCCAGCGTGGACAACGCTTCGTCATATTCGTCGCCCTGATGGCCTTCCATGATCACGCGGCTCAGCTTTTCCAGATCGCTGTAGATGTTTTCAATTTCGTCCGCCAGCTGTTCAATTTTGGTCTCGAACAGATCGAGCAGCAGTTCGTACGCGTTGCCGTCTACCATCGCCTGGCTGCGGGCGCGCATGCGGTAGAGACGGAATGCCGGTAGCTCACGCTCGCGCAGGGTAAACAGACGGCCGTCGCGAATGGTAAACGCCACGGTGGAGTTACCCGCGTGGTCTTCCGCATCTTCAAAGAAGAAGAAGGAGTGAATGTGCAGACCGTCTTCATCTTCAAAAAAACGGGCGGATGCTTCGATGTCTTCCAGTTCCGGGCGGGTTGCCAGGCTTTGCCCCAGCTCAGATTGTACGCGAAGGCGCTCATCGTCGTCCGGCTCGACCAGATCCACCCATACGGCATCAATGAGGGGCTGTGACTCTTCGGCTTCAAGCCGAGTCAGTCGGTTATTTTCGAGTTGAAATGCGCTCAACATGACCGGGACTCCCAATGCAAAAAATATCGGACAGTTCGGTGGGCACACAGAAACAAATTGGGTTTCAGACCATTAAACAGCCTGACTCAGCGCGACGGGAATAGAGCAGTCGCTGACAACCACTAAGGCCATCAGCAAGAGGAGATAGCCTTAGGAGTTGTTCCTGGATGACAGGGAATTGAGCCAGTATCTACTGGGTGTGTCCAAGGCGAATGTCCTCTTAGCGTAATCGTGCGCGCATGTTACGCCAGCTATAACTGCGGCGTCAACACGCAACGGAACGCTGAAGGGCATTAATTGACCTTCACTGTATAAGGCTAGCAGATTATTGCAAAATAATGATATTTTTCTGAATGTTAGACTGTTTCCAGCTTCGCGTAGGCCGCCACCAGCCATTTGATCCCCTGCCCCTGGAACGCCACCTGCAGGCGGCTATGCTCGCCGCTGCCTTCCAGATTCACAATGGTACCTTCGCCAAACTTCGAATGGCGCACGCGCTGGCCCAGCTTGTAGCCGGTATCGGTTTCCGCAATCGGCGAGCCCATGCGCTGATGGCTGACCGGACGGCTGATGCTTGCCCGCAGACGCACCTCCTCCACGCACTCTTCCGGCAGTTCACCGATAAAGCGCGACGGACGGTGGTAGACCTCTTTACCGTACAGACGGCGGGTTTCGGCGTAGGTCAGCGTTAGCTTTTGCATCGCGCGCGTCACACCCACGTAGGCCAGACGACGCTCCTCTTCCAGACGCCCGCCCTCATCCAGCGACATCTGGCTCGGGAACATCCCCTCTTCCATGCCAACGATGAACACCTGCGGGAACTCCAGACCTTTGGCGGAGTGCAGGGTCATCAGCTGAACCGCATCCTGCCAGGTGTCCGCCTGCCCTTCGCCCGCTTCCAGCGCGGCGTGTGAGAGGAACGCCTGCAGCGGCATCAGGTCTTCGTCTTCTTCGTTGTAGCTGAACTGGCGCGTTGCCGTGACCAGTTCCTCTAAGTTCTCAATACGGGTCTGGCCCTTCTCGCCTTTTTCCTGCTCGTACATGGTGCGCAGGCCGGAGTCTTTAATCACCCGGTCGGTCTGCACGTGCAGCGGCATGTCGGCGGTTTCCTGCGCCAGGGCGTCAATCAGCTCAAGGAAGCGCTGTAGAGCGCTGGCCGCGCGTCCGGCAAGGGCCTTTTCCTGCAGCAGCTCGCGGCACGCCTGCCACAGCGTCAGCTGGCGGTCGCGCGAGGCCTGACGCACCACGTCCAGCGTACGGTCGCCAATCCCGCGGGTTGGTGTGTTCACCACGCGTTCAAACGCCGCGTCGTCGTTACGGTTGGCAATCAGACGCAGATACGAGAGCGCATCTTTAATTTCCTGACGTTCGAAGAAGCGCATGCCGCCGTAAATGCGGTACGGCATGCTCACCTGCAGCAGCGCCTCTTCCAGCACGCGCGACTGGGCGTTGCTGCGGTAAAGAATGGCGCACTGCTCCAGCGCGCCGCCGTTGTCCTGCCAGGTTTTGATGCGGTTGACCACGAAGCGCGCTTCGTCGAGTTCGTTAAACGCGCAGTAAATCGAAATCGGTTCGCCGTCGACGCCGTCGGTCCACAGCTTTTTACCCAGACGCCCGTTGTTGTTCTCAATCAGGGCGTTGGCCGCGCTCAGAATGTTGCTGGTTGAGCGGTAGTTCTGCTCCAGACGGATAGTTTCCGCGCCGGGGAAATCGTTGAGGAAGCGCTGGATGTTCTCCACCTGCGCCCCGCGCCAGCCGTAGATCGACTGGTCATCATCGCCCACGATCATCACCTTGCCAGTATCACCGGCCAGCAGGCGGATCCACGCGTACTGGATGTTGTTGGTATCCTGGAATTCATCCACCAGGATATTGGTGAAGCGTTCACGGTAGTGCTGCAGGATGTGCGGCTTGTTGAGCCACAGCTCGTGGGCGCGCAGCAGCAGCTCGGCAAAATCCACCAGGCCGGCGCGATCGCACGCTTCCTGATAGGCCTTGTAGACGTTCTGCCAGGTCTGCTCGACCGGGTTGCCGAAGCTCTGAATGTGGTGCGGGCGCAGCCCCTCGTCTTTCTGACCGTTGATGTACCACATCGCCTGACGCGGCGGCCACTGCTTCTCGTCGAGGTTCATCGCCTTGATCAGGCGCTTCAGCAGACGGAGCTGGTCTTCGCTGTCGAGGATCTGAAAATCCTGCGGCAGGTTGGCGTCCATGTGGTGCGCACGCAGCAGGCGGTGCGCCAGGCCGTGGAAGGTACCGACCCACATGCCGCCCTGGCTGGTGCCCATCAGCTGGGCGATACGGTGGCGCATCTCCGCCGCCGCCTTGTTGGTGAACGTCACCGCCATGATGGAGTACGGCGAGCAGTTCTCCACGCTCTGCAGCCAGGCGATACGGTGAACCAGCACGCGCGTCTTACCACTGCCCGCCCCAGCCAGCACCAGCAGGTTGGTGCGCGAGGCGGCAACCGCGTCACGCTGTTTGTCATTAAGGCTGTCGAGCAGGTAAGAAACGTCCATTGGCACCGTCACGTCATGTCGGGCAGGCGAATAGCATTCGCCAAAACCCTGTTAATTTATACAGAACAATTGATGATTATATCAGCGTCGTGAGGGATGCCAACCGCGAAATTTCCACGTGCGGCAGAAGACGGCTATCGGAGGCGATCATCAGGTCAGCGTTTTCCGGCTTGATCCAGCAGGCCTGCATGCCGCAGCGGATAGCGCCAGCCACGTCTGTGGTCAGGTCATCCCCCACGTGCAGGATCTCACCCAGCGGCAGCTTAAGCTTATCTGCCGCCAGATGGTACATGTCACTGAACGGCTTCGCGCGCCCGTGAGGACCCGCACGCAGCACGAACTCAAAATAATCACTCAGGCCAAACAGCTCCGGCTGGGCATTGCCGTTGGTGATGGCCACCAGCGGCCACTTTTCGGCAAGCTTCGCCAGCGTGTCGTGGGTTTCCTGCGGCACGTCGATACGGCTGCGCCATTTGGCGAAGTTTTCCATGGCCGCTTCCGCCCCAATGGCGGCGTCCTGCGCGCTCAGACCCACGTTAAGCATCGCCTGCTCAACCGCGCGACGACGCCATTCGGTCACGTCGTGGTAAATGTCCGGCTCGGTCTCCCGCAGGGACTGGCGCAGCTTCTGGAAATCCTTGTTCTGTATCGCCTTCAGCGCGGGATGGTAGTTCTGCACGAACGCCAGCGACTCCTGCTCGGTACGCAGGATCACCTCGCGGTTGTCATAAAGGGTGTCATCAAGGTCAAACGTCAGAGCTGAGATCTGACCGAGTGGGCGGTAAAAACGCATTATTTCCCCCGTTTGGCGCGTGGATGCGCCGCGTCATACACCGAGGCAAGGTGCTGGAAGTCTAAGTGGGTATAGATTTGAGTGGTAGACAGATTTGCGTGCCCGAGGAGCTCCTGCACGCCGCGCAGATCGCCGCTCGACTCAAGCATATGTGTTGCAAAGGAGTGGCGCAGCTTGTGCGGATGCACGTGGCTGTTTAGACCCTGCTTAATGCCCCACTCCGCAAAGCGCTTCTGCACGTTACGCGCCGAGATCCGCTTGCCGAGTTTCGACAGGAACAGCGCATCTTCGTCGGAGCCAAACAGCCCGCGCAGGTCAAGCCAGTGCTCAATCCAGGAGACCGCATTGCGGCCAATCGGCAGGCGGCGCTCTTTGCTGCCCTTACCCATTACCCACACTTCACCCGATTCCAGATCGAGATGCTTGAGATCAAGGTTGACGAGTTCAGACAGACGCAGCCCGGCACCGTACATCACCTCCAGCATCGCGCGGTCGCGCACGGCCAGCGGATCGTTCAGATCGATATCCAGCAGGCGGTTTACGTCGTCAACGTCAATATTTTTAGGCAGATGGCGCGGCGCCTTCGGCGTGGCGATCCCTTTTGCCGGGTTGGCTTTTAAGCCCCCCTGGCTGACCAGCCAGTCGAAGAAGCTGCGCAGCGCTGAGAGCCTGAGCGCCAGGCTCGCCGGGCTGAGGTTTTTTTTACGGCTACGCACAACAAACCCGCGTACCGTCGCAGCATCACATTGTTGCCAGCTTTTCAGGCCGATTTCGTCGGCGATCTGCATGATGGCATCAAGCTGACGCTGATAGTTAAGCAGCGTAATGGGGCTAAGCTGACGCTCCACGCCGAGATAGCGCAGAAAGCGCGAGACGTCAGTGGCGAGCAGTCCGTCCGTCATACGCGCTCAATCCAGCGCTCCAGCAGCTCAGGCAGCATCAGGGCGATCTCCTGCAGCAGGTGCGTGGCTTGCCCCTGCTCATAGTGATGCGCGTCGCGGCTGGTAAATAACATGACCCCCAGATCGCCGTCGCGCCCCATCAGCGACATCGCCACCGAGCCAATCGCTTTGGCCTCCGGCAACACCACCAGCAGCTCAGGTCCATTAAGCGGCCCCAGATAGTGGTGCTCATGGCCCAGACGCTGAATGCGCAGCGGTTCAAACGCCTGACGGCTCAGTGCCAGATGAGTAAACCCCGACGGCGCGCCAATGCGCCAGCGGTCAGGGAACAGGCGAATCGTTGCGCCTGCTAGCCCCAGCTCCCGAGCCCAGCGGTGGAAGCGGCTGAGGAACTCGTCAAGACTGTGCGCCGACGCCAGACGCGCCTGCAGATGCAGCAGACGATAGAACAGGCTTTCGTTGGTGCTGGCCTGCTCCATCAGCAGCGTCATGTTCTCTTCAAGCTGGTTGATATGGTTGCGCGCGCGCGCCATATGCCATTCCACCAGCGACACGGTCCCGCGAACCGGATGCGGCACGCGCATCTCTTCGACAACGCGTGCATTGCGAATAAAAAACTCAGGATTGCGCAGCAGATAATCAACAACAGCTCTGTCGTCCAGTTCCGTCACTGTTTCCTGCAGTTCTTCCCCTGGTTGTTTCATAGATGGATAAACCCGTCATAGACATGTGCCGCCGGGCCAGTCATATACAGTGGATGACCCGGTCCTTTCCAGGCGATATCAAGCCGACCGCCCGGTAATTCCACGCGAACCTCTTCTGCCAGTAACCCCTGGGAGATGCCCACGGCCACCGCCGCACAGGCACCGCTTCCGCAGGCCTGAGTCTCACCCGCGCCGCGCTCGTAAACCCGCAGGCGAATGTGCTCGCGCTTCACCACCTGCATAAAACCGATGTTCGCGCGCTCCGGGAAACGTTCGTGGCTTTCCAGCACCGGGCCGAGCGTTTCGACCGCGGCGGTTTGCACATCATCAACCTGAATCACGCAGTGTGGGTTACCCATTGAGACGACGCCGCACAATACTGTCTGCTCGGCCGCACGCATAATATAGGTCTTTTCCGCTTTGTTTGCGCGAAACGGCACGACGGAGGGCTCGAAGTTAGGCTCGCCCATGTTCACGCGCACCAGTTCATCATCGGTGACGCTGAGCACCATGCGACCATTGGCCGTGCTGACGCGAATATCACGCTTGTTGGTCAGCCCTTTCAGACGGACAAAGCGGGCAAAACAGCGCGCGCCGTTGCCGCACTGGTTAACTTCGCTGCCGTCCGCGTTAAAAATACGGTAGTGGAAATCGAGGTCGGGGTCGTACGGCGGCTCAACCACCAGCAGCTGATCGAACCCCACGCCCAGATGCCGATCCGCCAGGCGACGGATCAGTTCCGGGGAGAAAAACACATTCTGCGTTACCGCGTCGACGACCATAAAATCGTTGCCAAGGCCATGCATTTTAGAGAACTGCATCATTTGCTCCATTGCGCGGGTACAGAACGTTGTCGTCAGAGATTAACCTGAGTCGGGCCACCGTTGTCGCCACGGTCGTTAGTATTTGGCGTGGTAGACTCAATGCCGCTGTTAACCGGTTTCGTCGGCGGCGGTGCGGTTTTATCCGCAGGTGGGAAGTACAGTGGTCCCTTCAGTCCGCAGCCAGTCAGGCTAAACAGCGTGATGAGAACGGCAAGCGTTCGGAAAGCGTTTTTCATTATAAAGTTGCCCGTAAGTTCAAATCTGTTTCTATCATCGCAGGAGAAGACACAAAAGCAAGAGTTTGCCGCTTTCCTGCAACGGGAATTATTTAGGGTTATACTGCCGGCATCACGAAAAACAGGAACAAAACCATGAACGACAGTGAATTCCATCGCCTTGCCGACAACCTGTGGATGACCATCGAAGAGCGTATTGACGACTGGGACGGCGACAGCGATATCGATTGTGAAATTAACGGCGGTATTCTGACCCTGAGCTTCGAAAATGGCAGCAAAATTATTATTAACCGCCAGGAGCCGCTTCACCAGGTCTGGCTGGCCGCGAAACAGGGCGGCTATCATTTCGATCTGAAAGACGGGGAATGGGTTTGCGACCGTAGCGGTGTAACGTTCTGGGATCTGCTGGAACAGGCGGCGACCGCGCAGGCGGGTGAGGCAGTGAGTTTCAGGTAGTTTCTGTGCCGGGTGGCGCTAACGCTTACCCGGCGAAAAGACTCAGGAGAAATACTGCTGCAACAGCGGCGCGGTGTCCTGATTGGCAGGCGCGGCAGGCGTTACGGCCTGGGTACGGAACGGGATCACCTGCGTACGACCGTCTACGTTCACAATCTGGTAGAACTGCGGCAGGTTAAAGTTGATAAAGCTTGAGCCGTAGGTGAAACGGTCATGCGAAGAGGAGTAGAAGCGGCTGACGTCGCGCACCAGCTCCTCTTTACTGCCTTCACAATGGTGATACACCTCGGCGCGGTTGGTCTCATCCAGAATGTAGATGTTGAACCCGGCATCGTCGCCCGACTCTTCAAAGAAGAACTGAATAATCCCTTCGCTGGCAAAGCCGTCCACCACCTGCGGCAGCTTAACGTGGTTGGTTTCCACCTGCACCGACAGACCGTGCAGCTTGTTATGCGAAATCGCGCCGTAGAATTCGATGGCGTTTTCCAGCTTCTGTACCGACACGTTCAGGCGCTCGAAGAACAGACCCCAGGTCTGACCGGAGACGCGCAGCGCTTTAAAGCGCCCGGTTTCCTGACGGGTACTGGAGAGACGCAGTTCGATACACTCAGAAACCAGCTGCTGCACGCGGGTACGAATCAACCCACGCAGGTGCTGGCTGTAGCAGAACACTTCCACGCTGTCCGGCGGCGCGGCATCCTGGTGCATCTTGCCGAGGATGGTTTTCAGCGCCTCGATCATCGCCTGCTCGCCGTTGAAGTGCAGAGTACGCACTTCGTTCCACGAGTTGCGATAGAGCAGGTCCACGCTGCCGACCAGGCAGTTTTGCTGCTCGCCAAAGCTAAAGACGTCCAGCTTGCGGAAGTCAAAATGGACCACCTGATTGCGGAAGGCCGCCGTCGGGTCATATTCCAGGTTGACGATGATCGCCAGATGGCGAATCTCGCACGGGCTGTAGAGTGCTTTCGGCGTTGGGGCAGGCAGACGCAGCGGGAAGTGGTGCGACACATCCGCGACCATCTCCTGCAGTTTAGCGAGATCGACCACCTCGTTGCCTTTGATAAACAGGCGCGTACGCGAGGTCAGCAGGCCGTTAAACCAGGCCCAGGCCACCAGCTTGTTCAGATAGCGGTTATATTCCAGCGGCTGATGGCTGATGATTGAATCCATGCTTGGCGCACGGTTGTACAGATACCACCCGGTGCGGTTCGCGCGGCCCGGCGGTACATAGATAAAGGTCAGGTTCGGTTCTGACAGGTCAGGCGAAATTTGCGGGTTAACCAGGGTGACTTTGCCCGGCAGCGCTTCAAACGCGGCGTACAGCTTACGGGTCAATACCCCGATGTCCTGCGGGCTGGCGGAAACGCTGAGGTTGTTACGGCGCGCAAAGCGGATCAGATTACGGTAGCTTTGCATCATCGCATCGAGCAGTTCGTTGTGCGCTTCACGCACCTGATCGATTTTCCAGTTGGCCCGGTTGTCGAGCATGGACAGACGCGCTTCGTCCCATCCCCACTCTTTCACTAACTGACTGACCACTTCACGACGCCAGCCCACGCAGGCGCGCTCGCGGCTCAGTTTCTCACAGACTTTGAGATAGAAACATCGACGCACCAGGTCAAGACGCGTGGTGTCATCAATGGCTTTCAGGTATTCGGTCACGCGCTCCAGCATCATGCAGTAGGCGTCCAGCCCGAAGGAGACGATTTCCCCGTCGTGCAGACGCTGCTTGATATCTTTCGCCAGCAGGCGCGGCGTAGGGTATTCCCAGGAATAGGCTTCAAGCAGCAGCGTTTTCAGCACCGCTTTGTACGGTGAGTCGATACTCTTATAGAGCTGCCAGAGGCTTGCGCCGAAATACTCTTCTGCTGACAGGGAACTCAGGCCGCCGAGATCCAGCCATTCGTTTGGCGTCAGTACGCCCTGCGCGTAAAGCGACATGACGTAATCATCGTAATGCTCTTCTTCTTCGCACGGGACCATATTCCACAGAATACGCTTCCCGGCCAGGCGCACAGCAGTACGGTAAAATTCATCCAGCAATAAGATGTGCTGAGTCGAGCCGCAGTCTTCACCACCCAGACTGCCGCTTTCGTTATGGCGGAAACGGTTTTCATCAATCAGGAAGAAGCTCACTTCCACACCGAGCGATGCCGCCCAGCTCTCCAGCAGGCTGCATTTACGCTGCAGCAGCTGACGCTCGTCGTTATCGAGCCAGGACTGATGGCAGACCCAGATATCCAGGTCCGAAGAACAGCTTTGCCCTACCGATGAGGTGCTCCCCATTGAGTAAACGCCGGTAATCGGCAGTTCACCTTTCGGGGACTCCTGTGGCGGCATGCCGCGGTAGAGTTCCAGCTCGTTCAAATAATGCTGTTGGGTTTCATCAGGCGTGAAAAGGCAAATGCCCTGGGGAACGTTACCATCAAGGTAGCCAGGCATCAGCGGGTGGTGATAGTGCAATAATGTCGGCAGCAGACTGTATACCTGCTGGAAAGCAGGGCCCATAGCAGCAAGCGCGCGATCCACACGCAGTTGATTTATGGCATCCAGTCTCTGTTTCAGAGTCTCAATATAGAGGTACAAGACGTATCGCCTGATGTTTCCGGGTGTCGCAGCTATTCAAAACACGAGTAACAGCGGACCCGCAGTATTTCAAAAAGATAACCGTTACCCTTTTTCGCCCTTATCATTTTTGGTGGTACCGACGAAAAAATGGTCTAAAACGTGATCAATTTAACACCTTGCCGGTTGACCGTAAAGAAAGATGCACTACATACAAGTGTAGCACCGTTCTGTACGTGTAAATTCCTGAATACGGCTATGGCTGGCGAATACGCCGCCTTGTCCCTCTCACGCTTCATCAACCGTAAAACTGCCATCCCAGAGTCAACAATGTTAGGATGGTTAGCGATTGATAATGACGGTAACAAGCATGTTAGACAATGTTTTGAGAATTGCCACACGCCAAAGCCCTCTCGCGCTCTGGCAGGCACATTATGTGAAGCAGCGCCTTGAGGCCTGCCACAGTGGATTGCGCGTCGAGCTGGTACCGATGGTCACGCGCGGTGACGTGATCCTCGATACGCCCCTGGCGAAAGTGGGCGGCAAAGGCCTGTTTGTCAAAGAACTGGAACTGGCATTGCTTGAGAACCGCGCCGATATCGCCGTACATTCGATGAAAGACGTACCCGTCGAGTTCCCGGAAGGGCTGGGGCTGGTGACTATCTGCGAGCGCGAAGATCCGCGCGATGCGTTTGTCTCTAACCACTATGACTCCCTCGACGCGCTGCCAGAAGGTAGCGTGGTTGGCACGTCCAGTTTACGCCGTCAGTGTCAGCTGGCGAAACGTCGTCCCGATCTGATCATTCGCTCGCTGCGCGGTAACGTCGGCACGCGTCTGGGCAAGCTGGATAACGGCGATTACGATGCCATTATCCTCGCCGTTGCCGGCCTGAAGCGTCTGGGGCTGGAGTCGCGCATTCGCGTGGCGTTGCCGCCAGAGCTGTCGCTGCCGGCCGTGGGCCAGGGTGCCGTCGGAATCGAGTGCCGTCTGGACGATGCGCGTACCCGCGAACTGCTCGCACCGCTGAACCATGACGATACCGCTACCCGCGTAAAAGCCGAGCGTGCGATGAATACCCGCCTCGAAGGGGGGTGCCAGGTTCCAATTGGCAGCTATGCTGAATTGACGAATGGCGAACTGTGGCTGCGCGCGCTGGTGGGCGCCCCTGACGGTTCGCAGATGGTGCGCGGCGAACGTCGCGGTAAAGCGCAAGATGCCGAGCAGCTTGGCGTTTCGCTGGCCGAAGAGCTACTGGATAACGGCGCCCGCGAGATTTTGGCTGACGTTTACAATGGAGAACCCCCTGCATGAGTATTCTCGTCACCCGCCCTTCTCCCGCAGGAGAGCAGTTAGTGAGCCGTCTGCGCGCACTGGGGCAGGTGGCCTGGAGTTTTCCGCTCATTGAATTCTCCCCCGGTCGCGAGCTCTCTGCGCTCGCCGACCAGATGAATACCCTTCAGGACGGCGACCTGCTGTTTGCGCTGTCGCAACATGCCGTGGAATTTGCCCACGCGCAGCTGCAACAGCAGGGTTTGACCTGGCCAACCGCCCCCCGCTATTTCGCGATTGGCCGCACAACGGCCCTGGCGCTGCATACCGTAAGCAGCGCGGACGTTCGTTACCCGTTAGATCGGGAAATCAGTGAAGTCTTGCTACAATTACCTGAATTACAAACTGTTGCCGGAAAGCGTGCGCTCATTTTGCGCGGTAATGGTGGCCGCGAACTGCTGGGCGAAACGCTGCGTGAACGTGGTGCAGACGTGACGTTCATTGAGTGCTATCAGCGCTGTGCAAAACACTACGATGGCGCGGAAGAGGCGATGCGCTGGCACGCGCGCGGCATTAATACGCTGGTGGTCACCAGCGGTGAAATGTTACAACAGCTTTGGTCGCTGATACCGCTTTGGTATCGCGAAAACTGGTTACTCCGCTGTCGGCTTCTGGTCGTCAGTGAGCGTCTGGCGAACCAGGCCCGGGAACTGGGCTGGCAGGATATTCGGATCGCTGATAACGCCGACAACGATGCGCTGCTGCGCGCATTACAATAACTCTCAAATGGGAAGCCATAATGACGGAACACGACAAATCCTCCGCCGTGGTTGAAGAGACCAGGGAGACTGTGGAGACGACGCCACAGCCAGAGACGACAGAGAAAACCGCTGAGAAGAAAAACGGCAGCAATAAAACGAGCCTCACGCTGAGCGCGATTGCCATCGCCATTGCGCTGGCAGCGGGGGTTGGCCTGTACGGTCTGGTGAAGCAACAGGGTGCTAATCAAACGTCCACCAGCGATGCGCTGGTGAATCAGCTCACCGCCCTGCAAAAAGCGCAGGAGACGCAGAAAACCGAGCTGGAAGCGGTGATTAAGCAGCAGGCCGCCGCGCTTGCCGAAGCGAACAGCAAACAGGAAGAGCTGACCAAACAGCTGGGCGACGTACAGCAGAAAGTCGCCACGATTTCCGGCACCGATGCCAAAACCTGGCTGCTCTCGCAGGCCGACTTCCTGGTGAAGCTCGCCGGACGTAAGCTCTGGAGCGATCAGGACGTCACCACTGCCGCGGCGCTGCTGAAAAGCGCCGATGCGAGCCTGGCAGACATGAACGATCCAAGCCTTATCACCGCCCGTCGCGCGATCACCGAAGACATCGCCAGCCTCTCCGCCGTCACACAGGTGGACTACGACGGCATTATCCTCAAGGTGAATCAGCTTTCGAATCAGATTGATAACCTGCAGCTGGCGGATAACAACGACGACGACTCCCCGATGGATTCCGACGGTACCGAACTTTCCAGCTCGCTGAGCGAATGGCGCATAAACCTGCAGAAAAGCTGGCAGAACTTTATGGACAGCTTTATCACTATCCGCCGTCGCGACGAAACCGCCGTGCCGCTGCTGGCACCGAACCAGGACATCTATCTGCGCGAGAACATTCGTTCCCGTCTGCTGGTGGCGGCGCAGGCCGTACCGCGTCATCAGGAAGAGACCTACAAGCAGGCGCTGGATAACGTCTCAACGTGGGTCCGCGCCTACTACAACACCGATGATGCGACGACCACCGCCTTCCTCGAAGACATTGATAAGCTGAGCCAGCAGAACATCACCATGAACGTGCCGGATAAGCTGGCCAGCCAGCCGATTCTCGAGAAGCTGATGCAAACGCGCGTGCGTAATCTGCTGGCACAGCCGGGCGTACCGGCAGAGCAGACGAGCGGAGCAGCACCTGCTCCGGCTCCTGCGCCTGAAAGCGCACCGCAAGGAGAGTAATGATGCTAAAAGTCCTCTTACTCTTCATCCTGCTGATCGCCGGGATCGTCCTCGGGCCTATGCTTGCGGGGCATCAGGGTTACGTCCTGATCCAGACCGATAACTACAACATTGAAACCAGCGTAACGGGTTTGGCGATCATTCTGATCCTCGGCGTGGTGGTGCTGTTTGCGATCGAGTGGATCCTGCGCCGTATTTTCCGTACCGGTGCCCATACGCGCGGCTGGTTCGTTGGCCGTAAGCGCCGCCGCGCCCGTAAACAGACCGAGCAGGCGCTGCTTAAGCTCGCAGAGGGTGATTATCAGCAGGTTGAAAAGCTGATGTCGAAAAACGCCGACCACGCCGAACAGCCGGTGGTGAACTATCTGCTGGCGGCCGAAGCAGCGCAGCAGCGCGGTGATGAAGCACGCGCCAATCAGCACCTGGAACGGGCGGCTGAGCTGGCTCACGGCGACCCGATTCCGGTGGAAATCACGCGCGTTCGTCTGCAGCTGGCACGTAATGAGAATCACGCGGCTCGCCACGGCATCGACCGCCTGCTGGAAGTCGCACCACGTCATCCGGAAGTGCTGCGCCTTGCCGAGCAGGCCTACATCCGTACCGGCGCCTGGGGCTCACTGCTGGACATCATTCCATCGATGGCGAAGGCCGAGGTGGGCGACGATGAACATCGTGACGAGCTTCAGCGTCTGGCGTGGATAGGCCTGATGGATCAGGCGCGCGCTGACCTGGGCAGCGACGGTCTGAAAACGTGGTGGAAGAATCAGAGCCGGAAAACGCGCCAGCAGGTTCCTCTGCAGGTTGCCATGGCAGAACATCTTATTGAATGTGACGACCATGACACGGCTCAGGAGATCCTCCTCGACGGTCTGAAGCGCCAGTACGACGATCGTCTGGTGATGGTGATCCCGCGCCTGAAAACCAACAATCCTGAGCAAATCGAAAAAGTGCTGCGTCAGCAGATTAAAACTGTTGGCGATCGTCCACTGCTGTGGAGCACGCTCGGCCAGTCGTTGATGAAGCACGGCGAATGGCAGGAGGCAAGCCTCGCCTTCCGTGCAGCGCTCAAGCAGCGTCCGGACGCGTTTGACTACGCATGGCTTGCCGATACGCTGGACAAGCAGCATAAGCCGGAAGAAGCGGCCGCCATGCGCCGTGATGGGTTGCTGTTGACGCTGCAAAATAACGGTACGCAGCAGTAATTAATCAGGAGGCCAGATGGCCTCCTTTTTTTATCGCCTTTCTCCTGCTACATTCTTACACCCGCATCCGCAAACGAACCCGCCAATGTAACGATGTCTTTTCATTAACTTTTTTTCACACACGCGCACATTCTGCAGCGTGGATTAAATCGTTTTTGAAAGGAAATCGTCATGAACTCGCTTTTATATACGCTTATTGAAGCGCTGCGCGGCCACCGCTGGCTGCGCCTGCTTGCCTGTGCTTTTATCTTTTCTTCGTTGGGGAATGGCTTAACCCAGGTTGTGGTCTTCGGCTTGCTGTTAGCGTGGTCGGCCTCGCCTGCTCTGCTAACCCTTGCTTTTCTTTTCGCTACGGTACCGGGATTTATCGGCAGTACGATCGGCGAAAAGCTGTGCTCACGCTGTTCTCCAATATCCCTGCTGATACTGACCGAAGGGCTGGGCCTGCTCGCCCTGCTCTTTCCCCTGCTTGGTGTGGGTTATCACAGCGTTGCCGCATTACTCGCCGTACAATCCACCGAGGCGCTGCTCAGCGGGATGAGCTGGCCCGCGCTGACGTTGCTCTTCAAGCGCGGCCTCAGTGAAGCAGAGCTGCCTGCTGCGACCTGTCTGGAAAATGTGATTTTTGCCTCGCAGGTATTGTTAGGGACCGGCCTGGGCGTGGTGCTGTTCCAGAAGACTTCCGTGTTTACCCTGCTGGCCATTGATGCCGCCAGCTTTCTCGGGTCACTGCTCATGCTATGGCTGGCTGGACGCCGGTTTTCTGCGCCATCACTCACGCCCCCCGAGGAAGAGGAAGCCCCTGCGGCATTACGATGGCGGACGTTGACCGTTCGGCAGAAACGCAGCCTGCTCATCCTGCCGTCGCTGGCGGCCGTCGGCTCACCGGCCATGGCGCTGCTTCCGGCGCTGGCACAGCAAATCCATCCTCAGGATGCGGCGGGGCTTGCTCTGCCGCTGCTTTTCGCAAGGAGCATGGGACAACTTTGCGGCCCCATGCTGATAAAAAAAGAGAGCCTGACGCGCTTTGCCGCGCACACGCCGCGCATCATCGTTTGTCTCGGTATCTTTCTGACCGGTTATGGTGTGCTGCCGTTTTTGTCCGGGTGGACGGCATGTGCGCTGAGCATGATCTTTATCGCGCATCTGGCCTCGAATATTCTCTTCGCAGCGGGCACGTTTGGCGTACTCAGTAGTTTTCATCTCACGCAAACCGCTTCAGTCAGTGGGAAAGCCTGGCGCTGGCAAACGCTCAGCGCCTCTCTTTTCACCGGTATTGCAGCGATGGTGGCTGTTGGGCTTGGCTCAGTGCTGGCGCTCTATACGGTCTCGTCAGTTGCCCTGCTGTTGGTCGCCCTGATCATGCGCAGGTATCGGGAATAAGGCATAAAAAAACGCCTGCTATAAAAGCAGGCGTTAAAACAGGTCTGTAAGACAACATATTTGGTGCTTCACTCAACGTTATGTCCATGGTGTCTGATGAGGCCGAAGCGACATCTGTCAGTGGACGATAAGCACCGTAAATGGCTCTGCGTCATTCCTGAGTTTATGAGGCACTAAGGCGAACATAAGAGATGGAATGAGCATCTACACGCATATTATTGCACGTAACGTGCCAACATGACACCCAGAACTTTTACATGACGCAACATTTTAAGATAAAAGGAAATTATGCTGTTAAGTAACGTCTTAAGCACTACAACGTATCGGGAAAAGGCGGGAAGATGTCGCCAGGAGGAGACAGCAAAACCCATAAACAGTTATTTACCTAACTTTCAATGAGTTATATGTCGCTGGATTGCGACAATGAAAAAGGACGTTGTGGGGGAATGACGACAGGGATGAAGAATTGCAGAAAACAAAAAACCCCGCCGAAGCGGGGTTCAAAATTGGTCGGCGAGAGAGGATTCGAACCTCCGACCCACTGGTCCCAAACCAGTTGCGCTACCAAGCTGCGCTACTCGCCGATGTACTGCTTTTTTGAATTTTTAGTTCAATTCATTTAAAAAGTCGTGGTGCGAGGGGGGGGACTCGAACCCCCACATCCAAAGGACACTAACACCTGAAGCTAGCGCGTCTACCAATTCCGCCACCTTCGCAATTCACAACTCTTTCAAATAATGGGGTGGCTAATGGGATTCGAACCCACGACAACTGGAATCACAATCCAGGGCTCTACCAACTGAGCTATAGCCACCACTGTATTCTTTCACGCGGTACTGACTACTTCTCAGACCACCGCAGCTCCAGCACCGGGTTAATGGTGCGCCCGACAGGATTCGAACCTGAGACCTCTGCCTCCGGAGGGCAGCGCTCTATCCAGCTGAGCTACGGGCGCTTAGCGCCGTTGCGGGGCTGGATATTACGTACCTCCGTCCCCGCTGTCTAGTGCTTTTTTGAAAAAAATGCGCGTTTGGTTATGGTTTGCACATTTTGCCGCTTATTCCTCCACTTTCTGCGTGGTGGCACGGCGACCAAGGCCAAAAAGCTTATATGCGGCCGTCACAGCCGCCAGGAAGATCACCCCGACAAACAGCGACATGCGGGTATCTTCATTAAAGTACATCCCGATTAATACGCAAATCAGGAACGCCATCGTCAAATAGTTCGCATACGGGAACAGAATTGAGCGGAACGGATGGCTTTCAATCGCCTTTTTGTGCGCATGACGGAAGCGCAGCTGGCTGATGAGGATAACAAACCACGGCACCATGCCCGGCAGTACGCTGGCGCTGTAGACGTAAACGAACACCCGCTGCGGGTTAGGAATGATGTAATTCAGGCAAGAGCCAATCAGCAGGATCGCAATGGAGACCGCCACCCCCGCCACCGGCACTCCGGCACGTGAGACTTTACTCATCGCCGCAGGCAGCTGGTTGTTCTTCGAGAGCGCATAGAGCATACGTCCGCAGCTGTACATCCCACTGTTACAGCCTGACAACGCTGCCGTCAGGACCACAAAGTTGATGATACCCGCCGCCGCCGTGATACCAATTTTGGCGAAGGTTAAAACAAACGGGCTGCCGGTCGTGCCAATTTCGTTCCACGGGAAGATGGTTACGATAACGAAGATTGCACCCACATAGAAAATCAGGATGCGCCACAGCACTTTGCCTACCGCGCTACGCAGTGTGACCTGCGGGTTTTTCGCTTCACCGGCGGTAATGCCGATCAGCTCCACGCCCTGATACGAGGCCACAACGATACACAGCGCCGTCAGGAAGCCCTTCCAGCCGCCAGCGAAGAAGCCGCCGTTTTCGGTCAGGTTGCCAAAGCCGATAGCGTGTCCACCGTTGCCAAAGCCGAAGAAAATAACGCCCAGGCCGACGACGATCATCACGATAATCGTGGTGACTTTGATCATTGCGAACCAGAACTCAATTTCACCGTAAAGGCGCACGGCGGCCAGGTTTGCCAGCGCCACCAGCCCCACGGCAATGAGCGCGGGTATCCACTGGACCATGTCCGGGAACCAGAACTGGACGTAGACCCCTATCGCGGTGATCTCTGAGATGCCCACCGCCATCCACATAAACCAGTATGACCAGGCCGTCAGGTAGCCAAAGAACGGGCTCATATAACGATGCGCGTAAACGGCGAACGAGCCGGTTACCGGCTCCAGGAAGAGCATTTCGCCCATGGAACGCATAATGAAGAAAACAAACAGCCCGGCGATAATATACGCCAGTAATACGGAAGGGCCTGCCCATTTGAGCGTACTTGCGGAGCCCATAAACAGGCCCACGCCGATAGTGCCGCCCAGCGCTATCAGTTCAATATGACGAGCTTCCAGCCCACGCTGTAGCTCCGGTTTTTTCTCTGCCATAGATCCTCGATTGTGTTTGCTGTTTCCCGGCTTAAGACCGGGTATTGTTTTTTAGGGGTACTAAAATACGGAGCGAATGGTTTCTTAAAATCGGCCAAATGGCAAACGATGCATTAAAAAAATGAATGCATTGCACAGATTGTCAGCAGTTTTGCAGGCGAGTTGCAGCGCGAATAGCATATCGCGCTACATTTTGATTACATTTTCCCGGTGTAATGCCAGGCGAGGTAGCGAAGCAGACGGATCTGTCGTTTAATGCGCGTCGGTTGCGATAGCAGGCGGTACAGCCACTCCAGCCCCAGATTTTGCCAGACCCTGGGCGCACGCTTAACGTGGCCGGTAAAGACGTCGTACGTACCGCCAACGCCCATGTAGAGGGCATCCGGACAGACCAGACGGCAGTCACGCATCAGGATCTCCTGGCGCGGGGAACCCATCGCCACGGTGACAATTTTCGCCCCGCTGTCACGAACCCGCTCAAACAGCGCCTGCCGATCTTCCGGTTTGAAGTAACCATCCTGGCTGCCGACGATATTAACATTCCATTGACGACGCAGTTTCTCCTCCGTCTGGGCCAGTATCTCCGGCTTACCGCCAATCAGGAACACGGGCGTGCCCTGCGCACCTGCGCGGGCCATAAGCTGCTCCCAGAGATCGGCCCCCGCCACGCGGGAAACATTAGCGTCAGGATACTTTTTACGGATAGAGCGGACCACGCTGATCCCATCAGCGTATTTAAATTCAGCCGCTTCAATCAGGCTTTTGACTTCCGCGTTATCCTCAACCGCCAGCATTTTTTCCGCGTTGATAGCCACCAGCGTACCGGATTTCATCTGGCCGTCGGCAAACAGAAAGTCCAGCGCGTGCTGCATGTCGCGCCAGCCAATAAGCTGCAGGCCACGTAGCGCATAGCGCGGTGCAGAAATTTTATCAGTCATTACTATCCTTACTCAGACTTGCGACAGCGTTGTGCTGCCCTGCCGCTCGCGCTTGTGCACAAGCCCTGCGCTGTCAAACAGCCAGTACAGCAGTTTGGCCAGTAACAGGCAGACGCCGAAAACGACCATGAAGAACACCACGCGCGACACGAATGAATCCAACCCTTCGCGCGCCAGCACGATCATATTGAAAATGGCACCAAAGCAGAAACTGTGCAAAATGGCGGCTTTATAGCGGTTGGACTCTTCGTTGCCCCGCACGTAAAGCCAGTCAAACCACTTGATAATCAGCCCCACGGCAACCGCCCCGGGCAGAATGAACCACGCCCCGCCCATCACCACCAGGGAACCAATCAGCGTTGGCGAGATTGCCAGACCGGAATGGTTGTTCAGCACTTCCCAGGTAAAATAGTTCGCGGTATTGAGCACCACACCAGGCCGGTCCGGCCAAAGCCAGGAAGGGATAAAGACGTAGAAGTCGCGAACAATTGGCGCCAGCCCCTGGAAATCAATCTTGTCGTAGTTTTGCAGCAGCAATGCCAGGTTTTCCCACGGCGAGAACGTATCGCGCGTCAGGTAGAGGAACGTGTAAAACGCCTCATCTCCCGCCACGTTCATCCCGTAGCGCTTCAGCGCGAGCCAGAACATCCCCACTATGCCAAACACCCCTGCCGCAACCAGCATCCACAGCGAGATCCAGCCGCGAATGATGCCGATAAACAGGAAAATGGCGAAGGCGATAATAATGTTCGCGCGCGTACCGCCCACAATCATGTAGGTCAGGATGCCAAACGCGACGGTGCTGACCAGGAAGAACAGCCACGCTTTGCTGTCCTGACGCAGGAAAAAGATCACCAGCATCGCCGGAATGAAGAAGTAGAAGAAACGCTTAAGCGCCACGCCCGAGACTTCGGCCGAAAAAATCTGGCTGTAGGAGTGGAGCTTAAACAGCAGGAAGCCGTTATGCATGAAGAAGATACCGACGCTGACCAGGGCGATGGTCATCAGCATCACCCACGTCAGGTGGGTCTCCACCCGATTCATGGTAAAAAGCGCCCGACGCGGGGCTGTAGCCTGCGCTGAACGCAGACGCGTTTTATAGGTAACGTAGTAGACCGCATAGAAACAGGTCGCCGCCAGAAGCGCCTGGAGCAGGATTTCCGGCGGCGCGACGCTCACGTCAAAACGGAAGACCAGAATGCTGGTGAGCGGGAAGCCGAAAAAGAAGGTCAGCAGAAACAGTAACGAGAAGAAGACGTTAAAGTTGAAGCGTACCCGGCGAAATTCAAACCAGGTAAGCGTGGCGATAAACAGGGTGCTCAGAAGCCAGACAACCAGTAAGCCGCTGAATTGCAACTGACTCATGCTTTGTCTCCTGACGCGATACGCAGCGCTCGGTGCCACGGCGTGAGGTAATTCGGGCTGAAAAAATCGATGCTATTTTTATCCACCAGCGTGAGCTGGCGCTGAGCTTCACGTACCACCTCGACATTCAGCGTGTCTGAGGTAAACAGCACCGGAATATGCTGCTCGGCCATGTCCTGCCAGAACGGGTTGTCGCGGTTGAGCACGCACGGTACCCCCGCCTGAATCAGCAGACACAGCGTGCCGATTCCCTGCTGTCGGGCAAAGATGAAATAGCCAAGATCGCATTTTCTCAGCAGCGCAAGATATTCATCAAATTCCAGCTTATCGCTAAGGATGTGCAGATTTTCTGCGCTAAACAGCGCAAGTCCCTGTTGCCGAACCTCATCAATATAGGCGTCGTTGTTGGCGGGATAGCCCATCGGCACCACCACGTTCACCGTGTCGCCAAACTGCTGATGCACCGCCCTGAGCGCCGCGGTGTGTTCGTTACTGCGATCGCCGGAATTCCCCACCAGGATCGTTAGCTTGCCTTCACGCACCGTGTCATTCGCCAGGGCGTTCAGCGCCGGATCCATGCGGGTGGGGAAATAGAGGAGTTCTCCGCGCACGCTCGGGTGCTGTTTAGCAAAATAGTTGAGATCGCCACGGGTGGCAAACACGCAGCCTACGCGCCCCTGCGCCATGCGGCGTAAGGGATAGAAAAGACGGAATTTCCAGCCGCGGGAGACTTCGTAGAGATCGGCTCCCCAGATATGCCAGCTGCACTGGGAGGGTTTAATCCCTCCGCTGAGAAGCGCCAGCCACAGGCCGGTATTAAACTGCCCGTGGAAAAAGAAACGTTGCTTACGATCCGCTTTGGCTCTGGCAACAACCGCCTTCGCCAGCGAGGCCTTATCCGGCCAGAAGCGAATAGCGAGCGCCGGAAATGC
Organism: Enterobacter sp. PL_is514; assembly: GCF_055816715.1. Lineage (NCBI taxonomy): Bacteria > Pseudomonadati > Pseudomonadota > Gammaproteobacteria > Enterobacterales > Enterobacteriaceae > Enterobacter > Enterobacter sp. PL_is514. Next base: position 28,413 of record NZ_JBVPGN010000024.1, on the reverse strand, counting down.
TGCGCTCAGGCCCTTATCCTGACCTGCAACCATAAACTCACGCGCATCGGGATTACCCGATGCCAGCTCGTCGTTGAAGAACCGCAAAACGGTCTGGTTATGGTGTGGGATATCCGATCCCAGGATGTGAATCAGTGCAGTCATGCGCGTTTACGCCACAATAAAAATACGCCGCAACAGGCGGCGAAATAAACGATATAGGTTGCCATGTAGGCCTGAGCCGCCCCCAGCGCACCGTGCGCGGGTATCAGCCAGTGTGAAAATGCTGTCAGTAACGCAAACTGGCTAATTTCCGCCAGGATATACAGCCGCAGGGACGCTTTTGCAATCACCAGATAGCCGAAAACGTAAGCACCCACTTTCAGCACATCGCCCACCAGCTGCCAGGCAAACAGATCGCGCATGGCGGTGAACTTCGCCGAGAACAGCAGCCAGATGGCGACATCACGCAATAACCAGACGGTAAAGCTGGCAGCTGCAACCGCCGGCAACACGAAGCGCAGCGATCGGAAAATCTCACGGGTAATATCCTGCCTGGACGTCAGACGCGATAATGTTGGCAGCAAATAAACGCTAAAGGAAGCCGTAATAAACTGGAGGTAGGCGTCGGAAATGCTGCTTACGCCCTGCCAGATCCCCACTTCATCCCAGCTATAATGCGCCGCCAGCAGGTTTCGCATCATCACGTAGGCCACCGGCAGCGTGACGGAGGTGATGAGCGCCATCAGGGTAAATTTACCCAGCTGACTGGCAAGCACTTTATCCCATTGCGGTTTCAGGTAGCTCAGCGGGATGACGCCCCGACGCATCAGCATAAGCGCCGCAGGCACAACAACCAGAGCCGGGACCAGTGCCAGCCCAAGCAGCGCGCCTTCATAGCCTCCCAGGCGATAGCAGAAATAGTAGGCAATCACGCCGATGACGCTGCCCAGGATTAAGGCAAGCGCGTTCCCGGCAGCATCACGAAACCCTTTCATCAGCGCCAGCAGCAGGTTAGCCCAGGCAATGCCCATCTGAACCAACGCCACCAGACGCACCAGCCCCTGATAGTGGGTGTGCCCGAACAAGCCCTGGCTGATAGGGGCCGCCGCCAGCAGAAAGATAATCGCCATCAGGGTCGAAAAACCCGTCACCATCGCCGAAGAGGTGCCCACGACTCTGCGAAGCTGAGCCGCATCATCATGGTACTGCGCAACGTATTTGGTCACGCCGTTAAAAATACCGGCACCGGCCAGCACCCCAAGGACGGTGACTAGCTGGCGGAAATTACCCGCTAGTCCCACACCAGAGGGGCCAAATGAGACGGCCAGCAGCTTGACGACCAGCAGCCCGGCGCCAATTTTTACAAGCGTGGACGCGGCGGTCCACACCGATGCTTTTGCCAGAGACATATCAGCCGAAATAACTCAGAAGGGTATTAATCACCGTACGCTGGTTAACTGGCGCGAGGTTGTAGAACAGTGGCAGACGAAGCAAACGCTCACTTTCTTTGGTGGTGTAACGGTCTTCACCCGCGAACACCCCAAACGTTTCGCCCGCCGGGCTGGAGTGCAGCGGGATATAGTGGAATACCGCCATTATTTCGGCCTCTTTTAGCCAGGCAATGAGCTGGCTGCGGTCGTCGTTATCGCGCAGCTTGATGTAGAACATGTGCGCGTTGTGGACGCAATCAGCCGGAATGGTTGGCAGCTCAATACGCCCGGCTTTGGCCAGAGGCTCAAGGGCATCGTAATAGGTTTGCCACAGGGAGAGACGCTGCAGGTTGATACGTTCCGCCGCTTCCAGCTGCGCCCACAGGTACGCCGCCTGCAGATCCGCCATCAGATAGCTTGAACCAATATCGCGCCAGGTGTATTTGTCCACCTGCCCGCGGAAGAACTGGCTGCGGTTGGTGCCTTTTTCGCGGATCACTTCCGCACGCTCCACGAGCGCCCGGTCGTTAATCAGCGTCGCGCCACCTTCTCCGCCTGCCGTGTAGTTTTTGGTTTCGTGGAAGCTAAAGCAGCCGATGTGGCCGATGGTACCCAGCGCGCGTCCCTTGTAGGTAGACATCACGCCCTGCGCGGCATCTTCCACCACAAACAGATCATGTTTTTTGGCGATGGCCATGATGGTGTCCATTTCACAGGCCACGCCCGCGTAGTGAACCGGCACGATCGCGCGTGTTTTATCGGTGATCGCCGCTTCAATCAGCGTCTCATCAATGTTCATGGTATCCGGTCGGATATCCACAAAGACGATTTTCGCCCCGCGCAGAACAAACGCGTTCGCGGTGGAAACGAAGGTATAGCTCGGCATGATCACTTCATCGCCGGGCTGGATATCCAGCAGCAGCGCCGCCATTTCCAGCGATGCCGTACAGGACGGGGTCAGCAGCACTTTGGCGCTGCGAAAACGCTGTTCCATCCACTGCTGACAGCGACGGGTAAAACCACCGTCACCGCAGAGTTTGCCGCTGCCCATGGCAGACTGCATATAGTCGAGTTCAGTTCCGACGACGGGTGGTGCGTTAAATGGAATCATCTTGTCACCTGTATAACCAGTAGGCGGTGGCGTCGATGTTGGCACCACTCGCAATATAACGTTTAAGCGCGGCGGTGTTGCCCAGTTGGGTCGCAACCCGCAGCGTCACAAGCTGTTGCTGCTGCGCCCAGTGCAGCGCCGCCTGCATGAGTTTCTCACCCATGCCGCGCCCGGCTAATAAGCCGATACGCGCCTCGCGCTCGTTGAGCTTACGCAGCGAGACGAACCCCTGGATTTGACCGTCCCCTGCACGGAAAACCAGGCAGACGTGGTCAAAGGTGCCTTTGACGGCATTCTCTATCCACTGGGCATAGAAACGCCCGCTATCGTCAGGTGCATACCAGGGCGCACGAAAGCGGCTCTGCGCAAACGCCCGGGCCGCCATCCGACGCAGCACGGGGATATCCTGTTCCGTTGCAATTTCCGCGCCGGACGCATCGTGCCGGGTGAGGGTAATGGAAAGATCGACCTCACCTTCAACCAGCTGAAAGCCGTGCTGCTGGAGCGCGTCAAGCAGATCGACGCGCTCCGACGGGATCTTCGCCTGCACTCGTTGCCAGGCGATAAAATCCGATTCAGCCAGTACCGGCGCGTCATCGCGCAGACGCACGATGGCCGACGGCAGGCCGAAAAAAGCACTCTCCCACTGCAGGGACTCGAGTACCCCATTCAGGCTTTTCAACGCCAGACACCTTTGGTATCCACAATATACTGCTGACGAACGGCATCGCCGGACGTCGCTTTAAACTCTTTATGATCTACCAGCAGCACCAGCACGTCCGCCGCCGTCAGCGCGTCGTCCAGCGCCGTCAGCGTGCAGTGCCCCGCCAGTTTTGCCGGTAATTCATGGATATTCGGCTCAACCACCAGCGTTTCGCCCTTGTGCCATTCGGCAATCATCTCGGCAATTTCCATCGCCGGGCTTTCACGCAGATCGTCAATATTGGGTTTAAATGCCAGACCAAAGCAGGCAATTTTCAGCTCACTGGCGCGCTTGCCGCTCTCTGCCAGACAATCCGCTACCGTCGCTTTAACCTGATTGAGCACCCAGTGAGGCTTGCTGTCGTTCACTTCGCGCGCGGTGCGAATCAGGCGCGCCTGCGCCGGATTCTGCGCCACGATAAACCACGGATCGACGGCGATACAGTGTCCGCCTACTCCCGGGCCTGGCTGGAGAATGTTGACGCGCGGATGGCGATTCGCCAGGCTAATCAGCTCCCAGACGTTAATCCCCTGATCGGCGCAGATCAGCGACAGTTCGTTCGCAAAAGCGATATTGACGTCGCGGAAGCTGTTTTCCGTCAGCTTGCACATCTCGGCGGTGCGGGAGTTGGTCACCACACATTCACCTTCAAGGAAAATCTTGTACAGCGCGCTGGCGCGTTCGGAACAGACGGGCGTCATACCGCCAATGACGCGGTCGTTTTTAATCAGTTCGACCATGACCTGGCCCGGCAGCACGCGCTCCGGACAGTAGGCGATGTTGATATCCGCCTGCTCCCCCACCTGCTGCGGGAAGCTTAAATCAGGGCGCGCGTCGGCCAGCCACTGTGCCATCTGCTCGGTAGCACCAACCGGAGAGGTCGATTCCAGGATCACCAGTGCCCCTTTCTTCAGCACAGGTGCGATGGATTTTGCCGCCGCCTCGACAAAAGCCATGTCGGGCTCGTGGTCACCTTTAAAGGGTGTTGGAACGGCAATCAGGTAGGCATCTGCTTCCACTGGGGTCGTGCTGGCACGCAGGAAGCCTCCGTCCACAGCCTCTTTCACCACGCGGTCAAGTTCGGGCTCGACAATATGAATTTCGCCACGGTTAATGGTTTCCACCGCGCGTGCGTTGATATCCACACCGACAACCTGTTTTTGACGAGAGGCAAACGCCGCCGCGGTGGGCAAGCCAATGTAGCCAAGACCAATGACAGAGATGGTAGTAAAACTCATAGCGATACCCGATTGTGTTTAAGTGCATGCAAAATACGACCACAAGCCTGCCCGTCGCCATACGGATTATGGGCCCGGCTCATTGCCTGATACGCTTCATCGTCGTGCAGCAGGCGCGTGACCTCTTCGACGATCAGCTGTGCGTTGGTGCCGACCAGACGCACCGTACCGGCTTTAACGGCTTCCGGACGTTCGGTCGTTTCACGCATCACCAGAACCGGTTTGCCGAGGGATGGCGCTTCTTCCTGAATTCCGCCGGAATCGGTGAGGATCAGCCAGGCATGGTTCATCAGCCAGACAAACGGCATGTAGTCCTGCGGTTCGATCAGCAGAACGTTTTCGACGTGGCCCAGAATACGATTGACCGGCTCGCTGACGTTAGGGTTAAGGTGTACTGGATAGACAATTTGCACATCGTCGTTCTGCGCGGCGATTTCAGCCAGCGCATGGCAGATTTGCTCAAAACCCCGGCCAAAGCTTTCGCGTCGATGACCAGTGACCAGAATGGTTTTTTTGCCGTTGTGGAGGAACGGATAGCGGGCTGCGAGCTCTTTCTGAAGATCGCTATTTGCCAGGACGCGGTCACGTACCCAAATTAACGCGTCAATGACCGTATTGCCGGTCACAAAGATTTTATTATCGGCGATATTTTCACGCAGCAGGTTTTGACGAGAGTTTTCCGTTGGCGCAAAGTGGTACATCGCCAGATGGCCCGTTAACGTGCGGTTGGCCTCTTCCGGCCACGGTGAATAAAGATTGCCGGTACGCAGCCCCGCCTCAACATGTCCCACGGGAATTCGCTGGTAGAACGCGGCCAGGCTTGTCGCCACGGTAGTGGTGGTATCACCGTGTACCAGCACCACGTCAGGCTTAAATGACTCCAGGATCGGCTTAAGTTCTTGCAGAATGCGACAGGTTATCTCCGTTAACCCTTGCCCCGGTTTCATAATATTGAGGTCGTAATCCGGGACGATGGAGAAGAGGGTTAAAACCTGATCGAGCATCTCCCGGTGCTGGGCCGTGACGCACACTTTCGCTTCAATATCAGGATCGCAGGCCAGCGCATGAACCAGAGGTGCCATCTTAATGGCCTCCGGCCTGGTGCCAAATACGGTTAGTACTTTCACATCGATTCTCTTCGATTAGGCGATGAAGGCCGCAGCCTTCATCGTAGACGGCGTTCTTAGTTTTTGCGACGACGCGTTAACGCCACGCCAGCGCCCGTCAGTGCGCCTACAATCCCCCACATGATCATCAGGAATGCACGACGCGGACTATCGCGTTTTACAGGTTCTTCAGGCGTTCGCAAATAACGATAGGTCTGAAAACGCGGGTCCAGGGATGGACCGACATTAAGCGTATTGAGCATCGCGCGATTTTGATCGTAATCGAGGTCAAAATCAGGCCCAACGGCCTTCAGGTTTTCCAGACGCGCCTGCAGCATGGGGCGACCAAGGAGGAACATCTCTGAATCAGGCAGCTCATCAGCCGGTACATCCGTTTCAGTACGGGAAATATTGTGCTGTTCCGCAATTTTCAGCGCCTGCTCAATATTGTGTACACGACGAGCAAAAATGGCTTTAGCCACCTCTTCCTGACGTTTCACCTGCGCTTTCATCTGGATGGTACGAGCCGCCCAGGCGCCTTTAAGCTCTTCGTTAAGATGGCTTGCTGCACGCTGACTGGCAAACGCAACATACTGACGCAACAGGTTGTTGGCATCCGGCGCAGTTTCTGCAATTAGCTTGACGCTGTCATTCACGTTACGCAACGCATCGCCCGGCATAAACTGGATATTGTTAATCAGATCGTCCAGCAGGGCGGCATCGGCTTTGGTGTTATCAACCCGACGCTGCTTGTAGTAATCCGTCTGGGACCAGAAATCGCGGCGGGTATCCCATGAAGCCAGCTGCATCACAAACTCTTTATAGGCTTCATCCATAACGGAGGCCTGGTCTGGCGTTGCAAGACTGGCTTTGATATCCAGATTTCGCAGGAATTGCTGCTGGGAATAGTATCCCCCGAGCATATTAACCGTTGGTTTGTCCGTGATTGCCGTGGCGCTCCACTCTTGTTTTGCAAAGAATGTATAGGCCAGCGCTAACAGTGCAAACCCCAGCGCGATCCCGGCAATCCAAAGTTTGCCTGCCCATAACACGCGAAACAAACCCCGAATATCCAGTTCATTCTCAGTTACCACTGATTTCGCTCCCGCCAACGGTTGAGTCATCATAGTCCCGGTTTTACTTAGTTAATGTTGTATTTTTGCCACTGTTACGACGCATCCTGCGTTTAAGACGTTTAATAAATCGCGCCACTTTCCATGCGCGCTTAATGCAGTAGCCGTACAGGAAAAATGCCAGCAAGAATAATGCCAACATAACCCACTCAGGAATAATATGGGAATATTCTGCAGCTACACCAATCGCGGCTAAAATAGCGGCGGCCAGCGTAATCAGTACAAACGCCTGACGAGATGTAAAACCCGCACGCATGATGAGATGATGAATGTGTTGGCGGTCGGGAGAGAAAGGACTCATTCCTTTGCGCAGGCGGCGGTACATAATCGCCACCATATCCATTAATGGAATGGCAATAATCCACAGCGCTGTTACAGGGCTTATCGGATGGGTCTGGCCCTGAGTGGTTTCAAGCAGGATCCAGATAACCGTAAAACCAATCAGCGTACTGCCCGCGTCTCCCATAAAGACTTTATAGCGACGGCCCAGCACACCGAGGTTTAAGAGGATATAAGGCAGAATGGCGGCAATCATGGCGAAACACCACATTGCCAGACTGTACTGGCCATCAAACCATAAAATAATGCCGATAGCGGCGAACGAGACGGATGACAACCCACCGAGCAGGCCGTCAATGCCATCCACCATGTTGAAAGCATTGATTGCCGCCCAGACGGCAAAGAGTGTCAGGAAGAAGCCAAATGGGCCCAGAACTAACTCCCAGGGGCCAAACACATAGCCGAGGCTTCGCAGATACAGTCCGCCCACAACCATCATCACCACGCCAATGCCCGCCTGAACGGTGGCGCGTATTTTCACCGCGATATCAAACCGGTCATCAAGAGCCCCGACTAACACCAGGACACCGGCGCAGGCAATGTAGAGGGCGGCATGCGGTATATAATAATCGGCAATACCAAACGTGAAGCAAATTCCTGCGTAAACAGATATCCCGCCGACTAAAGGAATAAGTCCCTGATGGCGTTTACGAAAATTAGGCTTATCCACCAACCCTATTCGTTTTGCCACCTTACGCGCAATGAACAAAAAACAGGTTGTGAATAAAAAAATACTGATCAGTTCAGTAACGGCGGTGAATAGATTCACAATGGATTGCTCTCAACAAATGTTAGTCCCGGAAGTATAACCATGAAGCCACAGCCTCAGAAGTAATAAAGATGGCTTCTTACAACTCCCTTTGTATATTTTTCAATCAATTATTTCTTTTGCTGCATAAACGGCCCTATTGTCGCACTGACCGGTCAAAATTGGGAGTAGGTGGTACTAGCGTATAGTCCATAAAAGAAAAACGCCACGTAAAAACGTGGCGTTCGCTGGCTTTATTTGCGTTACGAGCGTTTCATCATGTCGAAGAAATCGTCGTTGGTTTTGGTCATCGCCAGTTTGTTAATGAGGAATTCCATCGCGTCGATTTCACCCATTGGATGGATGATTTTGCGCAGGATCCACATTTTCTGCAGCTCTTCCTGAGTGGTGAGCAGCTCTTCTTTACGGGTACCGGAACGGTTGTAGTCGATAGCCGGGAAGACGCGTTTTTCAGCGATCTTACGAGAGAGGTGCAGTTCCATGTTGCCTGTACCTTTAAACTCTTCGTAAATCACTTCGTCCATTTTGGAACCGGTATCGATCAGCGCCGTCGCGATGATGGTCAGGCTGCCGCCCTCTTCCACGTTACGTGCAGCACCGAAGAAGCGTTTCGGACGATGCAGGGCGTTAGCATCCACACCACCGGTCAGCACTTTACCAGACGCTGGCACCACGGTGTTATAGGCACGCGCCAGACGGGTGATGGAGTCGAGCAGGATGATCACGTCTTTCTTGTGCTCAACCAGGCGTTTTGCCTTCTCGATAACCATTTCCGCAACCTGAACGTGGCGAGAGGCTGGCTCATCGAAGGTTGAAGCAACCACTTCACCTTTAACCAGACGCTGCATCTCGGTCACTTCTTCCGGACGTTCGTCAATCAGCAGCACCATCAGCACACAGTCTGGGTGGTTATAGGCGATGCTCTGCGCGATGTTCTGCAGCAGCATGGTTTTACCCGCTTTTGGCGGCGCCACAATCAGACCACGCTGGCCGCGACCAATAGGTGATGCCAGATCCAGAACACGTGCGGTTAAGTCTTCGGTAGAACCGTTACCACGCTCCATGCGCAGGCGAGAGTTCGCGTGCAGCGGCGTTAAGTTCTCAAAGAGGATCTTATTACGCGAGTTTTCTGGTTTGTCGAAGTTAACTTCATTGACTTTCAACAGCGCAAAGTAGCGTTCACCCTCTTTAGGAGGACGAATCTTACCTGAAATGGTGTCACCAGTGCGGAGGTTGAAACGGCGGATTTGGCTGGGGGATACGTAGATGTCGTCAGGGCCGGCGAGGTAGGAGCTGTCTGCAGAGCGGAGGAAACCAAATCCGTCTTGCAATATCTCCAGCACACCGTCGCCAAAGATATCTTCGCCACTCTTAGCGTGCTGCTTCAGGATGGCGAAAATGATGTCCTGCTTGCGCATACGAGCCTGGTTTTCCAGCCCCATATTTTCGCCGAGAGTGATCAGCTCAGAAACCGGCGTATTCTTTAATTCGGTAAGATTCATAATGGTGTGGGTTCTTAAACTCGGGGTGATTCTCGAACTTAATGTTGTGAATGGTATGGCAGGGTCATCCATGCCTGTTTAGCGGCCATCAACTCATGTCTGTTCGCTGTCTGGTCACAGGGAAAGAACGCAGAACTGAAACGACAAGACGGATTGAGTGACAAGCCCGGAATTTAGCCACTTCACGCACTGTTCATGTCAACAACGGGAAGTATCGGGTAAAACAAGATTCAAACAACAAGATATGTTTAAAACGAAGTCATAGCTAACTTAGCACGACTTCAGCCGGGCGTCCAGAGTTCCACATCATTTAGCCGGGAGCTCTGAACGCACAGCGGAGAAACCTTACGCCAGGTTAGCGTCCAGGAACTCTTTCAGTTGACCTTTGGACAGCGCGCCCACTTTGGTCGCCGCCACTTCGCCGTTTTTGAACAGCAGCAGGGTCGGAATGCCACGGATACCGTATTTTGGTGCGGTGCCCGGGTTCTGGTCGATGTTCAGCTTGGCAACGGTCAGTTTGCCCTGATATTCGTCGGCGATCTCATCCAGAATCGGGGCGATCATTTTGCAAGGACCACACCATTCAGCCCAGAAATCGACGAGGATCAGCCCGTCAGCCTTAAGTACGTCCGTGTCAAAACTGTCGTCAGTCAGGTGAATAATTTTATCGCTCATATATAACTCCACAGGAATAAGCCTGGTACGTTGGTTTTGTCTCCACCAACGACGTGTTGATGTCGCATTAACCAACTAAAGGTTGACTTTATTTCACCGGATACGCTTTCGTAAAGCAATAGTAAGCTGATATTCTACCACACTATGAGCAAAACACATTTAACAGAACAGAAGTTTTCCGACTTCGCGCTGCACCCGAAGGTGATTGAAGCCCTTGAAAATAAAGGGTTTCATAACTGCACGCCCATTCAGGCCCTCGCGCTGCCGCTGACGCTGGCCGGTCGCGATGTTGCCGGGCAGGCGCAAACCGGTACCGGCAAAACGATGGCGTTTTTAACGTCAACGTTTCATTATTTACTTTCTCACCCAGCGATTGCAGACCGCAAAGTTAACCAGCCGCGCGCGCTAATTATGGCCCCGACGCGAGAACTGGCGGTACAGATCCATGCAGACGCTGAACCCCTGGCGCAGGCTACCGGCCTTAAGCTTGGACTGGCCTATGGCGGCGACGGCTACGATAAACAGCTGAAAGTGCTGGAAAGCGGTGTGGATATCCTGATCGGTACCACCGGCCGTCTTATCGACTACGCTAAACAGAACCACATTAACCTCGGTGCAATCCAGGTTGTGGTGCTCGATGAAGCTGACCGCATGTACGATCTGGGCTTCATTAAAGATATCCGCTGGCTGTTCCGCCGTATGCCTCCAGCTAACCAGCGCCTGAATATGCTGTTCTCTGCAACCCTCTCCTACCGTGTGCGCGAACTGGCGTTCGAACAGATGAACAACGCCGAATACGTGGAAGTGGAACCGGAGCAGAAAACGGGTCACCGCATTAAAGAAGAGCTCTTCTATCCTTCCAATGAAGAGAAAATGCGTCTGCTGCAAACTCTGATCGAAGAAGAATGGCCCGATCGCGCCATTATCTTCGCGAACACCAAACACCGTTGTGAAGACATCTGGGGCCATCTGGCTGCAGACGGTCACCGTGTTGGCCTGCTGACCGGCGACGTGGCGCAGAAAAAACGCCTGCGCATTCTTGAAGAATTTACCCGTGGCGATCTCGATATTCTGGTCGCAACCGACGTGGCGGCACGTGGTTTACACATTCCGGCCGTGACGCACGTCTTTAACTACGATCTGCCAGACGACTGCGAAGACTACGTACACCGTATCGGTCGAACCGGTCGTGCGGGCGCAAGCGGTCACTCGATTAGCCTTGCGTGTGAAGAGTATGCGCTGAATCTTCCAGCCATTGAGACTTATATCGGTCACTCTATTCCGCAGAGCAAATACAATCCGGAAGCGCTGTTAAGCGAACTGCCGCCGCCTAAGCGTCTAACCCGCCCACGCTCCGGCAATGGTCCGCGTCGTTCAGGCGGCGCACCGCGTAATCGTCGTCGTTCAGGTTAAAAAATATGCTCAGCTCCACCTCGCTTTATGCGGCAATTGATCTCGGTTCGAATAGTTTTCATATGCTGGTTGTGCGCGAGGTGGCGGGAAGCATACAAACGCTGACGCGCATTAAGCGCAAGGTCCGCCTCGCGGCGGGCCTGAGCAGCGACAATCACCTCTCACCTGAAGCCATGGAACGTGGCTGGCAGTGTCTGCGGCTCTTTGCCGAGCGTCTGCAGGATATCCCGCATGCCCAAATCACCGTGGTCGCCACTGCGACACTCCGCCTGGCGGTTAACGCCGTGGATTTTATTGCCAGAGCGCAGGAAATTCTCGGTTGTCCGGTTCAGGTTATCAGCGGTGAAGAAGAAGCTCGCCTGATTTATCAGGGTGTTGCACACACCACGGGGGGTGACGATCGTCGCCTGGTAGTGGATATCGGCGGTGCCAGTACCGAGCTTGTGACCGGCACCGGCGCGCAGGCAACGTCGCTGTTCAGCCTGTCGATGGGCTGCGTGACCTGGCTTGAGCGCTACTTTACCGATCGTAATCTGGGTAAAGAGAACTTCGACGAGGCAGAGAACGCTGCGCGCGAAGTGTTACGCCCGGTGATGGACGAGCTGCGCTATCACGGCTGGAAAGTCTGCGTGGGTGCGTCGGGTACCGTGCAGGCTCTGCAGGAAATCATGATGGCGCAGGGAATGGACGAACGGATTACGCTTGCCAAACTTCAGCAGCTGAAACAACGCGCCATTCAGTGCGGACGCCTGGAAGAGCTGGAAATTGAAGGCCTGACGCTGGAGCGCGCGCTGGTCTTCCCGAGCGGACTGGCCATTCTTATCGCTATTTTCACCGAGCTGAACATCCAGTGTATGACCCTGGCCGGCGGCGCGTTGCGCGAAGGTCTGGTCTACGGGATGCTGCATCTGTCGGTCGATCAGGATATCCGCAGCCGTACCCTGCGCAACGTGCAGCGTCGTTTTCTGGTTGATATCGATCAGGCAGGACGCGTATCGCAGCTGGCGTCACGCTTCGCCGATCAGGTCGCTAACGTCTGGGATCTTGATCCTCTGAGCCGGGATTTATTGCTAAGCGCCTGTGCGCTACATGAAGTGGGGCTGAGCATTGATTTTAAGCAGGCACCGGCTCATGCAGCGTATCTGGTGCGCAACCTGGATTTACCGGGCTATACGCCCGCGCAGAAAAAATTGCTGGCAACGCTGCTGCTGAACCAGACCAATGCCGTTGATCTCTCGTCTTTGCATCAGCAAAACGCCGTACCGCCGCGCGTGGCCGAGCATCTGTGCCGCCTGCTGCGTCTGGCGATCCTGTTTGCCAGCCGCCGCCGCGATGATTTGCTGCCCGCCATTAGTCTGGTGGCCGATGACGAGAAGCTTTCGCTGACGTTACCGGAGAACTGGATTGATCGTCACCCGCTTGGGGCAGAGATGATCGAGCAGGAGTGCCAGTGGCAGAGCTATGTGCACTGGGTGCTGGAAGTGAAGTAATACGCTGAACATTGCCGGGTGGCGGCTTCGCCTTACCCGGCCTACTCATCATTATCCTTTCTCTTTGGCTTTTGCCAGCATGGCGCGGATGTTTGCCACGTTAGCCTGCCCCTTGTGCATCCGCTCTTCTGCGGTAATCACTTTGCGCTCCTGTTCCCAGATCACGTCATCCTGCGGCAGCTCCAGCAGAAAACGGCTCGGCTCCGGGCGGACAAGTTCGCCATACTGACGGCGCTCTTTACACAGCGTGAACGTCAGCTCTTTCTGCGCGCGGGTGATCCCCACGTAGGCCAGGCGGCGCTCCTCGTCGACGTTGTCTTCATCAATGCTGCTCTGATGCGGTAACAACCCCTCTTCCATACCGACCAGATAGACATACGGGAACTCCAGACCTTTTGACGCATGCAGCGTCATCAGCTGAACCTGATCGGCCTCTTCTTCGCTCTCGCCCCGCTCCATCATGTCGCGCAGGGTAAAGCGGGTGACCACCTGCGTCAGGGTCATCGGCTCGTCGATTTCGGAGCCCTCCAGCATTTCGGTCATCCAGCTGAAGAGCTGGTTAACGTTCTTCATGCGCATCTCAGCCGCTTTCGGGCTGGCCGACGTTTCGTACAGCCAGGACTCATAGTCGATGCCGTGAATAAGATCGCGCACCGCCGCCACCGGCTCGCGCTCCGCGAGACGTTGCACTTCGCCAAGCCAGTGGGTGAATCGCGTTAATGAATCATACCCGCGTCCGGTTAACGTCTGGCTCAGCCCCATGTCGAAGCTGGCGGTAAACATACTTTTGTTGCGGGTCATCGCCCACTCGCCGAGCTTTTGCAGCGTCGCCGGGCCAATCTCGCGTTTTGGCGTATTCACGATGCGCAGAAACGCGCTGTCGTCATCCGGGTTCGTGAGTACGCGCAGGTAGGCCAGCAGATCTTTGATTTCTGGTCGTGAGAAGAACGACGTGCCGCCCGAGATTTTGTACGGAATGCGGTTCTGCATCAGCATCTTTTCAAAGACGCGCGACTGGTGATTGCCGCGATAGAGGATCGCGTAATCCTTATATTCAGTTTTGTTGACGAAGTGGTGGGCGATGAGTTCGCCCGTCACGCGCTCCGCTTCATGATCCTCATTGTTGGCGCTGAGCACTTTCAGCTCCGTACCGTAGCCCAGTTCGGAGAAGAGACGCTTCTCAAACACGTGCGGGTTATTGGCAATCAGGATGTTAGCTGCTTTCAGGATACGCCCGGAGGAGCGATAGTTCTGTTCCAGCTTAATCACCTGCAGCGCCGGGAAATCTTTGCTCAGCAGCACCAGGTTTTGCGGGCGCGCGCCGCGCCAGGAGTAAATTGACTGGTCGTCGTCGCCTACCACGGTAAAACGCGCGCGCTGCCCCACCAGCAGCTTCACCAGCTCGTACTGGCTGGTGTTGGTGTCCTGATACTCATCCACCAGCAGGTAACGGATTTTGTTCTGCCAGCGCTCGCGCACCTCTTCATTACGCTGCAGCAGCAGCGTCGGCAGCAGGATCAGGTCGTCGAAGTCCAGCACGTTGCACGCTTTCATATGTGCATCGTACAGACCGTAGCAGTGGGCGAAGATGCGATCCCGTTCGCCTTTGGCGATCGCCGCGGCCTGGGCCGGCGTCATCAGATCGTTTTTCCAGTTCGAGATCGTCGAGATCAGCTGCTGCAACAGCACTTTATCATCTTCGATCAGCCCCTCGGTGAGCTCTTTGAGCAGCGCCACCTGATCGGTGTCATCGAAGAGCGAGAAGTTGGACTTCATTCCCAGCGCCGCATACTCGCGTTTGATGATATCCAGCCCCAGCGTGTGGAAGGTGGAGATCATCAGGCCGCGCGCCTCTTTACGGCCCAGCGTCTGACCGACACGCTCTTTCATCTCGCGCGCCGCTTTATTGGTAAAGGTGACCGCCGCAATGTGTCGCGCCTGATACCCGCAGTTGTGGATCAGATGGGCGATTTTGTTGGTGATCACGCGGGTTTTACCCGAACCGGCCCCTGCCAGCACCAGGCATGGTCCAGTAACGAATTCGACCGCTTGTTGTTGTCCAGGGTTTAAACGCATGGGAGTATTGCTCAATCTTCGAACGGGGTGTGGATTGTAGCAGAAAGCCGGTCGCAGATTTACCGGCTAATGATAAAGTGGAGAAATCGCGTTTAAACCTTAGAGCAGAACCATGAAAAAGACCGCAGCAGCCCTGCATATTCTGGTAAAAGAAGAGAAACTGGCTCAGGAGATCCTGGCCAAGCTGGAGCGCGGCATCAGCTTTGATCATCTGGCGAAGCGTTACTCTAAATGCCCGTCCGGGCGCAATGGCGGCGATCTTGGGGAGTTTCAACAAGGTGCGATGGTCGGCCCGTTCGATCAGGCGGTCTTTAGCTGCCCGCTTCTGAAGCCCTACGGCCCGGTAAAAACCAAATTTGGCTACCATATCATTAAGGTGCTTTATCGCCGCTGACGCGTGGTATATTGCGCCCCGATTTATCTCAACCTATTCAAGGCACGATCATGGCAAAAACAGCAGCAGCACTGCATATTCTTGTTAAAGAAGAGAAACTGGCTCTGGATCTTCTGGAGCAGATCAAAAACGGCGCCGACTTCGGCAAACTGGCGAAGAAGCACTCTATCTGTCCGTCAGGCAAACGCGGCGGCGATCTGGGTGAATTCCGCCAGGGTCAGATGGTACCGGCGTTCGATAAAGTGGTCTTCTCCTGCCCGGTGCTGGAGCCAACCGGCCCGCTGCACACGCAGTTCGGCTACCACGTGATTAAAGTGCTGTATCGCAAATAAAAAAGCCGGGTGGCGGCTGCGCCTTACCCGGCCTACATCTTACGGTTTTGTAGGTCGGGTAAGCGAAGCGCCACCCGACAAGATTGTTAGCCCGCTACCGCGATACGCTTCATATCGGTCATGTAGCCACGCAGTTTGTGACCCACTTTCTCGATCTGGTGGCTGCGAATCGCTTCGTTCACGTCGCGCAGCTGCGCGTTGTCCACGGCACCTTCAGCAATCGCTTTGCCCAGATCGCCCGTCTGCAGAGTGGTCATAAACTCTTTCAGCAGCGGTACGCAGGCGTAAGAGAACAGGTAGTTACCGTATTCTGCGGTATCAGAGATCACCACGTTCATTTCGTACAGACGCTTACGGGCGATGGTGTTCGCAATCAGCGGCAGCTCGTGCAGTGATTCGTAGTACGCAGACTCTTCGATGATGCCGGAATCCACCATGGTTTCGAACGCCAGCTCAACGCCTGCTTTCACCATCGCGATCATCAGGACGCCTTTATCGAAGTACTCCTGCTCGCCGATTTTACCTTCATACTGCGGCGCGGTTTCGAACGCAGTCTTACCGGTCTCTTCACGCCAGGTCAGCAGTTTCTTATCGTCGTTCGCCCAGTCCGCCATCATACCGGAAGAGAACTCGCCGGAGATGATGTCGTCCATGTGTTTCTGGAACAGCGGCGCCATGATGTTTTTCAGCTGTTCAGACAGCGCGTAAGCACGCAGTTTTGCCGGGTTGGACAGACGGTCCATCATCAGCGTAATACCGCCCTGCTTCAGCGCTTCGGTGATGGTTTCCCAGCCGAACTGAATCAGTTTTTCCGCGTAGGCCGGGTCGGTACCCTCTTCCACCAGCTTGTCGAAGCACAGCAGAGAACCGGCCTGCAGCATGCCGCACAGAATGGTCTGCTCGCCCATCAGGTCAGATTTCACTTCGGCAACGAAGGACGATTCCAGCACGCCCGCACGGTGGCCGCCGGTCGCCGCTGCCCATGCTTTGGCAATCGCCATGCCTTCGCCTTTCGGATCGTTTTCCGGGTGAACTGCGATAAGCGTCGGCACGCCGAAGCCACGCTTGTACTCTTCGCGTACTTCCGTACCCGGACACTTCGGTGCCACCATCACTACGGTGATGTCTTTACGGATCTGCTCGCCCACTTCAACGATGTTGAAGCCGTGGGAGTAACCCAGCGCGGCACCGTCTTTCATCAGCGGCTGTACGGAACGCACAACGTCTGAGTGCTGTTTGTCCGGGGTCAGGTTAACCACCAGATCCGCCTGCGGGATCAGCTCTTCGTAGGTACCCACTTTGAAGCCGTTTTCGGTCGCTTTACGCCAGGAAGCACGCTTCTCGGCAATCGCTTCTTTACGCAGGGCGTAGGAGATATCCAGACCGGAGTCACGCATGTTCAGGCCCTGGTTCAGACCCTGTGCGCCACAGCCGACGATGACCACTTTTTTACCCTGAAGGTAGCTCGCGCCATCGGCAAATTCGTCGCGCGCCATGAAGCGGCATTTGCCCAGCTGCGCCAGCTGTTGGCGCAAGTTCAGTGTATTAAAGTAGTTAGCCATGGGTGATACCTCGTGATGTTGTGTGTCTTATTGTTCGGTTCGCGTTTCAGCGAGAATGTACCCACATTACAACAGGAAATTTATTGCGGAAATTGATATATTCACAACGTCACGTTGCAATTTTTGCAATATAAAAAGAGGGAGTGGAATCAGTGGATTTACGCGATCTGAAAATGTTCCTGCACCTGGCGGAAAGCCGTCACTTTGGCCGCAGCGCGCGGGCGATGCACGTTAGCCCCTCCACGCTTTCGCGCCAGATCCAGCGCCTTGAGGAAGACCTCGGCCAGCCGCTGTTCGTGCGCGACAACCGCACCGTCACCCTCACGGAAGCGGGCGAAGAGTTGCGCATTTTTGCCCAGCAGACGCTGTTGCAGTACCAGCAGCTGCGTCACTCGATTGACCAGCAGGGGCCGTCACTTTCCGGTGAGCTGCATATTTTCTGCTCCGTGACCGCCGCCTATAGCCATCTGCCGCCCATTCTCGACCGCTTCCGCGCGGCGCATCCGTCGGTTGAAATTAAACTCACTACCGGCGACGCCTCCGACGCAATGGAGAAAGTGGTGACGGGCGAAGCGGATCTCGCCATTGCCGGGAAGCCGGAAACCCTGCCGGGCGCGGTGGCATTCTCGATGCTGGAGAATCTGGCAGTAGTACTGATTGCCCCCGCGCTGCCCTGCCCGGTGCGTAATCAGGTGTCGGTGGAAAAACCGGACTGGTCCACGGTGCCGTTTATCATGGCCGATCAGGGGCCGGTGCGTCGCCGCATCGAGCTGTGGTTCCGCCGTCAGAAAATCAGCAACCCGTCGATTTACGCTACCGTCAGCGGCCATGAAGCGATGGTGTCGATGGTGGCGCTGGGCTGCGGCGTGGCGCTGCTGCCGGAAGTGGTGCTGGAAAATAGCCCGGAACCGGTGCGCAATCGCGTAATGATTCTGGAGCGCAGCGACGAGAAGACGCCGTTTGAGCTTGGCGTGTGCGCACAAAAAAAGCGGCTGCATGAGCCGCTTATTGATGCGTTCTGGACGATATTGCCGAACCACTAAAGCCGGGTGGCGCTGCGCTTACCCGGCCAGACCTTAGCCCGCGAGGAAGAAGCGGAAGGCCGGGTTATGGGTTTCGTCGTGACACTCATAGCCCAGCTCGTTCAGCCGTGTTTCGAAATCCGGCTCGTGCTCGCCCAGTTCAAACGCCGCCAGCACGCGCCCGTAGTCGGTGCCGTGGCTGCGGTAGTGGAACAGAGAGATGTTCCAGTGCGTGCCCAGCGTGTGCAGGAACTTGAGCAGCGCGCCCGGCGATTCCGGGAACTCGAAGCTGAACAGACGTTCCCTGAGCGGCTTCGATGGACGCCCGCCAACCATGTAGCGCACGTGCAGCTTCGCCATCTCGTCGTCAGAGAGATCGACCACGCTGTAGCCGCCCTCATGCAGCAGGTTGAGGATCTCTTTGCGCTCCTCCACGCCACGGCTCAGACGCACGCCGACAAAAATACAGGCGTCTTTGGCATCGGCAAAACGGTAGTTAAATTCCGTCACAGAACGACCACCCAGCAGCTGACAGAACTTCAGGAAGCTGCCCTTCTCTTCCGGGATGGTCACCGCCAGCAGCGCTTCACGCTGTTCGCCCAGCTCGCAGCGCTCGGAAACGTAGCGCAGGCCGTGGAAGTTCACGTTGGCACCAGACAGCACGTGCGCCAGCCGCTCGCCGCGGATGTTGTGCTGCGCGATGTATTTTTTCATCCCCGCCAGCGCCAGCGCGCCGGAAGGTTCCGCCACCGCGCGCACATCCTCGAACAGATCTTTCATCGCCGCGCAGATAGCATCGCTATCAACCGTGACGATATCGTCGAGATATTCCTGGCACAGGCGGAAGGTTTCATCCCCAATGCGCTTCACCGCCACGCCCTCGGCAAACAGCCCGACGCGCGGCAGATCTACCGGGTGACCCGCATCCAGCGCCGCTTTCAGGCAGGCAGAGTCTTCCGCTTCAACGGCGATGACTTTGATCTGCGGCATCAGCTGTTTGATCAGCACCGCCACGCCCGCAGCCAGGCCGCCGCCGCCGACCGGCACAAACACGCGATCGAGATGGGCATCCTGCTGTAGCAGTTCAAGCGCCAGCGTGCCCTGCCCGGCAATCACCATCGGGTGGTCGAACGGCGGCACCCAGGTGAAACCCTGCTGCTGCGCCAGCTCGATCGCTTTGGCTTTGGCTTCGTCGAAGTTAGCCCCGTGGAGCAGCACTTCGCCGCCGAAACCTCGCACCGCATCGACTTTGATGTCCGCGGTTGCGACCGGCATCACGATCAGCGCTTTCAGCCCCAGACGGGCAGACGAGAACGCAACGCCCTGGGCGTGGTTGCCCGCCGAGGCGGTAATCACGCCGCGCGCTTTCTGCTCGTCGGTCAGCCCGGCCATCATCGCGTAGGCGCCGCGCAGCTTGAAGCTGTGCACCGGCTGACGGTCTTCGCGCTTGACCAGGATCACGTTGTCGAGGCGCGAAGAGAGTTTTTCCATTTTCTGCAGGGGCGTAACCTGCACGGCTTCATAGACCGGCGCGCGCAGCACCGCTCTCAGGTATTCCGCCCCCTCGGGGGCGGCGGATAAGGGTTGTGACTCGGCCATCATTAGCCCCCAAGTTTCGATTTATCGCGCACCGCGCCTTTATCTGCACTGGTGGCAAGGCTCGCGTAGGCGCGCAGGGCGAAGGAGACTTCGCGCTGGCGATCTTTCGGCGTCCAGGCTTTGTCGCCGCGGGCCTCCTGGGCTTCACGACGGGCCGCGATCTCCTGGTCGGTAAGCTTGAGCTGAATGCCACGATTCGGAATGTCGATTTCGATCAGGTCGCCGTCTTCGATGATGGCAATGTTGCCGCCGCTTGCTGCTTCCGGTGAAACGTGGCCGATGGAGAGACCAGAGGTGCCGCCGGAGAAACGCCCGTCGGTGATCAGCGCGCAGGCTTTACCGAGGCCCATCGATTTCAGGAAGGTGGTTGGGTAGAGCATCTCCTGCATGCCCGGGCCGCCTTTCGGCCCTTCATAACGGATGACAACCACGTCGCCTTCCACCACTTTACCGCCCAGGATAGCGTCTACCGCTTCATCCTGGCTTTCGTACACTTTCGCCGGACCGGTGAATTTCAGGATGCTGTCGTCCACGCCAGCGGTCTTCACGATGCAGCCATTTTCCGCAAAGTTACCGTACAGCACGGCCAGGCCGCCGTCTTTGCTGTAGGCGTGTTCCAGCGAGCGGATGCAGCCTTCGGCGCGGTCATCGTCCAGGGTATCCCAGCGACAGTCCTGCGAGAACGCCTGGGTGGTGCGAATACCGGCAGGACCCGCGCGGAACATTTTTTTCACCGCGTCGTCTTTGGTCAGCATCACGTCGTATTGGTCCAGCGACTCAGGCAACGTCAGGCCGAGGACGTTTTTCACGTCACGGTTCAGCAGCCCGGCGCGATCCAGCTCGCCGAGGATACCGATGACGCCACCGGCACGGTGCACGTCTTCCATGTGGTACTTCTGCGTACTCGGCGCGACCTTACACAGCTGCGGCACTTTACGGGACAGCTTGTCGATATCGCTCATGGTGAAGTCGATTTCGGCTTCCTGCGCGGCGGCCAGCAGGTGCAGAACGGTATTGGTGGAACCGCCCATGGCGATATCCAGGGTCATGGCGTTCTCGAACGCCGCTTTGCTGGCGATGCTGCGCGGCAGCGCGCTGGCGTCGTCCTGCTCGTAGTAGCGTTTGGTCAGCTCAACGATACGTTTACCGGCATTGAGGAACAGCTGCTTACGGTCGGCGTGGGTCGCCAGCAGCGAGCCGTTGCCCGGCTGAGAAAGGCCCAGCGCTTCGGTCAGGCAGTTCATGGAGTTGGCGGTGAACATACCGGAACAGGAGCCGCAGGTCGGACACGCGGAGCGCTCAACCTGGTCGCTCTGCTCGTCAGAGACTTTCGGATCCGCACCCTGGATCATCGCATCAACCAGGTCGAGCTTGATGATTTTGTCGGAGAGCTTGGTTTTCCCCGCTTCCATTGGGCCACCGGAGACGAAGATCACCGGAATATTAAGGCGCAGGGAGGCCATCAGCATCCCCGGAGTGATTTTGTCGCAGTTGGAGATACAGACCATTGCATCGGCGCAGTGGGCGTTAACCATGTACTCCACCGAGTCGGCGATCAGTTCGCGCGACGGCAGTGAATAGAGCATGCCCCCGTGCCCCATCGCGATACCGTCATCCACCGCAATGGTGTTGAACTCTTTCGCCACGCCGCCGGAGGCCTCGATTTGCTCGGCAACCAGCTTACCCAGATCGCGCAGGTGCACGTGGCCCGGAACGAACTGGGTGAAGGAGTTCACCACGGCGATAATTGGCTTACCGAAATCGGCGTCGGTCATTCCGGTGGCGCGCCACAGTGCGCGGGCACCCGCCATGTTACGGCCGTGGGTGGTGGTGGCTGAACGATACTTAGGCATGCTTTATTTACTCCCGTCTGACTATGTAATGGGACGGTGCGTGCCGTCCCAAATTTATACTTAGTGATTAACCTGATCCAACCAGCCGTATTTATCTTCTGTTTCGCCGGTGAAGAGGCCAAAGAACGCTTGCTGAATGCGTTTGGTGACCGGGCCACAGCGGCCTTCGCCCACCTGGATACCGTCTACGCTGCGCACCGGCGTGATTTCAGCCGCGGTACCGGACATAAAGACTTCATCCGCCAGGTACAGGGATTCGCGAGACAGCACCTGCTCGCGCACTTCGATACCCAGATCTTTCGCCAGCTTGATGATGGCATCACGGGTGATGCCCGGCAGCGCGGACGAGGTGAACGGCGGCGTGAACAGGATGCCGTCTTTCACTTCAAACAGGTTTTCACCTGCGCCTTCGGAGATGTAGCCGTTTACGTCCAGGGCGATACCTTCCTGATAGCCGTGACGGCGCGCTTCGCTACCGACCAGCAGTGAAGAGAGGTAGTTACCGCCCGCTTTCGCGGCGGTCGGGATGGTGTTTGGCGCAACGCGGTTCCAGGAAGAGACCATTGCGTCGATCCCCTGCTCCAGGGCTTCTGCACCCAGGTAGGCACCCCATGGGAACGCGGCAATGATCACATCCGTGGTATAGCCAGCGGGCGGGTTCACTCCCATACCGACGTCGCCCACAAACACCAGCGGGCGAATATAGGCGCTGGTCAGGTTGTTCTTGCGAATCACGTCGCGACAGGCTTCCATCAGCTCGTCGACGCTCTGGGAAACCGGGAAACGATAAATTTTGGCTGAGTCATGCAGACGCTGCATGTGTTCGCGATGGCGGAACACCACTGGCCCTTTGTGAGAATCGTAGCAGCGGATGCCTTCAAACACGGAGGTACCGTAATGCAGCGCGTGGGACATCACGTGGACCTTCGCGTCCTCCCAGCGAACCATCTCACCGTTGAACCAAATGTAATCAGCTTTTTTTGTCGTCATTTTTTCGTCCTGTCACGCTTAAGCGCGGATTTGTTGTGATGTGGTTGTGCTCTGGCAGATGGCAACATGGGCAACGTCTACCAGCTTTGATAACTGACTAAACAGTAAGTCGACCGACCGCGGGCTGGCAACGGTTAATTCGATACTGATATTCCGGGCGTCAGTGGCCGTCTCCATATTCATAGAGCAAATCTGAAAACCACGATGACGCACCACGCGCAAAACGCGTTCTAAGGTTTCCGGGTTGAAGCGAGCCTGTACGGCGACCTGATGCTGCATCATGATAATTTCTCCATCATTTGTGAGTTACTGGCACCAGGCGGTACCAGCGGCCAGACGTTCTCGAGTTCATCGATTGAGACATGAAGCAGGTAAGGCCCCTCGCTGTTCAGCATGGTGTCGAGCGCCGCTTCAACCTGATCTTTACGGGTGATGTGCTGACCAGGGATGCCAAAGGCGCTGGCCAGGGTGAGGAAATCGGGGTTATCGGTGAGCGTCGTTTCGCTGTAGCGCTCCTGGAAGAACAGCTGTTGCCACTGACGAACCATCCCTAAACGCTGGTTGTCGAGCAACACGATCTTCAGCGGCAACTGCTTACGCTTAACGGTGCCGAGCTCCTGAACGTTCATCATGAAGGAGCCGTCACCGGAGATACAGATAACAGTATCGTTCGGGCGGGCAACCTGTGCGCCAACGGCAGCTGGCAGACCGAAGCCCATCGTCCCTAACCCGCTGGAAGTGATGAAGTTTTCCGGGCGGGTGTAGGTCATGTGCTGCGCGGACCACATCTGGTGCTGGCCTACGTCGGTGGTGACGACGCTGTCAGCCGGTTTACGGTCGGACAACTGCTTCAACAGCAGCGGCGCGTAGATGGCCTCGCCGGGGTGGTCGTAACGCCAGGCGTGCTCGGCGCGCATGTCTGCGGTGTGCTGACGCCATGCATTGATATCCAGCGGCTGCTGCAATGCCGGTAACAGCGCGTTGAGATCGCCCTGCAGGGCAACGTGCGCCTGACGCAGCTTGTTCATCTCCGCCGGGTCGATATCCATATGGATCACTTTGGCGTTCGGCGCAAAGGTATTCAGCTTGCCGGTGACGCGGTCGTCAAAACGGGCACCTACGGCGATGAGCAGATCGCACGCCTGCACCGCCAGGTTTGCCGCTTTGGTGCCGTGCATCCCCAGCATGCCCAGATAGTATGGGTAATCCGCGTCGACGGCACCGAGACCTTTCAGCGTACAGGTCGCTGGCATCTGCGTTGTTGCGATAAATTCGCGCAGGGCTGGGACGGCCTGCGCCATGCCGACGCCACCGCCGACGTACAGCATCGGCTGTTTCGCCTGCGCCAGCATCTGACGCGCCTCTTCAACTTCCGCATCCGGAAACGCATTGTCGCTTTCAACGGTTGAGAAGTGCGGTTCCAAATCGCCGAATGCCACCTGGATATCTTTCGGGATATCGACCAGAACCGGACCAGGACGACCTGAGTTTGCCACTTCGAACGCTTCTGCCATTACGCGCGGCAGCTCTTCCAGAGACTGGACGAGGAAGCTGTGTTTGGTGCAGGCCAGCGATAAACCGAGGACGTCGACTTCCTGGAAAGCGTCGGTACCGATGAACGGAGACGCCACCTGCCCGGTGATGGCGACAACGGGAACAGAATCCAGCAGCGCGTCAGCCAGGCCGGTGATCAGGTTAGTTGCGCCAGGGCCTGACGTCGCCATACACACGCCGGTTTTACCGGTCGCGCGGGCGTAACCAATGGCCGCCATCACTGCGCCCTGCTCGTGTCGGCACAAGAGATGTTCCACGCCGCCGTCATACAGTGCATCGTAAATCGGCATAATTGCGCCACCTGGATAACCGAATACTGTCTCGACTCCCTGCGCGCGCAACGCATGTACTACCCACTGTGCCCCATTCATAGTTAGTTCCCCGTCATAAATCGGGAGAAACAGAATTTTGTGCTAGTCGTCATTCTCTGCTCCTCATCTGCGTTTTTTAGTCATAAAAAAACCCCCGGACCTTTCGGTGCGGGGGTCTTAGTTCGTTAAGGCTTGATTTCTAAGCCTTTCCTCGTCCAAGTGCAGCCCCGCACGGTGGGATAATAATCACCACCACGCTAATCACGACCAGGCTAATCACTCGTAGAAGGGCTGTCATTTTTCAGTTCGTTTTGCATCTTGTTCGAAGGAATACCTAAAGAGTTATCACAGTTTTCAAATTAAACACAAGATTTATTTATGACGGATTTGGTTAGTCCGCGAATCACATTTCTTAAAAGCGTTGTTTTATATACGGAAATTAGAAAATGAATATTTTTCATTTTTTTACTGTGGCGCTAACCGTCAAAACAGGATTTTTTCGTTCTGCGAGGAGCTTTCCATGATTATGAAATTGTTGCAATGCGCCATTAAAATCCCTGAACAAGCGGCGTAAATTCGCGAAATGGCAATAAACAAACATAACGAGCACTGACATAGTCACACCAGGAGGTAGTGCAAATGTCACTGTCAGTTGTTTATACGCGTGCGGCTCTCGGGGTAAAGGCACCGCTTGTTTCCGTCGAGGTTCATTTGAGTAACGGGCTACCCGGACTCACGCTTGTCGGGTTACCTGAAACGACGGTTAAAGAGGCCAGGGATCGCGTCCGCAGCGCAATAATAAATAGCGGTTATGCCTTCCCCGCGAAGAAGATCACCATCAACCTTGCTCCTGCCGATCTGCCTAAAGAGGGGGGACGATACGATTTACCTATCGCAATTGCCCTTCTCGCGGCTTCTGAGCAGCTTAATACGACACGGCTAGGCTCGTATGAGTTCGTTGGCGAACTCGCGCTTACAGGCGCGTTAAGAGGCGTTCCCGGGGCGATATCGGGAGCGCTGGAAGCCATACGTGCAGGGCGGCAAATCATTGTAGCCAATGAAAACGCATCAGAAGTGAGTCTTATCGCGGAAAAAGGATGCCTCATCGCGGGGCATTTACAGGAAGTTTGTGCATGGCTGGAAGGGCGGCATGAACTGTCCGAGCCGGAGGAGTGTGATGATGTTATAGCGGATGCTCCAGAGGATCTCAGCGAGATTATGGGGCAGGAGCAAGGGAAACGGGCGCTGGAGATTACGGCTGCAGGGGGACACAATCTTCTGTTAATTGGTCCGCCGGGTACGGGTAAAACCATGTTGGCGAGCAGATTGAGTGGGTTGCTTCCACCGCTCAATAATCATGAAGCGCTGGAAAGTGCCGCCATATACAGCCTCATCAGTTCTGCATCGTTGCAAAAACAGTGGCGCCGTCGCCCTTTTCGTTCCCCACATCATAGCGCTTCACTGACGGCAATGGTCGGCGGTGGGTCTATCCCCGGGCCGGGTGAGATCTCGCTGGCACACAATGGCATTCTGTTTCTTGATGAATTGCCGGAGTTTGAGCGCCGCGTGCTGGATGCACTGCGGGAGCCCATTGAATCCGGCGAGATACATATCTCACGCACGCGGGCCAAAATAAGCTATCCCGCGCAGTTTCAGCTGGTCGCTGCGATGAATCCCAGCCCGACGGGCCACTACCAGGGCAACCATAACCGCTGTACGCCAGAGCAGACATTGCGCTATCTCGGTAAGTTATCCGGTCCGTTCCTCGACCGTTTCGATTTATCTCTCGAAATCCCGCTTCCTCCACCGGGCCTGCTCAGGCAAACGGGCATCACGGGTGAAAGCTCAGCAGAGGTACGCGAGCGGGTGATTACAGCCCAGAAGCGGCAGTACGCCCGTCAGAACAGGCTAAATGCGCGGCTGGATAATGCCGGGATCCGGCAGTTTTGTTCTCTTAACATTGAGGATGCGGGATGGCTGGAGGAGACGTTGACGCGGTTCGGGCTATCCATACGTGCGTGGCAGCGTTTGTTGAAAGTGGCCAGAACCATTGCTGACGTAGAGGGGTGCACTGACATTGAGAGGAAACATTTGCAGGAGGCGCTGAGCTATCGCGCTATCGATCGTTTGCTGCTGCATCTGCAGAAGTTGCTGGCATAAAAAAAGGGGCCGTAGCCCCTTCTTATCATCTTAGTCATCAGACTCGGTGTAGTCTTCTGCACCTTCCATCTGCGGCTTACCGCCAGACAGCGTATGGAAGCGCTTTGGACGCTTAATGCGCGCCATGTACTTGATCCACACACGTTCCGCTTCAGACTGCGGCTCACGCTCACCACGGCAAACAGAAACAAACTGTTTTTCGTCTTCGGTTGCAGGTTCACGCTTACCCAGATCCAGCTCGTTAAAGGCATAACCATGGCGCTCAAGCAGTTGAGCTTCTTTGATGGTGAAATCGCCGTGACGAGAGAACCCGCGCGGATAATGTTTATTGTCGAAAAAACGATTAGTCGTCGTAAAGCTTTCCGCCATCCTACACGCTCCTAATTCTTTGGCCGAGCTATTTATGGCGCGGAGTATTAGTTACGCTTGACAGAGTGTAAAACAAAACATTTAAATCATAACGACAAATAATTTTGCGGAGAAAGATGTGGATACGGAATTGCTTAAAACTTTCCTTGAAGTGAGCAGAACACGCCACTTTGGGCGAGCAGCTGAAGCCCTTTACCTGACGCAGTCAGCCGTCAGTTTTCGTATTCGACAGCTGGAAAATCAACTGGGTGTGAATCTTTTTACCCGCCATCGTAACAATATTCGCTTAACGCCTGCCGGCGAGAAACTGCTGCCGTACGCTGAAACACTCATGAATACCTGGCAGGCGGCACGCAAAGAGGTGGCACATACGTCGAGGCATAATGAGTTCTCGATAGGGGCCAGCGCTTCCCTGTGGGAATGTATGCTAAGTCAGTGGCTTACCCGGCTTTATCATTCACACAGTCACCTGCAATTCGAAGCCAGGATTGCGCAACGGCAGTCGCTGGTTAAGCAACTTCATGAGCGCCAGCTTGATCTTCTGATCACAACCGAAGCCCCCAAGATGGACGAATTTAGCAGCCAGATTGTGGGTCAGTTTGGACTGGCGCTTTATGCCTCTGAACCTTCAATGATGAAGGCAGACCTGACCTATTTGCGCCTGGAATGGGGGCCAGATTTCCAGCAGCATGAGACGGGATTGATCGCACCTGATGATGTTCCGCAGTTAACGACCAGCTCTGCAGAGATCGCCTGTCAGCAGCTGCCCTTGCTGAGAGGTTGTACCTGGTTACCTGTGCGCTGGGCAGATACTAAAGCGGGGCTGCATACGGTGCTGGATTCCACCACGCTTACCAGGCCGCTGTATGCGATTTGGCTGCAAAACAGTGATAAGCAATCACAGATAAAAGATCTGTTAAAAATCAATGTAATGGATTGATACATCAGCCAGCAGGAATGCTGGCTGAAAAATTAAGAAGAGCGTTTTCTGCAGCGTTTCAGGCAAAAAAAATCCTTTGCCGAAGCAAAGGATTCTATATGGCAGGGGCGGAGAGACTCGAACTCGCGACACCCGGTTTTGGAGACCGGTGCTCTACCAACTGAGCTACGCCCCTAAAGTTTTTGCCATTAAGCCTGCCGATAAGGCAGGCTTAATGTCTTAATAAGTGGCGGAACGGACGGGACTCGAACCCGCGACCCCCTGCGTGACAGGCAGGTATTCTAACCGACTGAACTACCGCTCCACCGAAGACTGCTTGTAACCACCGGATTTATGCACCGGCTTACTACTTAATTTGAT
>NZ_JBVPGN010000032.1:0-304761 GCF_055816715.1 Enterobacter sp. PL_is514 | reverse complement strand
TCGTAGCCCACCGCGCCGTTAATGCCGGACTCGCTCAGCACGCGCCCGGCGGCGTCGTGGCGGTATGCGATCTCATCGCTTTCGATACCCAGGGCAACGCCTTCGGCCGTCGGCGTGCGGCGGATGCGGGTAATCTGGCCGTTCAGGTCGCGGAAGTAGCGGTACTCCGCGTGGCGCTGAGTACGCCCGATCAGCAGCCCGCTGTCGTCATAGCTGAACTGCTGGACGCGACGGGCGATACCGCCGTCGGCGGCAGGCCGTCCGTTTTCTTCGAGCGCGCAGAGGAACCCTCGCGCGTCCCATTCCATATAGCGCACGGTTTCATCCGGGCGCATTTCGCTGAGCGGGCGGCCCACGGCGTCGTAGGTGAACCGGTATTCCGCCCCGTTGCCGTTATCGAGCCGCAGCAGGTTACCGCGCGGGTCGTAGCGCCACTGGCGCACGCGGCCAATACGGTCGGTGAGGCTGACCGGGAGGCCGAGCGCGTTGTAGGCCCAGCTCACCTCGCTTTCCAGCGGGTCGCGCCAGCCCGTGAGCTGGCCGCGTTCGTTCCACACCAGCGACTCGCGGCTGCCGTCCGGATGGATCACGACGCTCAGCAGCCCGGCACGACTCCACTCCCGGCGCGTGATATTCCCTTCCGCATCCTCGCTGGCAATCAGCTGCCCGAATCGATCGTAGGTGAAGCGGGTCACGCTGCCGGAGCAGTCGGTGCGCTGCGTCAGCAGCGCCTGGTGGTTCCAGACCAGGCGCACCACGCCACCTGTGGCGTCGGTGATACTCTCAGGCAGGTTTTCTTCATCGTCAGGATAGCCATACGCGGTGGTGCTACCGGCCGGATCCGTTTCCGACAGCAGGCGACCGCGAAGGTCGTACATGGCCTGCGATGAGGTGCCGTCCGGGTACACCGTGCGGGTGATGCGGTCGGTCAGGCGATGCCAGTGGTACTCGGTGCGGCGGCCCGCCGGGTCCGTCTCGCTGGTCATGCGGCCGTATTTGTCCCACGTGCTGCGGCGCATTGCGCCGCCGGGCAGAATAACGTCGCAGAGCTCGCCGTCGCGGTAAACAAACGTCGTCTGGCGACCGTCGTAATCCGTGAAGCGCGCGACGTTGTCGTCGTCGTCCACCAGCCAGTGCGCCTGGGCGCCGTCATCGCGGATAGCACGGCGGATGCCATTTTCAAAATCGTATTCGAACGCCAGCTGTTCGCCGCCGCTGTGGCGGAAGCCGACCACGCGCGGCAGGCCGTCAATCTCCCGCCAGCGGTATTCGCTCAGCAGGCCGTTGGCGTCCTCATGGGCGCTCATCAGCCCGTCCTGCCAGCGGAAGCGTCGGCGCACGCTACCGCCCCGGCCGGTCACGGAGACAAGCTGGCGCTGTTCATCATAAGCGTAACTGACCAGGCAGATCTCGTCATCCAGCCATGCGCCGACGAGCCTGTCGCGGTCGTAGCGGCAGACCACGCGCTGGCTCGCGCTGTCGATCAGGGCATGCAGGGTATGATCCGCATTCCACTCGAAGAGGATATCGTTGCCGCAGGGTTCAGAGATGCGCTGAAGCAGCGACGGAGCATCATCCCGCAGCGGCGCATAGTGCCAGCGCTCGCCGCTGACGTCATACACCGACCAGCTGTCGTCAGAGTGATGTTCAAGCCAGTTTTTTTCGCTTTCGCAGTAGGTGCGCATCCCTTTCGGGACCTTCGGGAAGGCGACGTAATCGCCGGACGGCGCGCGCCACACCAGGCCGTCCTGGTAAGGCTCCAGGCGGCTTTCCCAGAACAGGCTCCAGCCGCGGCCCAGCACGCTGTCGCCGGGGTTGCCGCTGCGCCAGTAGCGCTGCCAGCGCACCGGAAGGCGGGAAGGCAGGACGAAGTCCAGCTCATCATCCCCGCTGAGAAATTTTTGTCCGCTGACGATATCCACCGGGCGGGCGATGATCCCCGCGGCCGCCACGCCTGTCATCAGCGTGCCGGCGCGACAGGCGATACGGGCCAGCTTATTGATGCCGGGGATTTTGCCCAGCAGCTTAGAGAGCGCCCCGGCTTTACCAGCGGCACCGCCCCACCCGCCGATAAGCCCGGCAAACAGCAGGGTAAGATCGGAGACTTTGTAGAGCCACTCGGGGACTTCAGACTGAATGGGGAGGGTTTGCTGCGGGTCGCCGCCGATAATGACGTTGTCCGAACCGGTCATCACCTTCGCGTCGCAGGTGGTGCGATCCCCGATGCGTGCCGCAGGCAGGCCGTTGATAGAGACCCGTGAAGAGCCTTCGGCCATCTGCTGCGAGCCATCGTCAGAGCACTTCACCGCGCTGTCCGTGGCCATGGCGGCGGGTTTACCGTTGATA
This sequence comes from Enterobacter sp. PL_is514, assembly GCF_055816715.1. NCBI lineage: Bacteria > Pseudomonadati > Pseudomonadota > Gammaproteobacteria > Enterobacterales > Enterobacteriaceae > Enterobacter > Enterobacter sp. PL_is514. Next base: position 302,415 of record NZ_JBVPGN010000032.1, on the reverse strand, counting down.
AACACGTTGGGCGAGCCGGAGGTAATGACGCCTTTCTTCGTCATGCTGGATGCCCCGGCGTCCGCGATGCTGTCCCGGGCGGCGGTCGCCAGCTCCCCGGTGTAATACCCCACGGCCAGGCTGGCGCCGACGAGCAGGACGCCCACGCCAAGACAGGATGCACCAAGTCCGGCAATAAACATGGCTCCCGCCAGAATGCCTCCAGCGGCGGCAATCAGGCCGCCGACAATCGTTCCGGCAATCATCCCGGCCAGCGCACCGGAGTGGCCGATATCATCACCAACGCGTGCTGCTTCAAACATAACAACTGTCCCTGGTGTTAATGGTGGAAGCGGAAGCTCCTGAGAAGATCGCCAAACAGCGTGCTGTCAGCATCGCCCAGCGCGCGGGTGCAGGTCATGGTGAACACCAGAATGTTATTGCTGTCGACGTTAAATACGGCCTGCTGCTGCCATATGCGTTTCCCGTCGCGCAGGTAGGTAGCATGAACGGTTTCACCCTGTAAAAGGTCGTCGCCCAGCGTAGCGGCGCTGCGCTCACCCTGCTTCCAGCCCTTGATGTGTTTTTCCATCAGGGCGAGCTGGCGATCGATATACGCGGCAAGCGCTTCACCGGCGTTGAGAGCATCGCGGGAGATGTTGAACGCCGGTGCATCCGCAGCGGGCGACGCAAATACGTTGACGGTACGATCCTGATATCCCTCAGGAAAAGAGATCAGTCCTTCACTGAAAAGGCACTGCGAATGTTGTTCTGACATTGAGCGGGTCCCACCACATATTTTCAGAAGCGGTAAGTTTCGCATATGTGTTTAAGGCTGACTATCCCCAGATTATCGCCCCACCGCCACGCTCGCCGACAGCCCCGCCACCAGTTCAACCCCCTCCGGCAACCTGTCGATATGAATGCGCACCGGTACGCGCTGCGCCAGCCGCACCCAGCTAAAGGTAGGCTCGACGTCGGGCAGACCCAGCCCTCCCGTCTCGTCGTTGCTGTCCCCAATCCCATGCCCGATGCTCTCCACGTGCCCCGTGATGACCGGCTCGTATCCCATCAGCACAACCTGCGCGGCATCCCCAACGCGAATATGGCGCAGCTTGGTCTCTTCAAAGTATCCCACCACCCAGAAGCTGTGGGCATCGACGATGGCGACCTTTGTCTCCCCCGCCGTCGCGTAGTCTCCGGGCCGCAGCCGCAGGTGCGTAACGTACCCCGAAACCGGCGTACGGACGGTGGCGTGCGCCAGATTAAGCTCAGCCAGATCCAGCGCGGCCAGCGCGCCGTGATAATTGGCCGCCGCGACGTTCGCCGCGCTGCCGGTTTGCTGCAAGTCCTCGCCGGAGATGGCGTTTTTAATCAGCGTGCGGCGATGGGCCGCGTCCTGGCGCATCAGCATCTCATGGCGTTTCGACTCCACATCAGCCTGCGCGCTTGCCACCGCCAGCTTGAGCCAGCGCGGATCGATGGTGTAAAGCACATCGCCCCGATTCACCCACTGGTTATCCCGAACGGCCACGCTGATGACGGGCCCGGAGACGTCCGGCGCAATCTGCACCACATCCGCACGCACGCGCCCGTCGCGGGTCCACGGCGTTTCTGCGTAGTGTTTCCACATCATAAACGCCAGAAACGTAGCCGCCGCGACGACGCTCAACGTCAGCGCATACCGAGCCAGTAAAGAGAGCAGTGATTTCATGACAATAACCCCAACGCGGTCAGACCCTGCATCAGCAGGAAAAAGGTGACAATCCAGGTTGAAACATCCATCAGCGGGCGAAACGGCAAGCGCCGGTAGCCCCTGCTAAGAGAGAAAAGCGCGACGAGGCTTAGCGTGCAGACCAGCGCCGCGAGGGCGACCGTCAGCAGCCCCGGGATAAAAACCCCGCCGATATTAAGATCGTTAACCATAGTCAGGTCCCCCTAGTGCACAGTGCAGATCCACCAGCCTGAAGATAAACTGGCGCGTATGTTCATCTGCCGCAGGCAGATGGCGCTCGATAAGGGTGACGATGCGTTCCCGTAAGGCGTTGCGGTCTGCGGCGTTTATCCTATGAAAAAGTGCGTCAACCTCCCTGCCGGGCGGTGCGTCACTGCGGCGTAAATGCATGACCGACAGCCCCAGACGCAGCGCGTGTAGCAGCCGATCGAGCGCCTGCTCTGGCGCGCGCTCGCTGCGCTGCAGTCGCGGCAGCAACAGGGCGGTTCGGTCCATCATCAGGTTGATCCAGTGCGTTTCGTCAACCCGCAGCGTGCCCTTCACGCTGCGGCGAATGTCGCGCTGACAGAGGTTCAGCAGACGCGTGATGGCACCATCCGCCTGCACGGTTTGCAGCAGGCTCATGCTGATAACGGCAAAGCCGGTCGCGGCAAATAGCGCGATGGCGGTGTTGGCCGCAACGGCGAAGTCTCCGCTGTAGTGCGCCCCCAGCTCGCACAGAATGGGCAGCGTCAGGGTGATGCCCATCGCCATAAACGTGGTCGGTGGACGCGCCTGAAGCGACCCGGCCAGAAGATACGCAGGAGCCAGCACCGCCACCAGCACCGGGAAATCGCTCACCAGCGGCAGCAGCGCAAAGCTGTAGAACAGGCTAATTACCACGCCCCAGAACGAGCCAATGATGTATTTCACAATGTGGGGGGCCGGGGTGTCGAAGCTGCCAAACAGCGTGCAGCAGACCCCCAGGATAGACACCGCCGTACCGCCATCCGGCCATGCTGAGAAGATCCAGACCAGACAGCCGCTCAGGATAATAGCGAAAGCCCCCAGCGCCGTGCGGGCCGCGGTAAGAGGATCGCGGTGAAAAACGTAGCCTTTAGCCGCGCGGGTTTGCACCTCCCCAAAGACGGGTTTGGCATGGTGGATGGCGCTGGAAAGGCGCTCGCACTGCTGCAGAAGAGCGATAGCCTCCGCGAGGTAGCGGATAAAACTGACCAGCCGCGCGTCGTCAAACGTCTGCGCCTGCGCGGCATACCGATCGATGAGAAGCGCACAGCGGAGCCGCAGCGCCTCTGCCGTACTGCTGAGGCTAGCGCCTTCACCGGCCACCCAGGCCTGAACATCCTCCAGCAAGGCCTGCACGTCGGCGGGCAGGGTCCCAATCGTTGGCATGCGGTCGTGTAGTTCACAGTTTACGATAACGAGCCGCGCCAGCCGGTCATGAATCGCTTTTCTGGCCTGCCGCACCGGGGCGGAGAGGGCAAAATCGTACGGGATATGGTGGCTTATACCCTGCAGGAACTGCAGCGCCAGGGCCAGATACAGCGGTCCGGAAGCCGCATCGGGCTTGCCCGCTAAGGTATCCGCCACCCGCTCGCGCGTGGCCTGTAGCGTCTGGGATAATTTAGCGTTGAACAGCCCTGATACCCGCGCGGGCAGCACGTAGCGGTGAATCAGCGCCGCGCAGAAAATCCCGATCGCGATCTCCTGCACGCGGACAATGGCGACGTTAAATATGCCGCCGGGATCGGATACCGCGGGAAAACCAATCAGGCTCGCGGTGTAGCCCGCCAGCACAAAGGCATAGGCCCGGGGCGTGCGCTCCAGCAGGGAGAGCCACAGGCAGAATACGATCCAGCCCGTCAGCACCATGCTGCACAGGATCGGCGTATTCGCGAAGGTGGGCACAATCAGAACGGTCGCGCTGGCCCCGACAACCGTACCGGCCAGCCGGTAGAGGCTTCTGCTGAGCGATGCCCCGACCGACGTTTGCGACACGATGTAAACCGTAATAATCGCCCATGAGGGGCGTTCGAGGCCGATAGACAGCGCGAGGTAATAAGCGAGCATCGCCGCGGCGAAACTCTTTGCGGCGTAGATCAGCGCCCCCGCGTCGTTTTGCAGCGCGGCGGGCAGGCGCACGGGATAAGAGAAGACGTTTTTCATGCCGGAATTATTACCGGCTTGCAGACCCGCTTAAATACTCTATTCTGTCAAAAAATACCTGAATGTTGCCAGAATCGTGAAGCCTCAATCTGCTACTACGCTGTATGACCCCGACTCTACCGTCAGCCCGGCGGTGGCGCGTCATCTGGACTTCGTGGACTACGCCGCGGAAGTGCCGGTGCATAGCCATCGGAAAGGACAGCTGATTATTGCCCGGTACGGTGCGGTCAGCTGTTACGCGGAGAATGACATCTGGATCGTACCGCCAGACTGCGCCGTCTGGATCCCAGGGGGGATCCCGCACAGCGCCAAAGCGACCTGGAACGCGCATCTGAACTATCTGTTTATTGAGCCCGGCGCGGCGGCGCTGCCGGAGAGATGCTGCACGCTGGCGATCTCGCCGCTGATCAAGGAGTTGGTCGATCGCCTAACCCGCGAGGGCGTTGATTATCCGCCCGACGGCCATGTCGCCAGGCTAATCAGGGTCACGCTGGATGAGCTTGCCAGCATGCCGCAGCAGAAGCTGAGCCTGCCGGTCTCAACCGACCCGAAAATTCGCGCCATGGCCGACGCGCTGGTCAGCCGCCCTGAGGACCGAAGCACCCTTAAGGAGTGGGCGAAACGGCTTGCCCTCAGCGAGCGTTCGTTTGCACGCCTGATGCAGCGCGAGACCGGGCTGAGCTTCGGGCGATGGCGCCAGCAGCTGCATTTGATTATTGCCCTGCGGGAGCTGGCAAGCGGCGAACCGGTCCAGAACGTGGCGACAACGCTCGGGTACGAATCCGTGAACGCCTTTATCACCATGTTCCGAAAAGCGATGGGCAGCACGCCCGCGCATTACTTTGCCGAACGGAAAACAGCGGCCGTTAACCCGGCCCCTCGCTCCCCGCCGCCAGCAGCGGCACCACCACGTCGCTGATGGGCACCGCAATGCCGTGCTTGCGGCCGTAACGCTGGATCACGCCGTTACGGATATCCCACTCCATCGGACGGTTGGCCTGACGGTCGGCCAGAATAGACGTACCCAGGTCCTCAGGCGCACGCTGAAAGTTCGCCAGGATCTCCTGCGCCACGTCATCGTTCAGCTTCGCCCCTTCCGCGCGGGCGACAGTAAGCCCCTCGCGCAGGTAGGCCAGCGAAAGTTCGCTGATATCCTCGCGCCTGAACATCCCGGCGCGGCGGTTGGCCAGCACCATCAGCCCGGCGACCGCGTTTTGCAGCAGCTTGCGCCAGGCGACGGTGGCGAAATCTGCCGAGAGTGCAACTTCACAGCGCGTACCGCGAAGCGCCTCCACCACCCGCTGCGCCTGCGGCATGTCCGGCAGCGTCAGGCGCGGCTTCGCCCGCAGCCAGACGGAGGCATCCGGCTCGCGCTGCGCCGGGAACCAGACCACCGACGGCAGCACCGTTGCGCCACTGACCAAAGGCTCAAGCTGAGCTTTCTGCTCAACGCCGTTTTGCAGGGCGCAGACCACCGTATTTTCATCGCACAGCGCGCGCAGCCACCCGGCGCTGTCGGCGTTTTGCGTCGTTTTCACCGCGATAAAAACGAGGTCAACGGGACGCGCGATGGCTGTCGGATCGGTTAATACCGGACCGGGCACCACCGTTTCACCCTCATCGTGGCGCAGGCGTAACGCCGCATGTGCGGTCCGTCCGCACAGCAGCGGCGTGCGGCCAGCGTCATGCAGTACTGCGGCAATGGTGGTGCCAATCGCACCGGGTCCTATCAGCGCAATGGTTGGATAGTCAGACATGAGTCACTCCCCTTTTGCTAAGCCTGCTATCAGTTATACCACCCTGAGACGAGCGCGCCACACCCGTTGTCTATACTCAACATTCACAGACAACGGAGTGCGCCATGCCTTTACCCGATTTCAAATCCTCTGAACCGTTCACCCTTGGCATCGAGCTCGAACTGCAGGTGGTTAACCCGCCGGGGTACGATCTCAGCCAGGACTCCTCCGCGCTCATCGCCGCCGTCAAAGACGACATCAAAGGCGGCGAAGTCAAACACGACATCACCGAAAGCATGCTCGAAATCGCCACCGGCGTGTGTCAGACCATCGATCAGGCGGCGGCACAGTTCTCAGTGATGCAGCAGAGCATCCTGCGCGCGGCGGCAGAGCAGCACATTCAGATCTGCGGCGGCGGGACGCATCCGTTCCAGAAATGGCAGCGCCAGGAGGTGTGCGACGACGAGCGCTATAACGTCACGCTGGAGCGCTTTGGCTATCTGATTTTGCAGGCAACGGTATTCGGTCAGCACGTTCACGTCGGCTGCCGGACCGGGGATGACGCGATTTACCTGCTGCACGGCCTGTCGCGCTTCGTGCCGCATTTTATCGCCCTGGCGGCCGCCTCGCCGTATATGCAGGGCACCGACACGAAGTTCTCCTCGTCGCGGCTCAACATCTTTTCAGGGTTCCCGGATAACGGCCAGATGCCGTGGGTCAACAGCTGGCAGGAGTTCGAGGGGCTGTTCCGCCGCCTGAGTTCCACCAGCATGATCGACAGCATCAAGGATCTGCACTGGGATATTCGCCCCAGCCCGCATTTTGGCACCGTGGAGGTGCGGGTGATGGATACGCCGCTGACGCTCGGCCACGCGATTAACATCGCTGGGCTGATCCAGGCGACGTCCCACTGGCTGCTGACCACGCGGCCTTATAAGCATCAGGAAAAAGATTTTCTGCTGTACCGCTTTAACCGTTTTCAGGCGTGTCGCTACGGGCTGGAGGGGATCCTGACGGACGTGCACACCGGCGAGCACAAAACCGTGGCGGAAGATATCGCCTGGCTACTGGAGCAGGTTGCGCCGTCGGCCGAGAAGCTTGGCGCGACGAGCGCAATTAATGAAATTGCCCTGCTGTTAAAGCAGGGCAAGAGCGAGGCGCAGCGCATGCGGGAGTTTATCGCCGACGGCGGCTCGCTGATTTCTCTGGTGCAGAAGCACTGCGAGCTGTGGGCGACGAGTCCGTAAGGCCGTGGCCCCACTCGCGCAGGCGCTGGAACAGCACGAACAGCGCCGGGATGAACAGGATCCCCACCACGGTCGCCACCAGCATGCCGCTGAACACCGTGGTGCCGATGATGCGGCGGCTCTGGGCACCTGCCCCGGTCGCCAGCATCATGGGCAGAACGCCGATAATGAACGACACGGCGGTCATCATCACCGCCCGGAAACGGCGCGAGGCCCCTTCCCGCGCGGCATCGACAATCGCCATTCCGTCCATACGCCGCGCGCGGGCGAACTCGACGATAAGAATCGCGTTCTTGGCCGCTAACGCGATCAGCAATACCAGACCAATCTGCACGTACACGTCGTTGGCGTATCCGGCCATCCACAGCCAGACCAGCGCCCCGCCGATGGCGAACAGCACCGAGAGCATCACGCTCGCCGGGAGCGTCCAGCTCTCGTACTGGGCGACGAGGAACAGCCACGCCATCACCACCGCCGCCAGCACGATCCAGATCGCCTGATTGCCGGTCTGCTGCTCCTGATACGACATGCCGCTCCAGGCGTAGTCGTATCCGGCCGGCAGGCTCTCCGCCAGAATCTCACCCATCGCCGCCATCGCGGTGCTGCTGCTCACCCCAGCCGCTGCCGAGCCGCTCACCGACACCGACGGGAACTGGTTGTACTGCTGCAGGAACGGCGCGCCGACGGTTGGCGTGATGGTGACGAGGTTGCTCAGGCGCACCCGCTCGCCGCTGTTGCTGCGCACGAACAGCTCGCCGATCTGCTCCGCACGCTCGCGCCACTGCATCTCGTTCTGCATCACCACGTGGTAGACGCGGTTGTTGATGCTGAAATCCCCGGCGCGCGTGCCGCCAAAGGCGGTTTGCAGGCTGCTGAAGATGCGCGATACCGGCACGTCGAGACGCGCGGCGCGCTCGCGGTCAACGGTCAGCGTCAGCTGCGGCACGCTGCTGCTCCAGGTGGTGAACACGCGGCTCAGTTGCGGATGCTGGTTGGCTTTCGCCAGCACCTCGCGGGTGACGCGCTCCAGCTCCGCCGGGCTCTGCCCCGCCTGAGCCTGGATGCGCAGGTCAAAGCCGGAGGCGTTGCCCAGCCCCGGCAGCGTCGGCGGCGCGAAGGTCATTATGGTCGCTTCCGGCAGGGCCAGCAGTTGGCGCTGCAGGGTGCCCATCACCTCCTCCAGCGGCGGACGCTCGCTCCAGTCCTTCAGCATGATGGAGATAAACCCGCCGTTGGAGGCGCTGGTGCCGTTGAGGATGTTAAACCCGGAGACCTGAATCACATCCTCCACCGCCGGATTTTTGGCGATCAGCTCCCGCGCGGTGGTCATCACCGCTTCGGTACGCTCCAGCGAGGCCGCTTCCGGCAGCTGGACGCTGGCAAAGAAATAACCCTGATCTTCCTGCGGCAGGAAACCTTTTGGCATCGACGTAAAGCTGAACAGCACGACTGCCGCCGCGCCTGCGGTGGCCAGCAGCGCCAGCCACGGACGCAGGTTTAAGACATTCACGATGCGGGTGTAGAAACCGCGCGTGGCGTCCAGCCCGCGGTTAAAGGCGCGATAAACGGCCGCTGGTTTCTCCGGGCGCGGACGCAGCAGCATCGCGCACAGCGCGGGCGTCAGGGTCAGCGCCACGAGGCTTGAGAGCGTCACGGCAGTCGAGAGCGTCACCGCAAACTGGCGGTAAAGCTCGCCGACAATCCCCGGCAGGAGCGCCACCGGCACAAATACCGCCAGCAGCACCAGCGTCGTCGCGATGACAGGCCCGGCGATCTGGCGCAGCGCCAGCGCGGTCGCCGCCGTGCGGCTCTGCCCTTCCGCCATCAGCATTTCGACGCTCTCCACCACCACGATGGCGTCATCCACCACCATGGTCAGCGCCAGAATAATGGCGAACAGGCTGAGGGTGTTGGCGGAGTAGCCGAGCGTGTAGAGCACCGAGAAGGTGCCCACCAGCGACACCGGAATGGCGAGGGCGACAATCAGCGTCGCGCGCCAGCTTTGCAGGAACAGGGAAACGACCACCACAACCGCCAACATGGTGAGCGCCAGCGAGACGCCGATCTCCTTAATGGTGGCGGCAACAAAGGAGGTGGTGTCGAATTTCACCTCGTAGACCAGGTCATCCGGGAAGCGCGTCGAGAGTCGCTCCAGCTCCGCGCGCACCGCGTCGGCCACGCGCAGGGCGTTGGCGGATGGGGTCGGGTAGATGCCGAGGTAGGCGGAATCGTGCCCGTTCAGCTGCGCGCCGGAGCTGTAGCTGCGCGAGCCGAGCTCGATGGTGGCGACGTCCTTCAGGCGCACCAGCTGGCCCATCTCCCCCGCGCGGATGATGATGTCGGCAAACTCGTCGGCCTGGCTTAAGCGCCCCAGCCCGTTGATGGTCAGGGTCTGCTGCTGGCCGTTAAACACCGGCGGCGTGCCCACCTGACCCGCCGCGCCCTGCACGTTCTGCTCGCGCAGCGCCTGCGCCACGTCGTCGGTGGTGACGTTCAGGGCGTTCATACGGTCCGGGCGCAGCCAGATGCGCATGCTGTAGTCGCGCGCGCCAAACATCTGCACCTGCCCCACGCCGGGCAGACGCGACAGCGCCTCGCGCACCTGGGTGCTGGCGTAGTTGCTGACGAACAGCGGCGTGTGGGTGTTATTCGGTGAGTAAAGACTTACCCCCATCATCAGGTTGGTGGCCCGCTTGCGCACCTGCACGCCGTTTTGCTGCGCCTCGGTGGGCAGCTGCGCCACGGCCTGCGCCACGCGGTTCTGCACGTCGATGGCGGCGAGGTCCGGATCGGTGCCCGCCGCAAAGGTGATGTTCAGGCTGTACGTGCCTTCGTCCGAACTGGTGGACTCCATGTAGAGCATATGGTCCACGCCGTTCAGCTGCGTCTCCAGCGGCGTGGCGATGGCCTCCGCCACGTCAGCGGAGCTGGCGCCCGGCCAACTGGCAGAGACGTTCACCACCGGCGGCGTGATCTGCGGATACTGCTCCACCGGGATAATCTTCAGCGCAATGGCCCCCAGCAGGGTGATGACCAGCGCAATCACCATCGCGAAGCGCGGGCGTTTGATGAAAAACGTCAGCATGATGGCTCCTTAATTCAGTATCTGGACGGCAGCGCCGGGCTGCACGCGCTGCACGCCGTCAGTAATCGCTCGCTCACCGGGCTTCACGCCGGATGAAATCTGGAACTGCTGGCCAATCTGTCCGGCGACCTTAAGCGGGCGCATTTCGGCGTTGCCGTCGGCGTTAACCACCCAGGCAAAGAACCCGTCGCCGTTCTGCTGGACCGCGGCGGCAGGCAGGGTCAGCACCGGCTGCTCGCTTGCCGGTCGCAGGGTCACGTTTACGTTGCCTCCGGGCAGGAGCTGATGGCGCGGATTGGCGAACTCGGCGCGCAGCATCACGCTGGCGGTGCGCGGGTCGATGCGATTGTCCACCGACGTCAGTTCACCGCTGACGCGCTGGCCGTTGCTGTCAATTAATGCCTGCCAGGCCTGCTTCATGGCGCTGATATCCGCATGTTGTCCGGCTTTGGCCGCAAACGCCCTCTCTTCCAGCGCAAAGGCGATACGGATGGGATCGAGTTGGACCACCTCCACCAGCACGCCGCTGGCAGGGTTGACCAGGCTACCCACGTGGAAGCTGCTGTGCCCCACGCGGCCGTCAATCGGCGAGGTGATGCGGGTGTAGTTCAGGGTGACGCTGCGGGTGTCGAGGCGGGCTTTGGCCTGCTCCAGCGCGGCGCTCGCCACGTCCCGCTGCATGCGGGCATTGTCCACGTCGTGACGGCTGATGGCGTTGCTGCTGCCCAGGCTTTCAAAGCGGGAAAGCTGCTGCTGCGCCTGACGCAGCGTGGCTTCGGCGCTTCTCACTTCGGCCTGCGCCAGGCGCAGGGCGGCGCGCGGCTCGGCGTCGTCCAGCTCAAACAGCACGTCGCCTTTTTTCACGTACTGCCCGTCGCGGAAGTGGATTTGGGTAATCACGCCTTCCGTGCGGGCGCGCAGCTCAACGGTGTGGATGGCTTCGATGCGGCCCGGGATCTGGCGCTCGGCGGCATGGGCGGTCTGCTCCACGGTGGCGATGCGCACGGGGATGGCGGCGGCGAATACGGGTTGCAGGGTACTGACAAGAAGTGCAAACAGGACCGGGAGTTTCATGGGAGTACCTCAGCGTTGTTTCTCCCCTCACCCCGGCCCTCTCCCCAAAGGGGAGAGGGAGAAAACCGGGCGGTCCCCTCTCCCCTGTGGGGAGAGGGTTAGGGTGAGGGGTAAGGTTTTCGTTATGCAGCCTTACGGAACCTGCGGGTCAGTCGCTTCTCGATTTCGACGACGAAGAACATCACGCCTGCAACGGCCAGGGTCACAAACCAGTAGCGCAGCGGCAGGGCTTCGGTGCCGAACAGCATCTGCATAAACGGCAGGTAGATAATCGCCGCCTGGAGCAGGAACAGCACGCCCGTCACCAGCCAGATCCCTTTGTTCGCCAGCAGACCGCGGTTCAGGGAGAACCCTTCAGTGTTGCGGCAGTTAATCATGTACACCCACTGGGCGCAGACCAGCATCTGCAGCAGCACGGTGCGGATGAACTCCGCGCTGTGGCCGCGCGGGGCCAGCCAGGCTTCCAGCGCAAAGGCGGCGATGGCAATCATGGTGCCGACGAAGGCCACGCGCCAGACGGCGTAGGCATCCATCACGTGCTGCCCGGTCTGACGCGGCGGACGGCGCATGATGTTGCGCTCGGCGGCCTCAAAGGCCAGGCCGAAGGAGAGCGTGGCGGAGGTAGCCATGTTCATCCACAGAATCAGCACCGGCGTCAGCGGAATGATGTTCCCCGCCAGCAGCGCAATCACAATCAGCAGCCCCTGCGCCAGGTTGGTCGGCATGATGAACAGGATGGTCTTCTTCAGGTTGTCGTAAACGCGACGCCCCTCTTTCACCGCGCTGGCGATGGTGGCGAAGTTATCGTCCGTCAGGACCATATCCGCCGCCTCTTTGGTCACTTCCGTGCCCTTGATGCCCATCGCGATGCCCACGTCAGCCTGACGCAGCGCCGGGGCATCGTTCACGCCGTCACCGGTCATGCCGACGATTTCACCTTTGTCCTGCAGCGCTTTCACCAGGCGCAGCTTATGCTCCGGGCTGGTACGGGCGAAGATGTCATACTTCACCGCGGCGTCCGCCAGCGCGGCGTCGTCCATCTTCTCCAGCTCGTAGCCGGTAACCGCCTGCTCGCTGTTGGTGATCCCCAGCATCTGGCCAATGCTCATCGCCGTCTGCGGGTGATCCCCGGTGATCATCTTCACGCGGATCCCCGCCTGCTGGCAGGCGTTAATCGCGTCAATCGCTTCTGGACGCGGCGGATCCATCATCCCTGCGATGCCGAGGAAGATCAGGCCGTGGCTCAGGTCATCGTGCGTCAGCTCCTGCTCGCCGTTCGCCGGCCTGAACGCCGCGGCGACCATGCGCAGCCCCTGGCGCGCATAGCGCTCCATCTCGCTTTCCCAGTACGCGCGGTTGAAGGCTTCCGCACCGTTGCGGGTCTGCTGCTGCGCGCAGAGGGCGAAAATCACGTCCGGCGCGCCGGTGATCAGGATCTGCTCCTCACCGCCAATCTGGTAGTGGGTGCTCATGTACTTGTACTGCGAGTCAAACGGGATCTTGTTAACCAGCGTGGTCACGACAGGCTCGAGGTTAGCCTTCGCCGCCAGCACCTTCAGCGCGCCCTCGGTCGGCCCACCGGTGATGCCCCACAGCCCGCGATCGTCCTGAATCAACTGGCTGTCGTTACACAGGTCGATGGTGCGCAGGTACTGCTCCAGCACGGTGCCCGGCTGGATCTGCACCGGCTCGTCGCTGCCTTCCAGGTAGATGTTGCCCACCGGCTCGTAGCTGTTGCCGTCCACGCGATAGCAGGCGTCGGCGGTAATGATGGCTTTGACCGTCATCTCGTTCATGGTCAGGGTACCGGTTTTATCCGAGCAGACCACGGTCATCGCGCCCAGGGTTTCAACCGTCGGCAGCTTGCGGATAATCGCCCGCTTGCGCGCCATCGCCTGCACGCCCAGGGAGAGGATGATGGAGATAATTGCCGGCAGACCTTCCGGTACGGAGGCGACCGCCAGGCTAATCAGGGAGAGCAGCAGCTCGCCCATTGGGATTTCGCGGAATACCAGGCTGAAGACAAACAGCGCGGCCATCATCGCCAGAATAATGGCGAAGATCGCTTTACCCAGCTTGTCCATCTGCACCAGCAGCGGCGTGCGGTGCTTTTCGATACCCGCCATCATCTGGTTGATGTGGCCGAGTTCCGTATCCTGACCGGTCGCGGTGACCACACCGACGCCGCCGCCCGCGCTGACTGTCGTCCCGGAGAAGACCATGTTGGTACGATCGCCCAGCGGTAATTCGCCGCTCAGCGGATTAACGTGTTTATCCACCACGGTGGATTCACCGGTCAGAATCGCTTCTTCCACGCGTAAATTATGCGCTTCGATTAAACGCATATCCGCCGGAATACGATCCCCCGCGCGTAATACAATAATATCGCCCGGGACTATTTCAGTTGTGGGGATTGTTTCATGGTTACCGTTACGAATAACGCGCGCCTCGCTGGCGAGCATATTACGAATACTCTTCAGGGATTTTTCCGCGTTGCTTTCCTGAATATAGCCAATTAAGGCATTAATTACCGCCACGCCTAAAATAACCAGCGTATCCACCCAGTGGCCCATTATTGCCGTTAATACGGCGGCGGCCAGCAGGACATAAATCAGCACATCATTAAAATGGGCCAGGAAACGCAGCCAGGCGGGCTTGCCTTTTTTCTCCGGCAGCGCGTTCGGACCTGATTTTTGCAGACGCGCCTGCGCCTCCGCACGATCCAGACCGCTGGCCTGGCTCTGCGCGTGTGCAAGCACCTGCTCTGCGGTCTGCTGGTATGCCAGCCCGCCGGAAGGCGGCATGTTTGGGGACAATTTTTTTTCGGTCATCGTATTTTTCCTTCAATATCCGGTGAACTGAAGCCTGAATTCCTTTCGGGCTTAAATAAATTCATTTTAAAGTCTTGCGGGTAAAATTGATCTACCGCAATATAATGACTTCTCGGTTATTCAAAACTGATTAAAACTATTTCGATGAGCTGATTTTTACAAAATATTTCTAAACCAATACTAAACGAGGGGGAACCATGTGGGGTATTTATCGCGGGCGCAGACTGGTGTTATACGTTATCGCGGCCATTGTTATTGCCACGTTAATTGGTTATAGCACCTATACATTTGTAAAATTATTTTCCTGATTCAGACGTTTATTTACATAACGCGATATTAATATAAACGCCGGGTCGTATGTTGTTATTTGTGCGCAGTAATAATGTCTTTGTTTTATTCAAAAAGGTCAGCGGGGCTGATATTGCTTTACGTTACAGAATGCCGGACAATGACATTTTTAACTGACGATTAACATTACGATGAAACACCCGCTAGAATCGCTGCTCACCGCAGGCGGCATTTTATTGCTGGCCCTGCTTTCGTGCCTGCTGCTCCCTGCGCCTTCGCTTGGGCTGGTGCTGGCGCAAAAGCTGGTTCAGACCTTTCACATGGTCGATCTGAACCAGCTCTATACCATTCTGTTCTGCGTGTGGTTTTTACTGCTCGGGGCGATTGAATTCTTCGTGCTGCGTTTCGTCTGGCGACGCTGGTTTTCACTCGCGTCCTGAGCTCACAAAAAAGCCGGGTGGCGGCTACGCCTTACCCGGCCTGCACGCGACAGGTTAATGTGTCTGGCTATGGTTCTCTTTACGGTACGCACCCGGCGGCTGGTTGAACGTACGGGTGAAGATGCGGGTAAACGTCTGCTGCGAGTCAAACCCGTAGCGCAGGCAGATATCGTACACGCGAGCGTCGGATTCTCGCAGATCGCGCGCCGCCAGCAGCAGCTTACGTTCACGGATATAACGTCCCAGGCTCTCCCCTTTGTACTGCATAAACAGCCGCTGCAGGTGCCACTTCGAGTAACCCGCGTGGCGGGCAATCTCTTCTATACGTAATGGCTGATGCAGATTGTCGTCGATCCATTCGACGATAGTGTCGATGACTTGAGCGGAAATGGTCATACTGCTGTCCCCCTCTGCTTCTCGCTTAAACATTATTCCCACCACGCACGAAAGGTTTGTGCGCTGTCGCTTACCCTGACGGGCTCGCCCAGTTCCGGCGTCAGCAGCCGATAATTTTTATCCTTGCTGGCTTTTGCCAGCTGGATCAGCGGATCGTTCCAGGCGTGTTTCGCCAGCACGAAGCGTCCGTTATGCCCGGGCACCACGGCTTTCGCGTTGAGATCCGCCGAGGCCTGCGCCGTTTCCTCCGGCAGCATGTGGATGTACTTCCAGTCCTGGTCATACTGGCCGTTTTCCATAATGGCGACGTCCACGTCACCAAACTGCTCGCCGATGGCCTTAAAGTGCGGGCCGTAACCGGAATCCCCGCTGTAGTAAACCTTCTGCTCTGGCGTGACGAACATAAAGCTGCCCCACAAGGTGCGATCGCGTTTAATGCCGCGCCCGGAGAAGTGACGTGCTGGCAGAACATGCACCGTCAATTCATCGCTGATGCGTACCGACTGGTTCCAGTCGCGCTCGTCAATAATCTCGGGCTTCATTCCCCAGTAGCGCAGGTGGGATCCCACGCCCAGCGGCGTCACCACCCGCTTCACCTTCGGCAGTAGCGCCTTGATAGTGGCGTAATCCAGATGATCGTAGTGATCGTGCGAGATAATCAGCAGGTCGATCTCCGGCATGCGTTCAGCGCGCCACGGATACTCGCCGGTAAAGGCCTTATTGAGGAACGAGAACGGCGCGGCATAGTTGCCAAGAACCGGGTCAATCAGGATCCGTTTGCCCGCGAGCTGCAGGTACCACGAGGAGTGACCGAGCCACACCAGGGTGTCCTGCTCCAGCGGCAGGCTCGCAAGATCGGTTTTCACCAGCGGAAGCGGCCGGGCCGGGCGGGCGTTTTCGGTTTTTTTGGTCAGAAACTCCCACATTGCGACCAGCATGTTTTTGTCACCGTTATAACCCGGCGTCGGCAGCATATTGTGGAATTTCCCCTCGCGATACTGAGGGGAGGCCTCCACTTCAGTGAGCTGCTCACCCTGCGGCGGCTGGCCGAATCCGGCATTCAGAACAAACGGTAAACTCGCGGCTGAAGCAATAATCATGATTAACACCACGCAGATGAAGAGAGGTTTTTTCATATCCTGACCCGAAAACGCGCCCCATCCGATAGCGTGCGCAGGGTAAACTTGATTATGAGTGAGTAAGCACTCATTATAGATATGATGATAAAGTCGTCAAGACGTTTTCGATCTTTGACATTCCGCGTTGCAGCGTGTCAAAGCACGTGTTTCAATCAGGGTTTTAATCATTGACAGGGGGAACAATTTAGTGGCACGTCCGAAGAGTGAAGATAAAAAACAGGCCTTACTGGAAGCCGCAACGGCGGCGTTTGCACAGTCAGGTATCGCCGCCTCAACGGCGCTCATTGCCCGTAAGGCGGGCGTCGCCGAAGGTACCCTGTTCCGCTACTTTGCTACGAAAGACGATCTGCTGAATGCCCTCTATGTGCATCTGAAGCAGGATCTCTGCCAGACCATGCTGGCGAACCTCGATCGCACCATCACGCTGCCTAAAGAACATACCCGCAATATCTGGAACAGCTATGTGGACTGGGGTATACGTAACCCCGTTTCTCATGCGGCGATCCGCCAGATTGGCGTCAGTGAAAAGCTGAGCGTCGAAACGGAACAGGCGGTGAAAGATATGTTCCCGGAACTCCATGAGCTGTGCCGCCGCTCGGTGCGCCCGGTGTTTATGTCGGATGAATTTAAAACGTTTGGCGATGCACTTTTCTTATCGCTGGCTGAAAGCACGATGGAATTTGCCACCCGCGATCCGTCCCGCGCCGTTGATTTTAAAGCGCTCGGCTTTGAGGTGATGTGGCGCGGGCTTGCGTATGAGGACGCCAATGGAGAGTAAAGCCTTACAGGAGCACGCTATGCGTGTGGCCCTGGAACTGCCGTTCACCGAACACTGCTGGCCGTTCGGGCCGGAGTTTGACGTCTTCAAAGTGGGCGGAAAAATTTTCATGATTGTGGCCGTCGCGCACGGGCGGCCGCACGTCAGCCTGAAGTCAGACCCGGAGAAATCACTGTTAAACCAGCAGATCTACCGCGGGGTAGAACCCGGCTACCATCTGAGTAAAAAGCACTGGATTTCCCTTTACGGCACTGACGACGTGACGCCGGAACTGGTTACCGACCTCATTAATGACTCCTGGCATCTGGTGGTGGATAAGCTGCCGAAAAAAGACCAGAAGTGGATTAGGCCAGTCTGATTGTTCGTCTGAGACGAACAGATTAAGCGCTCGAATTGCACTTATCTTTTGCCGCTTCGCGCGGTAATCTGCTTTCCTTTCGCGCCCGCGAGCGGGCGAATTTCATCACCAGGAGTTGTTATGGATATCATTTCTGTCGCCCTGAAACGCCACTCCACCAAGGCGTTCGACGCAAGCAAAAAACTGACCGCGGAAGAAGCGGAAAAAATCAAAACCCTGCTGCAGTACAGCCCGTCCAGCACCAACTCCCAACCGTGGCACTTCATTGTGGCCAGCACCGAGGAAGGAAAAGCGCGGGTGGCGAAATCCGCGGCAGGCACCTATGTGTTCAACGAACGCAAAATGCTGGATGCATCTCACGTGGTGGTGTTCTGCGCGAAAACCGCGATGGACGATGCCTGGCTGGAGCGCGTTGTCGATCAGGAAGAAGCCGACGGTCGCTTCAACACCCCGGAAGCCAAAGCCGCGAACCATAAGGGCCGTACCTACTTTGCCGACATGCACCGCGTGGATCTAAAAGATGACGACCAGTGGATGGCGAAGCAGGTTTACCTGAACGTCGGCAACTTCCTGCTGGGCGTGGGTGCAATGGGCCTGGACGCGGTACCGATCGAAGGTTTCGACGCTGCGATCCTCGACGAAGAGTTTGGCCTGAAAGAGAAGGGCTTCACCAGCCTGGTGGTGGTGCCGGTTGGGCATCACAGCGTGGAAGATTTCAACGCCACGCTGCCGAAATCTCGCCTGCCGCTGAGCACGATTCTTACTGAGTGCTAATCAACACGGGCCGCTCTGTGCGGCCCGTTACGCTTTACTGATGACTAACCTGCGATGTGGATGCACGTCGCGATCGTATCCCCAGGCAAACGCAATCCAGCGCTCCTCCAGCTCGGCGTATGAACTCACCGGTGTTAAGTGCCACTCTTCCCCTACCGTACCGTCCGCCACGCTTATCCGATAATTCATGCTGAATGCCCAGTCGATCATGCGTAACCAAAACCGCTGTCCGTCACCGGTTTGTTCGCTGTCAGAAACCACAATGTCGTATTCGCTTAGCACCCACTGGAAGAAGGATTGGGGTAATCCACTGATTACCCGCTGATGGACAGCGCGTGGCGTACGCCAGACCATAACCTGTGTCGCAGCCCCGTGGGGAAAGGTAATTTCTTTATGAAACGTCAACTTAACGGCATACGCCGTATAGGGTTTTCCGTCGTCGGTGGTGACGAGACGATATTCATCACCGTTGCGCGATTTTAACAGGCGATATCCCACCGGCAGCATAAATCCTGGCAGATGAAAATCCACCGTGCCCCGCGCAAGAAACGCTTCAGTATGTTCCACGTTTCGGGAGATAAGGCCTAATTTTTGGCTGAAATCTGCGGAATCAATCATCAGTGGCGACATGGTGGTTTCTCATGGCGTGAGTATAGACGACTTAACACCTCATCGAAATGATGTCGATTCAGTCGACTGGATTAAGTTAAACCCACCTTACACCTGTCTCATCCACTTAGCAGAATCGGCTCTTACTCCCTGAAAGCCCCTCGCAAAAAACTATTTCCCCTGCGCCGCCAGCCACGCCATCGCCCTCTCCCCTGCCTCATCTACCGGCAGATACACCAGCAGACGCGACCCGTTTCGCGGTGCGGAATACCAGTACATCTGCTGCAGCGTAAACTCTCCCAGCTCGGGATGGGTAAACAGCTTGAGCTGGTTCTCCACGCCGCGCACGTCGTTACGCTGGTGCCACAGGGTTTTAAACTCTTCGGACACCGCAAAGAAGCGCGCCAGTTTGGCCTCCCACAATGGGTCACCCCGGTGCTCGGCCATCGCCGCGCGGAAATAGGAGACAAAGATGGGCAGCACGTCGTCGCGTCTGCCGAGGCGCGCGCGCCACGCCGGATGCGTGAGGAACAGGTAAATACAGTTGCGATCTTCCGGTGGGATTTCATTGAAATCCACCCCCATCAGGTGGCCGAAGCTGTCGTTCCACGCCACGATGTCGAAATTGGGTTTCTGGATGCTGGCAGGTTTTGGCAGCAGGGTGTCGAGCAGGCGGCGTGTGCCCTCGCTGATGCCCTCGCAGCAGACCGCCTGGGGTGCTTCACCCGGCGGCAAACCCGCTAATACAAACAGATGCCGGGCCTCGGTCGGGGTACATTGCAGCGCTTTTGCCACGGCCGCCATCACCGCGCTGGACGGATTGACGTCCCTGCCCTGCTCAAGCCAGGTGTACCAGGTTACGCCCACTTCAGCGAGCATCGCTACCTCTTCCCGACGCAGACCGGGCGTGCGGCGGCGACCGCTGCGCGGCAGGCCTAAGCGCTGCGGATCGAGGCTTTCACGCCGCGCGCGTAAAAATGCCCCCAGCTGTTTTCGGGTGTCATCCTGAAGTGAGACGACGGGTTCAGACATCAGCGCCATAAATCCCCCTGCATGGTAGTGCCAGTACCAGTATAAGCAAGAACTGGTACCCGTTTATCTGATGGTAGATGCTACGACCATCTGTTGAATGACGCAATGGAGTTACCATGAATACGTCAGTTGTTTCACCGGGTCGCGCTGGCCTGATATTGCTGTTAACCGGCCAGATGCTGCCGATGATTGATACCTCAATCACCAACGTGGCGCTGGACGCCATTACCCATTCACTGCACGCTACCGCCACCGAGCTGGAGCTGATCGTCGCGCTCTACGGCGTGGCCTTTGCCGTCTGCCTCGCGCTCGGCAGCAAGCTGGGGGATAATTTTGGCCGTCGCCGTCTGTTTATGTGGGGTGTGGCGAGCTTTGGTCTGGCCTCGCTGCTGTGCGGAATGGCGGGGAACATTGAACAGCTGCTCGCCGCGCGCATCGTTCAGGGCGCGGGTGCCGCACTGATCATGCCGCAAATTCTTGCCACGCTGCACGTGACGCTGAAAGGTACGGCGCATGCAAAAGCCATCAGCCTGTTCGGCGGCATCGGCGGGATTGCGTTTATCGTCGGGCAGATGGGCGGGGGCTGGCTGGTGTCGGCGGATATCGCCGGACTGGGCTGGCGTAACGCCTTCTTTATCAACGTGCCGATCTGTCTGGTGGTGCTGGCGCTGAGCCGCCGCTTCGTACCGGAAACCCGTCGCGAGACGCCGTCACGCATCGACTGGCCGGGTACCGTGTTGCTGGCCATCATGCTTTGCTGCCTGCTGTTCCCGATGGCGCTCGGCCCGCAGTGGCACTGGTCCTGGCCGCTGAAGACGATGCTGCTCGCCCTGGTCCCGCTGGCCTGGCTGATGGCGCTGAATGCGCGCAAAAAAGAGCGTGAGAATGCCCACCCGCTGATCCCGCCGCGCCTGCTTGCGCTTCGCAGCGTGCGCTTTGGCATTCTGATTGCGATGCTTTTTTTCAGCGTCTGGTCCGGGTTTATGTTCTGTATGGCCCTGACCATGCAAACCGGTCTGGGGATGGCGCCGTGGCAGTCCGGGAACAGTTTTATCGCCCTGGGCGTGACCTACTTTGTGTCGGCGTGGTTCGCACCGCGGCTGATTGCCCGCTACAGCACCAGCACTATCCTGCTGACGGGTCTGGCGATCCAGATTACCGGCCTGCTGGCGCTGATCGCCACGTTCCGCGTTTGGGGCATGGAGAATACCGCCCTGACGCTGGCACCCGCCACCGGACTGGTGGGCTACGGGCAGGCGCTGATCGTGAACAGCTTCTACCGCATCGGGATGCGCGACATTCAGCCTGACGACGCGGGGGCCGCGAGCGCTATTTTAAGCACGCTGCAGCAGGCCGCGCTGGGTCTTGGCCCGGCCATTTTTGGCGCAATCTTGCCGCACGCGCTGCAAAACCATCACGGGGATTACACCCAGGCGATTAACGTTTTCCTGATGGTGGAAACGGCCATGATGGTGGTGCTGGCTCTGGCGACGCTGCGCATCCGCCATAGCCTGTGCCTGCCGGTGGTAAAGGTCTGCCAGGCCGCCAAATAAGTTCGTGAATTTGCATAATAGATCCGCAGCCGCCATTATGGGGCTGCAAAAATACAGGAGACGTTATGCAGGAATTGATTGCTCAGGTTGAAGAGTTAGGCATTGAAATTAATCACACCACCTCTTTAGTGATTATCTTTGGTATTATTTTTCTGACCGCCATCATCGTTCATTTTATTCTGCACAAAGGGGTGCTTCGCGCATTCGAAAAACGCGCGCAGGCCAGCAGCCATTTATGGCTGCAGATCATCACCCAGAATAAATTATTTCACCGTCTGGCCTTTACCCTGCAGGGGATAATTGTCAACGTCCAGGCGGTACTGTGGCTGCAAAAAGGCAGCGAAGCGGCGGAAATTCTCACTACCTGCGCCAGGCTGTGGGTAATGGTTTATGCCCTGCTCTCCTTCTTCTCGCTGCTGGACGTGATTTTCAATCTGTCGCAGAAAATGGCCACCGCGTCACAGCTGCCGCTGAAAGGGATCTTCCAGGGCATCAAGCTGGTGAGCGCCATCCTGGTGGGGATATTGATTATCTCCCTGCTCATCGGCCAGTCCCCGGCGATTCTTATAAGCGGTCTGGGCGCCATGGCCGCCGTGCTGATGCTGGTGTTTAAAGATCCGATACTCGGACTTGTGGCGGGTATTCAGCTTTCCGCCAACGACATGCTCAAGCTCGGCGACTGGCTGGAGATGCCTAAATACGGCGCCAACGGCACGGTGACGGATATCGGCCTGACCACCGTGAAAGTACGCAATTTCGATAATACGATTACGACCATTCCGACGTGGGCCCTGGTCTCCGACGCCTTTATCAACTGGAGCGGCATGTCGGCCTCCGGCGGGCGACGTATTAAGCGCAGCCTGAATATTGATACCACCAGTATTCATTTCCTCGACGAGCAGGAGCAGCAGAAACTCATTCAGGCGAAACTGCTGAAGCCTTATCTGGCCGCACGTCATGAGGAAATTAACCTGTGGAATCAGCAGAACGGTGAAGGGGAATCGGTACTAAACCTGCGCAAGATGACCAATATCGGCACCTTCCGCGCCTACCTGAACGAATATCTGCGCAACCACCCGCGCATTCGCAAAGATATGACGCTGATGGTGCGTCAGCTAGCACCTGACGCGAATGGTTTGCCGATTGAAATATATGCCTTCACCAATACGGTGGTCTGGGCAGAATATGAGGAGATTCAGGCTGACATCTTCGACCATATTTTCGCGGTGGTGGATGAATTTGGGTTGCGTATTCACCAGTCCCCGACCGGGAACGATATTCGCGCCCTGTCGGGGGTCATTGCCAGGTAATCTGTGTAGGCACCCGGGCGTGAAGGTAAGTGCGGTCTGGTGCCCTCACCCCGGTCCTCTCCCACAGGGAGAGGGTGAAAAACGTGCTACTTTTTGCGGGAAAGCTTAAAAGCAATAAACAGGAACACCACCCACACCGGCAGCAGCATCGCCGAAAGACGCATTTCATCCATGGTGCACATCAGCACCAGAATTAGCCCCAGGAAAGCGATACAGATGTAGTTCCCCGCCGGGTAAAGCAGCGCTTTGAACTGCGTTTCGCGTCCCTTGCGGCGCATCGCGGCACGAAAGCGCAGGTGCGCCAGGCAGATCATGATCCAGTTAAGCAGCAGCGTGGCGACAACCAGCGCCATCAGCAGGCCAAAGGCCTCTTTCGGCAGCAGGTAGTTGATTAGCACTACCAGCGACGTAATGGCACCGGAAAGGAACAAGGAATTTACCGGCACGCCGCGACGGCTGACGCGGGTAAGGAACTTCGGCGCGTTGCCCTGCACGGAGAGGCCAAACAGCATACGGCTGTTGGAGTAAACGCCGCTGTTATAGACCGACAGAGACGCCACCAGAATGACAAAGTTCAGCGCCGAGGCGACCACGTTGCTGTTCAGATCGTGGAAAATCATCACGAACGGGCTGCTGTCGGATTTCACTTCCACCCACGGATAGAGCGCCAGCAGCACCACCAGCGAGCCGATGTAGAACAGCAGAATACGGTATACCACCTGGTTAACCGCTTTTGGAATGCTTTTATGCGGGTCGTGCGCTTCCGCGGCGGTGATGCCAATCAACTCTAATCCGCCGAAGGAGAACATGATCACTGCCAGCGAGAGGATCAGCCCTTTCCAGCCGGTCGCCAGGAAGCCGCCGTGCTGCCAGAGGTTATCGATCGTGGCGCGCTCGCCGCCGTGGCCGGAGAACAGCAGCCACAGGCCAAAGCCGATCATGCCGATAATCGCCAGTACCTTGATCAGCGCAAACCAGAACTCGGTTTCGCCATACAGGCGGACGTTGACGAGGTTAACGGCGTTAATAATGATGAAGAAGGCCGCCGCCCAGATCCACGTCGGGACATCCGGCAGCCAGTACTGCATGTAGATGCCTGCGGCGGTCAGCTCCGCCATCCCCACCAGCACGAACATAACCCAGTAGTTCCAGCCGGACAGGAAGCCTGCAAACGGGCCCCAGTATTTATAAGCAAAGTGCGCGAAGGAGCCTGAAACCGGCTCTTCAACAACCATCTCGCCAAGCTGGCGCATGATCAGGAAGGCGATAATCCCGGCGATACCATACCCCAGCAGTACCGCCGGGCCAGCCATCTGAATAGCGGGGCCGATACCAAGAAACAGCCCGGTACCGATCGCGCCGCCAAGGGCAATTAACTGAATATGTCGATTTTGCAAACCACGTTGCAGCGTCGGATTCTGATCCGACGAGGCTTCGGCGCTACCATGGCCTGAAGCGGATGACGCGTCTTTCACGTCCTACCCCTGTCTCTTTTTTAGAAGGGGCACGTTTTAACACTTCATGCTGGAGGTAGCAAGGGATTGGGGCATCCCTGCCCCGGATAACGAGATGGAACGCTTAGAATTCGTAGCCAACCGAGATCTTAAAGGTGCGCGGTTCGCCCTGCGTGATGTAAGTACCGGAATCGTCCACGCTGGCCCAGTAGTTTTCATTGGTCACGTTATCGATGCCTGCGCGCACGGTCATCTGGTTTGCATTGTGGTTCACCGCGAAGCGATAGCGCATCCCCAGATCCAGCGTGGTGTAGCTGTCCAGCTTTTTGGTGTTTGCCAGGTCAGCGTACTGCGCGCCGGAGTGGTTCACGCGGGCGGTGGCGGTCAGGCCGTCAATCGGCTTGATGTCGTACTCTGCGCCCAGCACGGCGTAAAAGTTCGGAATACCGATCGCATCGTTCCCCTGATTGACGCCATTTTTGGTTTTGGTCAGCTCGGCCTGCAGCCAGGTGGCGCTGGCGTTGAGGCGCATCCCCAGCAGGGGCTCGCCAAAGACGTTCAGCTCCACGCCACGGTTACGCTGCTCGGCGTCAAGGCCGTAGTGGCCTCTGTCGTCGAGGATCGCCGACGGCATCTTGATTTCGAACAGCGCAAGCGATCCGCCCACGCGGCCAAAGTCCGCCTTCACGCCCACTTCGTTCTGCTTAGAGTGCACGATACCGGTGCTCTGGCCGTAGTTGGTGGCGGTATTAGGCGCGGTTTTGCCCGGCTGCAGCGCTTCGGTATGGTTAGCATAGAGGGAGATTTCCTCCCACGGCTTGTAGACCACGCCGTAGGTTGGCATCCAGCGGCTGCCGTCGAAGCCGTCTGCCGCGTTTTCCGCACCGGTAATTTTGTTATACCCGCGAACGACCACCTTCTGATGGCGCGCCCCGGCGGTGAACAGCAGCTTATCGTCCAGTACGCCCAGCGTATCGCTCAGCAGCCAGCCCTGAGTACGGGTGCGCCCGCTGGTCAGCGGATCGCTGTATTTCCCGCCTGAGCCGTTGAGGTTGCTGCTATCCGGCATATCCACGCCGGTATTGTGGTAGATGTTGGTCGTCGGGTTATCCTTCGTCGCCGACATTTTCCACGCGATTTTTTCGTTTTTGGTCATCGCCGAGTAGCCGACGTTGACCTTATGCGAGACGAAACCGGTATTGAAATTACCGCGAATGCCCGCCATGCCGCTGACGGAATCGCTG
The DNA here is from genome assembly GCF_055816715.1 of Enterobacter sp. PL_is514. Taxonomy (NCBI): domain Bacteria; kingdom Pseudomonadati; phylum Pseudomonadota; class Gammaproteobacteria; order Enterobacterales; family Enterobacteriaceae; genus Enterobacter; species Enterobacter sp. PL_is514. Next base: position 277,187 of record NZ_JBVPGN010000032.1, on the reverse strand, counting down.
ATGCGGTTGGTATCAAGGCGGCTGACCGTTGCCTTGCCGCTTTTATCTACCAGCTTCGGCGCGCTATAGATCCCTTCCTCATGCGCGTGCTGCGCGCCCAGGCCAGTATAGGCGGTCCAGCCGTCGGTGATGTCGTACTCGCTGCGCCACATCCCGAACTCGTTTTCAATGTTGCTGTAGGCCCACTTCTGCGAGAAGTTGCGATCGTTTTTCGGCGGCTCGGGCACGAAATCCACCGCCGAAATATTGACGCTGGTTGGGCTGCCGTGGAAGGTTTTCTTCTGATAGCCCAGATCAAGCGAGGTGCGGAAGCGGTCACCGCTGTAATCCAGGCCGGTAGAGAGCAGCGTGGTGCGGCGGCGATCGTTCGGTATGCCGGTTTCCCCTTCGCGGTGCACCAGATTCACCCGCGCGCCAAACTGGTCGTTGTCGCCGTAGCGACGGCCCGCATCCAGCGTGGTGCCAATCTGAGAATCTGAGGTGTAGTCCACGCCCACTTTCGCCTGCGGGAGTTCGCCCGCGTGTTTTGGCTCAAGGTTGATCATCCCGCCCACGCCGGAGCTCGCCGCGCCGTTCATCAGGGCGTTTGCCCCTTTGAAGATCTCAATGCGCTCAACCATCTGGGTATCCACCACCTGGCGCGGCAGCACGCCGGACAGCCCGCCAAAGGTCATGTCGTCACCGTCGAACTTCAGGCCACGAATACGGTAGGTTTCCGCGCTGTTGCCGAACCCCTGGACGAACTGCACGCCCGCGTCGTTAGCGACGACATCGGCAATGGTTTTCGCCTGCTGATCTTCCACCAGCTTCGAGGTGTAGCTGATGATGTTGAACGGCACGTCCATGGCGTTCTGCTGGCCCAGCATCCCCATGCGCCCGCCGTTCGCCATCTGCCCGTCAAGGAAGGCCGGTACCAACTGGTCGCCACCGGGTTTGAAATCGCTGGCTGGCGCAGCCTGGACAACGAGGGTGTCCTCTTTTTTATCGTCCGCCGCGAAGGCGGAATGTGTTACCGCGCCAACGGCGAGCGCCAGTAGCGTTTTGTGTATGTTGGTGTTGTTCATCGTTAACTCATTTAAACGTGCGCGCAAAAATGACCCGTTGTCGGGCCTTAGAATGTATTGATAGCAATGCAAATGAGAACTATACGCATTATCTATGCGTTAGCAAGCGTAACCGCGAACAACATGAATAGATGGGGAGACAGGGTGAGGAACAACCACCCCGTTTCGGGGTGGCTGCAGTGACGTTATTTTTTCTTGTAGATATTGGCCGTACCGTGAATTTTATTGTTGGTGTTCCCTGACGTGAGCACCAGGACATCTGCGCCTTTCTTATCGGCTTTCTCAATCAGTTCTTTTTTTGCATCATCAACCGATACCTCATTCGAGGTACTTACCGTACCGATTTTTTGATACTGAGACGCAACTTTCTTGAACTCATTTTTTGTCAGCAACTGAGCAGCAAAAGCATTGGTCGTAAACAGTAACGCCGTTCCCAACAAAATAGCAGTCGTCTTTTTCATAACCTTTTTTCCTTGAGATTAATCAGCAACTACGAAAAACCTCACGCATTGTGGTGAGGTTTTATGAGCATGGTAGAGAATCTCAGGAAATGCCATACGTTCGGGAAAATTCTTTTATAACAACCCGTTGCATGAAATTACTAACGAATATTAAGAATAGTCGAATACCCGCGCGGTGCCAGCAATATCAATGCGTACCGCCGTGCCCGGGTTCCATCCTGGCTGGCTGACGGTCTTCAGAATCACGGGCTGTTGCTGCCCGGCTAATCCGAGGGTGAGCGTCGATAGCTGTCCGGTGAAGTCCACATCAAGAATCGAGATCGGGCTTTCATGTGAGGCACATGCCGTCACGCGTAATTGTTCAGGGCGCATCATCACCCTGCCCTGTCCTGTCGCATGCGCGTTGTCCGTCGGCACTTCACCCAGCGCGCACACGGCATACCCGGCAGCGAGCTGAGCTGGCAGGATCACGGCGTCGCCAAGAAACAGCGCAGTCTCTTCGTCAACGGGACGGGTGTAAACCTCATAAGGCGTACCGACCTGTGTGAAGCGTCCGGAGCGCATCACGGCAACCTGCGTGGCAAAGGACAACGCTTCGTTCTGATCGTGGGTGACCAGAATCGAAGCCACGCCCGCTTCGGCCAGCAGATCGGCCGTTGCCTTACGCGTCATGGCGCGCAGGCCGGTATCCAGCGCCGAGAACGGTTCATCCAGCAGCATCAGTGAAGGACGCTGGGCCAGCGCACGGGCAAGCGCCACGCGCTGCTGCTGCCCGCCGGAAATCTCGTGGGGCCAGTGCGTTGCCAGCTGCCTGTCCAGAGACACCATCTCCATCAGCGCCTCAACGCGCTGGCGTTTCTCGTGGCGGGTGCCGTCCAGCCCCCAGGCAATGTTGTCTGCCACATTGAGGTGCGGGAACAGCGCCCCCTCCTGAGGTACAAAACCGATCCCGCGCTGGTGGGCAGGGACAAAACGGTTTTCATCAAACAGCGTTCTCCCCTGCATGACAATACGCCCGGTGTCAGGCGTTTCGAAACCGGCAAGAATACGCAGCAGCGTGGTTTTCCCCGACCCGGACGGCCCGACAATCGCCGTCCTGCTCCCCGGCGCAACGCTCAGGTTTAAGCTGTCGAGCACCTGCACATCAGCAAACGATTTAGAAATGGCGGTTAATTCAAGCATGTCATAGCCCTGCAATTTTTTTCGACTGCATATAGAGAATGGCGGTCAGCGGGAGTGAAATCAGGATCATCAGCATCGCGTAAGGCGCGGCGGCCACATAGTCAATTTCACTGGTCAGCGCCCAGAATCCGGTAGAGAGCGTGCGCGTGCCCAGCGGAGAGAGCAACAGCGTGGCGGTCAACTCGTTGCTGACGCCGAGGAAAACCAGCGCGGCACCCGCCGCAGTACCGGGCGCGGCCAGCCGCATCGTAACGCTCCAGAGCGCCTTCGCGGGCGTGCTGCCCAGGCTGCGCGCCACGTTTTCCAGCTCGACCGGCGCCTGCGCAATCCCCGCCCGAAGGTTGATGAGCGCTCGGGGCATAAACATCAGCAGGTAGGCCAGGAACAGGGTAATTTCCGTCTGGTAAATGGGGCGGGCATAATGAATAGTGACGGTGACCAGCGCCAGCGCCGTGACAATGCCCGGCAGTGAACTGGTGATATAGATGCACCCTTCCAGCATCCGGAAGATACGGTGCGGATAGCGGATACCGAGCCACGCGATGGGGATCACGCACGCCGTTGTCAGGAGCGCACCGCCCACGCCGAGCATCAGCGTCTGGCGCAGGGAGTGCCAGAGATCGGGACTCATCCAGTTTTGCACGCCCCCGAGCCAAATCCAGCGGCACAGGACAATCAACGGCACGCCCAGCGCCAGCACGATCAGCACGATGAAAAACAGCTGGCCCAGCGCGGCAGCCGCAGGCTTCAGCGGCCAGCGTTTCTGTTCGCGCGCGGCCCCGGCGCCAATGCGCGCGTAGCGTGCTTTTCCGCGCGTTACGCCTTCCAGCACCAGGATAGCCAGACAGCATAAGGCCAGCACGCCCGCCAGCATGTTCGCCGCCGGGCCGCTGAAGGTAGACTGGAACTGGTCATAGATTGCCGTGGTGAAGGTATCAAAGCGGATCATCACGTACAGGCCATATTCCGCCAGCAGATGCAGCGCCACCAGCAGCGCGCCGCCGCAGATAGCCAGCTTGAGCTGCGGCAGCACCACGCGGAAAAAGACCCGCCAGGGCGGCGTGCCGAGCGATGCGGCGACATCTTCAAGCGTCGGGTCAAGACGACGCAGCACCGCCGCAACCGGCATATAGATAAACGGATAGTAGGCCAGAACGGAGAGGAACACGCCCGCGGAGAGCCCATGCATGGAGGGGACAACGCTTACCCAGGCATAGCTTTGCACAAACGCGGGGATCGCCAGCGGGGCGACCGCCAGTGCAGACCAGATCCCTCGCCCGGCAAGCTGCGTGCGCTCGGTGAGCCAGGCTATCGCCACGCCCGTCACGATACACAGCGGAACCGCTAAAGCCGTCAGCCACAGCGTGTTGCTGAGTAGCTCAGCAACACGCGGGCGAAACACCAGCGCCTTAATGGTTTCCCAGCCGGTCTCAATGCCAATGGCAATGATAAAACCCAAAGGCAGAAGCGCCATTAATGAAAACAACACAGCTAACGCAACCATCGGCAGTGCAGGACGCCTGCGGGCAGGCTCCTGCACTCTGTTTTTTCCGATGTCGAGACTCAGACCAGACATAAGACGTTCACTTCACTCTCAGGATCACAGCAGACCGGCTTGCGTCATCAGCTCGATAACTTTTTTACTGTTGAGCGTTGAAGGTTCAACTTTCGGTGCATCAAGATCTTTCAGTGGGACCAGTTTCGGGTTTGAGGCCGCGTTTACGCCCACAGCGTATTCAAAGGCGTTGTTGGTACGCAGACTCTCCTGACCTTCTTTGCCGGTAATGTATTTGATGAAGGCCTGCGCCTGGGCTTTGTGCTTGCTGGACGCCAGCACGCCACCGCCGGAAAGGCTCACAAACGCGCCCGGATCCTGGTGTTTGAAGTAGTAGAGCTGGGTGTTTTTGCTGTTTTCACCGGTTTTAGACTGATCGACAAAGCGGTAGTAGTGATAAATCACGCCGCCATCAATCTGGCCGGCATTGACGGCTTTCATCACCGTGCTGTTGCCTTTATAGGCAACGAAATTGGCTTTCATCGCCTTAAGCCATTCCAGAGTGGCCTTTTCGCCTTTCAGAGCCAGCATCGCGCTCACGATGGCCTGGAAATCCGCGCCTGACGGTGATGCCGCCCAGCGGCCTTTCCACTCGGGTTTCGCCAGATCCATCAGCGACTTAGGCAGCTGCTGCTCGCTCAGTTTTGCAGGATTATAGACGAATACCGTGCTGCGGGCGGCAATGCCGATCCAGCGACCGTGCGCCGGACGATACTCTGCCGGTACCTGCTTCAGGGTGTCTGCATCCAGCGGCGCAAACAGGTTAGCGTTATCCACCAGCACCATGGACGGTGAGTTTTCCGTCAGGAATAAGTCGGCCGGCGATGCGCTGCCTTCCTGAACCAGCTGGTTACCCAGCTCGCTGTCATCACCATTGCGCAAAGTCACTTTAATGCCGGTTTCTTTGGTAAAACCGTCAACCCACGACTTCACCAGGTTTTCATGCTGCGCGTTATACACAACGATACCTTCGTTGTTATCGGCGGCAACTGATTGTGTGGAAAGGAAAAGAGATGACGACAACAAGGCAAGCGAGAAGCAGGACAGCAGGCGAGAATTCATGAACATATCCTTAATAGACCAACGGGAGTAACCACTCATAGCTTTGTGGGACAGGATTAAAGCACACAACAACGCTAATGATAATTAGTATCAATCCAGTTTACGCGTAAAAGTGTAAAATTTCATTATTGCGTGGTTTGAAATGATAAAAATCCAGATGGGAAAGATAGTTCAATTCAAAATTAAGAAAACCTTAAGACTGAACGGAAGAAGAATTCATTAGCCTTCTATTTATTATTGCGACATTTAATGCACAGATGAACAACTCTCCCGCCAGAGAGGCGGGAGAATGTAATGCAGTGTGTTATTTATCGATTAAATTAAAATCACCCTGGTTATATCTTTGCCCATGGATATTGTCAGGCGTAAAGACATGGTCAACGAACTTAATATCAGAATCGGAAAGATTCAGGCTGACCGCCCCCGCATTATCCTGCAAATGCGCTATTTTTCGAGCCCCGGGAATAGGAACAATGTCATCTCCTTTACTCATCACCCATGCGAGGGCCAGCTGCGCGAGGGAACAGCTGTATTTATCCGCGACATCCTGTAGCTGGCCGAGCAGCTGTTGGTTTTTCTGCATCGCTGCTTTCTGGAAGCGGGGCAGGTTCCGCCGGAAATCATCCTCGCCAAAGCCGGAGCTGTCCGTGATTTTCCCGGTTAAAAATCCGCGACCCAGCGGACTGTAGGGCACAAACCCAACGCCCAGCTCGCGGCAAGCGTTGAGAATGCTTTCCTCCGGCTCGCGAGTCCAGAGCGAATATTCCGTTTGCACTGCGGTAATCGGATAAACTTTGCAGGCCCGGCGTAACGTGTCGGCTGAGACTTCTGAAAGCCCGATATGGCGAACTTTCCCTTCCTTGATTAAATCAGCCATTGTTCCCACAACGTCTTCAACAGGTACAGACGGGTCGACGCGGTGCTGATAAAGCAGATCGATAGTCTCAATATTGAGACGTTTAAGTGAACCTTCTACCGCTTCACGAATATGTTCAGGGCGGCTGTCAACACCAGCCATACGTTCAAGCCCGCGTCCGGAGGGAAGGATGCGAAAACCAAATTTAGTCGCAATCTGTACCTTGTTGCGAATGCCTTTAATCGCTTTCCCGACCAGGACTTCATTATCATAGGGGCCATAGACTTCCGCTGAATCAAGGAAGGTAACGCCCAAATCGACCGCAGCGTGAATGGTATTGATCGCCTCCGATTCTTCGGCGCCACCATAGGCAAAACTCATCCCCATACAACCCAACCCCAGTGCTGACACCTGGAATTTATCTTTTCCCAGATAACGTGTTTTCATCTTATATTCCTGTTTTGATAAATGACAGGAAATATATACTTTCATTCTTAACGCATAACAATTAGTATATTTTTAATGCAGTATTTTATGAGAATTAACAATGAAAAATGCACCAGAGTTACAACATATAGAAATATTACTTCTTATTGTAAAACACGGGAGTTTTCGTCAGGCCGCAAAAGAATTAAATGTTTCAGCGCCGACGTTAACTGTCGCCATAAATAATCTTGAAGAAAAACTTGGGGTTAGACTTTTGAATCGCTCCACCCGAAGCTTGTCTTTGACTGCCGTCGGTAAAGCGTTTCTTGATGACGTGACGCCCGTCCTGAATGACTACAAACGCGTCATTGATAATCTCAATGACCACAAAGAAAAGCCAGAAGGCGTCATCAAAGTCAACTTACCCCGGATCGTGGTTGATCTCTTTTTTCAAAGCCATTTCGTTACGTTCAAAAATGATTACCCGGGTATTAAATTAGAGTTGTTCACCACTGACAGAAAAATCAATATTATCGATTCAGGTTTCGATGCCGGAATACGTTATACACAAGATGTTCCTAAAGATATGGTTGCCATTCCTTTTGGTGGCAAGATGGCTCTTATTCCCGTTGCCAGCCCCGATTTTCTGAAGAAATCAGGCACGCCTGACTCACCAAAAGATCTGGTCAATTTCAGGTGTATAAATCGCTGTTTTCCTGATGGAAAGCTGTATCGCTGGGAGTTTATGGATCCACAAGGGGAAACAATGGAGGTATCTGTTAATGGCGATCTGGTTGTCGATTCAGACGCGGCAATGATCCAGGCTGCTGAATATGGGTTAGGGATTGCGTTTGTTTATGAGAATCTGGTTGAGGATAAAATTAGCGAAAACAAACTTGTCCGTTTGCTACCTGATTATACCTATCCCGCTGATAATTTTTGTGTTTACTACCCGAGCCGAAAACATCTGCCAGCACCGCTGAGAACCTTCATAGCGTGGGTGATGTCGATGAATAAAGACGTGCGTTGAGAGGAAATGGCACGCCCTGTAGGATTCGAACCTACGACCTACGGCTTAGAAGGCCGTTGCTCTATCCAACTGAGCTAAGGGCGCACTGAGAAGCGTGTGCTTCGCGGTGGTGAAACGCGAAGAATTATACGGTCAATGGCAGGTGAGTCAATGCCTTTTCCGCTTTCCAGGGCAATTACCGCTAGCCGATTGTAAATACGGCTATTTTCTCAACATTTCTCCCTGTTTCACCGTAAAATTTAGCGCTGCGAAAAGGCCTAGTTGCATTTAAGTAACGCCTGCTGTTTTCCTGAACGTCAGCTCGTCACACTAGAGTCAGATATCCCGGCCGCCTGGAGGCTGACAGACAACAGGACAATGGAGTGACAGCGCAAAACCTGATCGATACGCCCCCCCGGTTACAGTACCTTTCTCAGGACATCGTCGGCATTAAGCTTGAGCCTATCGTCGCCCTCACCTCCTTGCGCCAGGTTGGCGTGGAGGTACTTAGCGTTCTGTCCGACACGCGCCACAGCGAGGACTTTTTTTGCGATCGGTCCGCTGAGTGGTCGATAACCCTGCTTGAAGCGCAGCTTGCCACGCTAAAAAATACGCCGCACGGACATAACCTTTTTATTAATCTGCCGATAACCGTCCTGACGGAGCCTGCGTCTTTTCAGCGACTTATCAGGTTACCTGGCGTGCAGCTCAATATTGAGATTGTCGACCTCGCGTCCTTTTTGGCGCTAACCGTCGCACAGAAGCAGCATGTGGTTCAGAATCTGCAGCAACTTAGCAGACAGGGACACGCTATCTGGCTGGATGACGTGGACGACGTCTTAGTGCAGTCGTTTTTATCCTGTCGACTCCCGTTAAGCGGCGTCAAAATAGATAAGGAAGCATTCTGGCGTTTACGCGACACCCCTGCGCTGAGGCAACTGGTTTCCCTTTGCTTTCAGCTGGCCGGGAAAGTGCTTATTGAAGGTATTGAGACTGAACGCGATCGTACCTGGGCACTGCAGGCAGGCGCAGACCTCGGCCAGGGATATTACTGGCCGTCCTGGACATGGCCGGAGGATTAAAACGCCATTTCCAGGAGGGAGACCATGCGAATGACAGTGCGCCGTTACCGGCGGCGGCGTACAGGAAGTGATGCACTGGGATTTACGCGCTCACCTTTTGCTCCCCCCTTTTTCGACCGACTCGAATTTTTGAGCCAGTCCATCAGCCAGCCCCGCAAAACAGACGCCCCTTTTATCCTTCTGGTGACGGAGGATCACTACCTGCGCACCGGCTTTCTCAACGGGCAGTTTCCTCTGAGCAGCTGCTGCGACTACGCCACGCTGGACGACGCCCTTATCGCGCAGACACAGTGGCCCTCCGCCCGTCTGGTCGTGGATATAGAAAGCCGGTCCACGGGGCTGCTGGAGAAACTGGATCAGTTGAGAAGGCATAGCCTGTTTCCTCCGTACCTGACGCCCTGGCTGTTAGTCCGGGCCGATAATTACGACACCCGCCTCTTCTGCAAAGCGGCAGGTCCCTTTCATGTGCTCGAACGCCAACTGAACGCCGCCGCGCTCCAGCACAGCCTGCTGGATACCCGCCCCCCGCAGGGTTCCGACAAAGACTGGTTCTCACGCAATGAATGGCCCATCCTGCAGGAGCTCTCACGGGGCAAGACGCTGCGTCAGATTGCCCTGATGCAGAATCGCCCCTATAGCCGCATTATCTATCGTCTCAGCTGCATCCTGCTGAAGCTGGGGCTGAGCCATCGCCAGGAATTGCTTCATCTTCTTAATAACCTCTCAGACTGCACGTTTTCACTCACGTCCTAACCCCTTATTTCCTAAAGCGGTTTAGGAATTTACTTACCAACTGCGTTACATAAATGTTAATTTTTAACAATAAAATCGAATTTATAACTATTCCTAATTTATGGGCGTAAACCTTGTGAAATGCCATAAATTGAATGAACGGCAGCACTTTCCTCCATCCGTTAAGCGAATGCAGATAGCGTTAACAAGATGATAATGATGTAAAAACAAGCAGCTTAGCGACAACGTCCAGGAGTAAAAAGCGAAGCGGGTAGCATGTTCTCCTGCGGACCTGGCGCCGTTATCGTGGTCAACGCAAGCACTTTCGGATGAAGGTCTACCGGCCTGCGAGGGCAATTTTTAACCTCCGCGTCGCGGGTTCGCCCCCAGAAATGATGTCTATTTTTGTTAACAATTGATCAACATACAGAGATATCTGTTATTTTTTGTTATTACATAAAGATGAAAATATGCGGTAAATGAGATAATAGGATATTTCCGCTAATTTTAAAAAAATAGTGATTCAGATCCAGAAGATAATACAAACCCATACGCGGATATTAATTTACAGGGTTTTCGGAAAAAACTTACCCTGTATAATAAGATGCGTACCAAATTTGAATAAGAAAAACCTTTTTGCCAACACCAGCCTAATGAGATGACCGCGCTGAGGCATAGTTCTTTTCATTACGTAAACAAGGATGCTTTCGCTCTTTCCAGGGAAATACTACGGTATAGGGATCTGCACATTATATCCTTCCGGCATTTCGAGAGTTTTACCAAACTCTGCATAACGCTTTTAACAATCTGAGGCATTAAAAATGAAACCGGCATCCGTTATCATTATGGACGAACATCCTATCGTCAGAATGTCGATAGAAGTCCTGCTACAGAAAAATAAGAATATCGCAGTCAAGCTCAAGTCTGGCGATAGCCATGAAGTCCTTGACTGTATCCGCAATCACCCTATCGATCTGGTGATCCTTGACATTGAACTCACGGGCACGGATGCTTTCGCTTTACTTAAGAGAATCAGAAACTTAAACAAAGAGATTAAGGTTCTGTTCCTCTCGTCTAAATCAGAGCTATTTTACGCGGGTCGCGCCATTCGCGCCGGGGCAAATGGCTTCGTCAGCAAACGGAAAGATTTGGGTGAGATCTACAACGCCGTAGAAATGATCCTGATGGGCTATTCCTTTTTCCCGTCGGAAACGCTGAACTTTATAAACCACCTGGGTTCAGGGAAAGGGATGGCAGTAGATATGCCATTATCGAATCGTGAGGTCACGGTATTACGGTATCTGGCGAATGGATTATCCAATAAGGAAATTGCTGAACAGCTACTATTAAGCAACAAAACTATTAGCGCGCATAAATCCAATATTTATTCCAAGCTGGGTGTGCAAAGCATCGTAGAATTAATTGATTACGCCAAAGCGCACGAACTGCTTTAACCTGAATTCACTCCCTGCAGCTTATCTGAGCTGCAGGGAGTGCGGTCAGTGCTAATTATAGTTAATCATAAAGGTGGCATCCGCATCGGCTCGTCCGGGCTGAGGATTATCTGCGGTGGCAATATAATTGGCATAAAACGACAATGTCGCATTCCCCTGCGCATCAACCGACACCGGCTGGCTGGCCTGCTGGAGAGCCAGACGCGTTTTATCCGCATCCCTGATCTCTACCGCGACATGACTTGCTGTACTGGCGTCATTGAGCGCCAGCAAACCGTTATTGCTCCCGTCAGCTTTACCCGAAAACGTAATGGACGCCGCGCCCGGCGGGCAGCCGGTCAGCTTCAGCGTAAACGGCATGGGCTGCGTGCGGCTTCCGGTGGTGCTGAGCTGTTTCGTGGGCCAGGTGCCCAGCGTGACGGTCTTGTCGCTGTCGCTGCCCTCGGCAACGCAGGTAAAATCGACGATATTGCCGTAGAGCCGAATGTTAATTTCGCCCAACGCGGTGTCCGCCTGAGCCTGTGTGCAAAGCGCAAGAAGCGCCACGGTGATAAAACGGATCCCGTTTCGCATATTGGCTCCTTAGTCGTAATCCACGCGCAAGTACCCGCGCGAGGTGAAACGCCCTTCCGCTGGCTTATTGCCCGTCACGCTCACCGGCCAGACCCGGATCCCCACCTGCGCCTGCGCGCTGTCGTCAAGGCGGAACGGAATTTTGCTTGTCAGGTTGTTAGGCGTGAGCGGCGCTCCGCTCTCGTTGGCAATGATGAACCCCACATCCGGGTTATCCGACACCAGCACATTATCAGAGACTTTTTCCGCCTCGACGCGCATCGTCAGCATGGCGTTCGCCTCCACGTTGGTGCATTTGATCGCAATGGTTTTGCTTTGCGATGAGACGCCCTCCGGCTTGTTACCCACGCCCGCCTTGCTGAACAAAGAGGCGCCAATGTCACCGAAATCAAACTCCACCACGTTACCGGCATTAATGGCGCAGCTTTGCGGCACCTGAATGGTTCCGCTGTAGCTAATGGTATAGACCGGCGTGGTTAGCGGATCGGAGGAGGTAGTGGTGACGTAGACGCGGAACATGGTGGCACGCGGGATCACCACCATGTTGATAAAACGCCGGGTCACCTTAAGACGGAAGACCAGGCTGGAGTCCTGAACGCCAAACGGTTTGTTTTTGGAGACGTTAGGATGGCTCCCCATCTGGATATAGCTTTTTGGCGGGTAAAACACGCCAGCATAGCTGTCCGTGATTTTCATGGCCCCGTCCAGATAGTCGTTCAGCTTCAGATACTGGTAGCCATCGCTGGTCCCGGTGATTGGATAATCCGTCACATAGCTGCGCTTGGTGGTGTTCCCGGTCGTGCCCTTCGGGCAGACGGCATTCACCCCTACCCACTGCGATTTTTCGCTGAGCGTCACGACCTGTCCAATCTGGTTATTCGAGCTATTGAATTTATCCGTCAGGTCGTAATGCACCTCCGTCGGCACGCCTTTCTCATTGACGCACACGGTAGCGAATGCGTTTGTCGCGGGCAGTAACGCCAGCAGCGACAAGGCAAAGATTTGGGTTTTAATCACAGCTGATCCCCTTAAGTGTGATTGCCTGTTGCAGGCTCTGTTCAGACAAGCTGTAAGGTGCGCGACACTGGGACTGCGCCCCGTCGCCCCACTGGATCAGCAGTTCGCCTTCCAGCGGCAGCCCACTCAGGTAAATTTGCCCGTCATCCCCCACCATGCTGGTGACACCGCTTCGGGTTTCACGGACCACCGCGCCGAACGGCACGGGCTGGTTACCGCGCATCACCGTCAGCAGAGCGCGTACGCCAATGCGGGTATCAAAGCTGGCGCGCACCAGCGCGCCTTTCGTCGGCACCACGCTGCTCACGTTGTTTTCGATATCGGTGTTGTTGCTCATGGTGTTGGTATCCAGCGCCACGCGGTTGTAGCGATAGACGGTGGCATACGGCATCACCGCGTAGCCTCGCCAGTCGGTTTTCACCCCGGTCTGGTTTTCAATGCTGACGCCTGATGCCCCCGGCGCTTTGATCAGCACGTTGGTGTCGCCCAGCGGCTGGCTGAAGGTCACGCCGTCGGCGTGTCCGACCACCCCGCCGGAGAGCTGCCAGTTGAGATCGTGCTGATCGTCGCTGTAGTTGTAGCCCACGCCCAATGTGCCGTAAGTCGCCTGCCAGTTGGCGCTGGCGCTTCCGCTTGCGCCGTTGGTGCTGGTGTGTCCCTGGGTCACGCTGTAGTTCAGGTTGCGGTCCTCCAGCAGCGTTCCGCTGACGCCGGTTTGCCAGCTTGTGTCGCCATCGCTGTTTCGACTGGCGGATGCCGTAGCGTAGGCGCGGTCAATCGCGCTGTCCCTGCGATAGCCCTGACGGGTAAAGAGGCTGAACGGCACGGAGACGTTAAATGACGCGATCCGATCGGTGCCGTCTATCCCAACGGATTTGTTCCACGACCACGAAACGGAGTAGTTGATCCCCTTCACGCCGCCCGCATAGCCCAACTGGTACCAGAGGTTCGTCTCATCGGTTCCCCAGTAGGTCTGCTCGCTACCGGAGATATAGACCGAGCCGTAGTCCCCCAGCGACTGAGATACGTTGAGCTGGAAGCGGCCTTTTTTATTCCACGTCAGGTTGTGATAACTCTGCACGTCTGGAACATCGTTATCGTTCTGGCTATCGGCATACTGATAGCCTTCCATTGAGCGCCAGGCGACATCGTCGAGGGTGTAAAAGCCTTTCGTGGAGTAGCGGTAGCCCAGCAGCTGGAAGTTGGTGCCGAAGCCGTTAAGGGATTTCGCATAGAGGAAGCGCAGAGACTGCCCTTCATGCTTGCTGTCGTCCGCAAGCTGGCTGCGGGCGTGGGTGATATCGAGCGAGACCGCGCCCCAGTCGCCCAGGTTTTTTCCGGCTCCGACGGCCACCGCGGTATAGCGTGACGCCAGCTGTGTCCCGCCGTAGAGCGTGTAACCGTTGGCAAGACCGGTAATCAGGGTTCCCTGGGTGAAGAACGGCGTGTCCTGATCGCTGTTACCGCTGCGGTAATCCCCCGCGACGAGGTCGTACTTCCAGCGCCCTTCACGCTGCAGAAGCGGCACGGTGGAGTACGGCACGGTATAGCGCTGCTGGGTGCCGTCTTTCTCTTCGACCGTGACCTCCAGGTCACCGCTTGAGGAGGTCGGGTTAAGATCGGTAATGGCAAATGCGCCCGGCTGGACATAGCTTTGATAGATAACGTAGCCATTCTGGCGAACCACCACTTTGGCGGGCGTACGGGCGATCCCGCGCACGGTCGGCGCGTAGCCCTGCAGGCTGTCCGGGTACATGCTGTCAGACGAGAAGAGCCGCCCGCCGCGGAACCCCATGCTGTCGAAAACGTCATTCCCGGTATTGCTGTCGCCCAGCACCAGTTCGCTTTTCAGCGGGATAACGGTGCGCTGCGCCCAGGTGCCAATATTCTGCCACTCGCTGTGACGCTGCCCGTTATTCTGCGTGTACCGCCATGCGCCGTTGTTACGTAAACGCCAGGCGCCATAGTTCAACCCGCTTTGCAGGTTCAGATAATAGCTGTCGTCTTCGCTTCCCCGGTTACCGGTGAAGCTGTAGTTCACCAGCGCGGCGGGGATGCCTTCATCCCACTGTTCGGGCGGAATATAGCCCCGGGCGCTGTTCTGCAATGCCACCTGCGGCAGGCTGACGTCCAGACGCTGTGAGGCAAAGTTGAATACCGTTTCGCTGCCGGGTATGGCCGTAGCCAGCGGAACGCAGGTCTCGCCCTGCACCTTAGCCAGCTCGGGAAACGCCGCAACGTTGACGCCAAAGCGGTCAAGCATCGCGCGCGTAATGCAGGCCGATAAACCGCCCGCCACCGGCGGCGTGTTCTCGGCCTGCTCAAAACGCACGTCCTGGGTACCGATAAACTCATCGTTGCGCCAGATATCCACGCGATAAACGCCGGGTGCCTGCTGGTGTCCTTGTTCAAAACGCGACAAATCCGCCACGCTGGCGGTGTCGTCGGACAAAAAGGCCGGGTTGAAATAGCTTTCGCTCCAGCCAGCCTGCGGCCAGAGCGCAGCCATCAGCGCCAGCGCAACCGGGCAGTAACGTCTCTGGTGGTTTTTCATCGCCCTGACTCTGCTCACAGGTTGACGCTACGCGCCGGGGTGATGGCACCGTAGTCATTCACGCTCTGCCAGGAAAGCGTACCGCTGGCACCGGCTGGCAGCACCTGCTGAGCCGAGCTTTTCGGCGCAACCATCAGGTTATCCAGCTGCTGCCCGCCCAGCTTCAAATTGACGAGGGTGATGTAATACGGGGACGCGTTGCTAACTTTGAGATGGTTACCCGCGCGTTCGAACCGCAGCTGGGAAAGCGCCTCTTCCGGCTGCATCGCCAGGTTGTTAGGGCGTACAAACAGCTTGATGCGCGAGAGGATCGCCAGCTGCAGCACGTTATTGTTTTCCGTTTTGGCTTTGTTCACTGACGGGATCGCCTTCACGTTCATGTAAAACAGCGATTCGCGGTCGGCAGGCAGCGCCGGCCCGGCGTAAATAATACGCAGCGTGTTTTCACTGTTCGGCTCGCTAACAAACAGGGGCGGCGTGACGGCAAAGGTTTTTTCTTTTTGCCCGTTCGCATTTTCGATCCACGCGTTAATTAAATAGCGTTCCTGTTTGTTGCTGTTGGTGATCGCCAGCGACGTTTGCTTCGCCTCTGCCGGATAAATAACGCGGGTGGCCCCCAGCGCAATACCGCCGGATGCATTTGCGCAGGAAGAAACCATCATCAAAATAAACGATAAAAAAAGTCCTGGTTTAATTAGGGTATTCATCACAACCGTACCTTTAATAATGTGTTCGCAGGTGTTATGGATAAATCAACGTAAACCAGACATCCGACTGAATTTTGCCTGGCTCGAGATGTTCGGAAATAGCCCGATAGCGGGCGCTAAAATGGAACGCGAGCTCGCGGGTTTCGATCGGCAGCCAGCTGACGGCCGTGGCGTTTGGGATAATCTGACGCTGCTGCTCGTCAAAGAGCGCCAGCCCGACGCCGCTGCTGACAGGTGTTTCACCCGGCCGCGATGTCGCCAGAAAGACCTGCGGATCCTCTGCGGGTGTGACGCCCTGAAACTGGATCCCCACGGTGCGCGAAACATCCACGCTGCAGTCCAGCAGCCGCACGGTGAAAGGCACATTCACCGTAGAAAAACTGCCCACGCCGGAAAATGAATTGGTTCGGTACTGCCCCATGTCGATGCGCATATTCTGGCTATCGGGCGCCACGGCGCAGCCGCCGTTCACCAGTTCACCCCGAAGATGAACCTTGCCACCTTCGATCACCACGGTATGCGCCGATGCCGGGCAAGCCATCGCAAGGGTTAACAGCAGTAGTGTTCCAGTCCTTGTCATCCTTCGTTCCTGGCAATAGCGTATGACGGGCCTCATCCCTGAGGCCTGAACATCCCTGTGCGGAGGAATTACTCGTATTTCATTACGAAGGTGGCGTCAGCATTCGCCTGGCCCGGCTCGGTGGTGGCAGCCGTTGATTTATAACGCGCGGTGAACTTCAGGGTGTTGGTCCCTTCGATCAGCGTCTGCGCAGCAGAGAAGGTCGCGCCGTCTGGGGTCAGAACGCTGGATTTGCTGTCGAGGATCTCGATACCCACGCCTTTCGCGGTGTTGTCGTTGTTACCGGAGGTCACGGCCAGCAGGGTTTTGTCGGTTGGGTCGATCTGACCGGTGAACGCAACAGCTGCAGTTTTGGCAACCAGCGGATCGCAATCATTCAGTTCAATGTTGAATGGAATATTAGAGGTGGTGTCGCCCACTTTAGTAAATTTCGCGGTGCGATACTGACCCAGATTAACGGTCTGCTCGGAAGAATCCGTATTTACTGAACAAGCGGCATTAACCAGCTCACCTTTAAAATGTACGGTACCGCCATTTACGGAAACCGGCGCAGCAGGATCTGCTGCATTTGCGGCACCCGCAACCAGGGCCAAAGTTGCAATAACAGTAGAAGCAATGTTGCTGAGTTTCATGTCTATTCCTTTAAAATGTAAATAACCCTTCCCGCGAATAATCGGGAATAAGAAATACGTTCAATTGAGTAATTGAAAGCTTATTTCGGAGGAGACAAAGTAGCTCAGGAGGCGATTTTTAAATATGTCAAAACGCTGCCATTTCGCCAGGTCACATCCTAATCCCGCCTAAGAAATTGACCATCCCTTAAGAAGGGTTTTTGCGTCTTGCTGATAAAAACGCGTAAAGGGTGACTGACAGCGAGGCTCGCTTCTGACAAAATACACGCATCCCCCCTTTCAAACGTTACAGACGGAATCTTCTCTCTGATGGCAGCAAAGATTATTGACGGTAAAACGATTGCGCAGCAGGTGCGCTCTGAGGTCGCGGAAAAAGTGAAGGCGCGTAAAGCCGCCGGAAAACGCGCCCCCGGGCTGGCCGTTGTGCTGGTTGGCAGCAACCCGGCATCGCAGATTTATGTCGGCAGCAAGCGCAAAGCGTGTGAAGAGGTCGGCTTCGTCTCCCGCTCTTACGATTTGCCGGAAACCACCAGCGAAGCAGAACTGCTGGAACTTATTGACACTCTGAATGCCGATAAAGAGATCGACGGCATTCTGGTTCAGTTGCCGCTGCCAGCAGGTATCGACAACGTTAAGGTGCTGGAGCGTATCGCACCGGATAAAGACGTGGACGGTTTCCATCCGTACAACGTTGGCCGCCTGTGCCAGCGTGCGCCGCGTCTGCGCCCGTGCACCCCGCGCGGCATCGTGACGCTGCTGGAGCGCTATAACATCGATACTTACGGCCTGAACGCCGTGGTGATTGGTGCCTCTAACATCGTGGGCCGTCCGATGAGCATGGAGCTGCTGCTGGCCGGCTGCACCACCACCGTGACCCACCGCTTCACCAAGAACCTGCGTCATCACGTCGAAAATGCCGATCTGCTGATCGTCGCGGTCGGTAAGCCGGGCTTTATTCCGGGCGAGTGGATTAAAGAGGGTGCGATCGTCGTGGACGTCGGGATTAACCGTCTGGAAAACGGCAAAGTGGTTGGCGACGTGGTGTATGAAGATGCCGCCGCGCGCGCCTCTTACATTACCCCCGTACCGGGCGGCGTAGGTCCAATGACCGTCGCAACGCTGATTCAGAATACTTTGCAGGCATGCGAAGAATATCACGACGTAGAGGACGCGTAAGATGGCGACTTTTTCATTAGGTAAACATCCGCACGTTGAGCTGTGCGATCTGCTCAAGCTGGAAGGCTGGAGCGAAAGCGGCGCGCAGGCGAAAATCGTTATCGCCGACGGGCGGGTGAAAGTCGACGGCGTGGTAGAAACGCGCAAGCGCTGCAAGATTGTCGCGGGCCAGACCGTGAGCTTTGAAGGACAGAGCGTAACCGTTACGGCCTGAGCCCTTTGATGCCCGGTGGTGCTGCGCTTACCGGGCCTACGTACGGTCTCCGTTTGTAGGCCGGGTAAGGCGAAGCCGCCACCCGGCAATTTCTCTCACTATCCCCTCACACCCATCACGGTTATTTATCGATCCACTTCAAATAATCGCTATTTCATCTGTTGAAACGTGAAAATTCAGTTGCGCGTTTTTCACTCTTTGCCCACGATAAGTAGAACGTTCTACTAAAACGTTCTACTTACAATAACAGCGCCAAAAAAAGCGCTATTCGGGGGAAATCAGCATGAGTCTGATATCAGGGTTTGTTAAATCGCTGTCTAAGTTATCGATGATTGGTCGCGCCTTAATGCTGCCAATTTCACTGCTTCCCGCTGCGGGCCTGCTGCTGGCCTTCGGCGATAAGTTCCACCTGCCGCTGATGATGAACGCAGGCGGGGTTATTTTTGATAACCTGCCAATGCTGTTTGCCATTGGCTCCGCCGTGGGTCTGGCGTCAGAATCCGGCATCGCGGCGCTGTCTGCGGCCGTTTCGGTGTTTGTCACCAATATCACCATCAGCACCGTGCTAAGCATCACGCCGGAAATGGCCTCCCAGGGCGGGAAATACGCCATGGTGGTGGGCATTCCGACGCTGCAGATGGGCGTCTTCGGCGGCCTGATCTGCGGTATTCTCGCGGCCTGGTGCTATAACCGCTTCCACACCATGCAGCTGCCGGAGTTCCTCGGCTTCTTTTCCGGCAAGCGCTTCGTGGCGATTGCAACGGCGTTCCTCTCGTTCCTGATGGGGCTGCTGCTGCCGTACGTCTGGCAGCATATCCAGGCCGGTATCGACGCGCTCTCCGTGGTGGTAAACGGCGATAATCAGGCGGCGTCGACCTTTATCTTCGGTCTGGTGGAGCGCGCACTGATCCCGCTCGGTCTGCACCATATCTGGTATCCGTCGTTCTGGTATTCGTTTGGCGATTACACCACCCAGGCAGGCCAGGTGATCCATGGCGACCAGACCATCTGGTTCAAGATGCTGGAAGAAGGGGTGAAATCCTTCAGCAGCGACACCTACCAGAACGCCGGTAAGTTCATGCAGGGTGAATTCCCGCTGATGCTGTTCGCGCTGCCTGCGGCGTGCCTGGCGATGTATCACGAAGCCCATACGAAGAATAAGAAAATCGCGGCCGGTATTCTGTTCTCCGCGGCGCTGACCTGCTTCCTGACGGGGATCACCGAACCGGTTGAGTTTACCTTTATCTTCGTGGCACCGATTCTGTACGTCTTTAACGCCATCATGGCGGGTCTGGCCTACATGACCATGTACCTGCTGCATGCGCATATCGCCAAGTCGTTCTCTGCGGGCTTTATCGACTATCTGTCATTCGGGATCCTGCCGTCGTTTAACGGCTACCAGACCCACTTCCTGAGCGCCATTATCATCGGCATTCCAATGGGCCTGATTTATTACTTCACGTTCCGCTTTGTGATCCGTCGCTTCGACGTGAAAACGCCGGGCCGCACTGAAGTGACCGCCAACGCGGATGAGAAATCGGATTCTGAACTCGCGACCGAGATCATCACCCTGCTGGGCGGGGCGCATAACATCGACTCCGTCGGTGCCTGTATCACCCGTCTTCGCCTGGAAGTGACAAAAAGCGAGGTGGTGGATAAAGACGGCCTGAACGGACTCGGCGCGCGCGGCGTGGTCTTCGTCGGCGATAACGGTATTCAGGTGATTTTCGGTGCCAGAGCACAGTTTATCGCCCAGACCATGTCCACCATGATCGGCAAATAATAAGATGCCTGAGCGACACGTCTCCTGTACGCTGGGAGACGTGTTTTATCTGGCTGATAATCGGCAAATTTCAGGGAGCGGTTTTGAAGAAAGTCAGCATTATTGATGTCGCAAAGCACGCGGGTGTGTCAGTTTCAACCGTCTCGCTGGTGCTGCGCCAGAAAGGGAAAATCTCAGAGGCAACGATCGAGAAGGTCAACGCTGCCATCAATACGCTGGGCTATGTTCATAACGTTGCCGCTGCCAACCTCCGCGCCAATACGTCCAATCTGATTGGCCTGATCCTCCGTGACTTTAGCGACAGTTTCTCCATCAAGGTGATGGCGAGCATCGTTCAGGATCTTGAAAAACAGGGGTATATGGTTTTTCTCGGACAGCCCCAGAACGACCATGACCATCTTGAGCGCTGCCTGCTGTCGTTTAAGCAGCAGGGCGTCGCCGGGGTGATCTATCTGGCCTCGGATACCCGCACCTCTACCCTACCGGAACAGATTCGCCGCTGCCCGCTACCGCT
This sequence comes from Enterobacter sp. PL_is514, assembly GCF_055816715.1. Lineage (NCBI taxonomy): Bacteria > Pseudomonadati > Pseudomonadota > Gammaproteobacteria > Enterobacterales > Enterobacteriaceae > Enterobacter > Enterobacter sp. PL_is514. Next base: position 256,554 of record NZ_JBVPGN010000032.1, on the reverse strand, counting down.
GGTGGTGGTCTCTCAGTCGCTGCTGGATGAAAAATGCAATCTGGTGATGCGCGACAACCGTCAGGCGGCAAACCTGGCGGTGCGTTATCTTATCGAGCGCGGCCATCGCAATATCGCCTACATTGGCGGACGTGAAGGCTGCCTTATCCGCGAGCAGCGCCTGCTCGGTTTTCGCAGCGCGATGACGCAAAACGGGCTGGTCTGGCGCGATGAATACTCTCCGGCCTGCAGCGATGACACCCTGGCTGCGGGTTTCGCCACCCGCCAGCTGCTGGAAAAAAACAATACTATCACCGCCCTGCTCTGCCACTCGCCGGATGCCATGATCGGCTCCATCTCCGGTATTCATCAGGTCGGGCGTACGGTGGGTAAAGATGTGTTTTTAACACAGCAGGTCGCGCTGGTCGGTTTCGAAGATATGCTCCACGTAAACCTCACCTCGCCGTCATTTACCTATGTCTCATCCGCCAGCGAAGAGACGGGGCGTCAGGCTGCCGGGCTGATTATTCGCACGCTAAAGGAGCCGACGCTGCAAACCCAGCGCATTACGCTTTCCGGGCAGCTTATCGCGCGCGAGTCGGCGTAAAATCAGAATTCAGAACAGGTCTGTTAAGGCGAGATTACTGCTATATTTCCATGATTTGCCATGGATAATATCAATGCCTACCGTTATTACGCACGCTGCTGTTCCGCTTTGTCTGGGCCTGGGCCTGGGAACCAAAGTGATTCCTCCCCGCCTGCTGTTTGCCGGGATTGTTCTCGCCATGCTGCCGGACGCCGACGTGCTGGCGTTTAAGTTCGGCGTCGCGTATGGAAATGTTTTCGGCCATCGCGGCTTTACCCACTCCCTGCTGTTCGCCTTTGTGGTGCCGATACTTTGCGTGCTGACTGGACGACGATGGTTCAGGGCCAGCCTGACGCGGTGCTGGCTGTTTTTAACGGTATCACTGCTGTCGCACAGCCTGCTGGATTCGATTACCACAGGCGGAAAAGGCGTCGGCTGGCTGTGGCCGTGGTCAGATGAACGCTTCTTTGCGCCGTGGCAGGTGATTAAGGTCGCGCCGTTTGCGCTCTCACGCTATACCACGCCGTACGGGCATCAGGTGATTATTTCAGAACTGCTGTGGGTGTGGCTGCCGGGGGTTGTGCTAATGGGAATGTTGTGGTGGAGAAGAAGGTAAAAAAAAGCCGGGTGGCGGCTGCGCCTTACCCGGCCTACTTTTACCCGTAGGCCCGGTAAGCGTAAGCGCCACCGGGCGTTACAGACTTACTTACGGCGCCAGGTGGTACCCTGCGGGCCGTCTTCCAGAATGATGCCCATCTCGGTCAGACGGTTACGCGCCGCATCGGCCGCCGCCCAGTCTTTCGCCTGACGCGCTTCCAGACGCGCTTTGATCAACGCTTCAATTTCCGCCACTTCGCCGTCATCCGCCTGCGCACCGCTCTGCAGGAACACGTCCGGATCCTGCTCCAGCAGGCCGAGCACGGAAGAGATCTTACGCAGATGGGACGCCAGCGCATTCGCCGCCGCCATATCTTCTGACTTCAGGCGGTTCACTTCGCGCGCCATGTCGAACAGCACGGAGTAAGCTTCCGGGGTGTTGAAGTCGTCGTTCATCACCTCAACAAAGCGTGCTTCGAACGCTTCGCCACCTGCAGCAGGAACAGACCTGTCGGTACCGCGCAGCGCGGTGTACAGACGCTCCAGCGCCGAGCGCGCCTGCTTCAGGTTCTCTTCGCTGTAGTTCAGCTGGCTGCGATAGTGGCCGGACATCAGGAAGTAGCGCACGGTTTCCGCGTCGTAATACTTCAGCACGTCGCGCACGGTAAAGAAGTTACCCAGCGATTTCGACATCTTCTCGCGGTCAACCATTACCATCCCGGAGTGCATCCAGTAGTTCACGTACTCGCCGCCGTGGGCGCAGGTGGACTGCGCGATTTCGTTTTCGTGGTGCGGGAACATCAGGTCTGAACCGCCGCCGTGAATGTCGAAGTGCTTGCCCAGCTGTTTGCAGTTCATCGCGGAACACTCAATGTGCCAGCCCGGGCGGCCTTCGCCCCACGGGGATGGCCAGCTTGGTTCGCCCTCTTTGGACATTTTCCACAGCACGAAGTCCATTGGGTTACGCTTCACGTCAACCACGTCAACGCGCGCGCCGGCCTGGAGCTGATCCAGATCCTGACGGGAAAGCGAACCGTAGGTTGGGTCCGTTGGCACCGAGAACATCACGTCACCGTTGTCGGCAACGTAGGCGTGACCGCGTGCGATCAGCTTTTCGGTGATCTCGATGATTTCGTGAATATGGTGGGTCGCGCGCGGCTCGCTGTCCGGGCGCTGAATATTCAGGGCGTCGAAGTCTTTGTGCATCTCAGCGATCATGCGATCGACCAGCGCGACAAAGCTTTCGCCATTTTCATTCGCGCGCTTGATGATCTTATCGTCGATGTCGGTGATGTTGCGCACGTATTTCAGGTTGTACCCCAGAAAACGCAGGTAGCGTGACACCACGTCGAAGGCGACAAAGGTACGGCCATGGCCAATGTGACAGAGATCGTAAACCGTAATACCACACACGTACATGCCGACTTCCCCGGCATGGATAGGTTTAAATTCCTCTTTTTGGCGCGTCATTGTATTAAAGATTTTTAACATCGAAGATTCCATGTAAACACGTGTGTGGTTGAAAACCGGCTATTCTACCCGTAATTCAAACCCGAAGCAGCACACAATGCAAGGTGATCGCATCCTGTGGTTATGCTATAACAAGCCCCTATAGATGACCCGAACGCGGGTCGACGTACCACAATAACGGAACAGGATGCAAAAATGGTTACTTTCCACACTAATCATGGCGATATCGTAATCAAAACCTTTGATGACAAAGCGCCTGAAACAGTTAAAAACTTCCTGGACTACTGCCGCGAAGGTTTCTACAACAACACCATTTTCCACCGCGTGATCAACGGTTTTATGATCCAGGGCGGCGGTTTCGAACCTGGCATGAACCAGAAAGCCACTAAAGAAGCGATCAAAAACGAAGCGAACAACGGCCTGAAAAACACCCGCGGCACGCTGGCGATGGCGCGTACTCAGGCACCTCACTCTGCAACCGCGCAGTTCTTCATTAACGTGGCTGACAACGACTTCCTGAACTTCTCCGGCGAAAGCCTGCAGGGTTGGGGCTACTGCGTATTCGCAGAAGTGGTTGAAGGTATGGACGTGGTTGACAAGATCAAAGCCGTCTCTACTGGCCGCAGCGGTATGCACCAGGACGTTCCTAAAGAAGACGTTGTGATTACAAGCGTGACCGTCAGCGAGTAATTCGTGGCGACACTCTTTATTGCGGATCTTCATCTGCAAACAGAAGAACCGGCGATAACCGCCGGTTTTCTGCGTTTTTTACGCGGTGAAGCGAAAAGCGCCGATGCGCTGTACATCCTGGGCGACCTCTTTGAAGCCTGGATTGGCGACGATGACCCTAACCCGCTGCACCGTGAAATGGCTTCGGCCATTAAAGCGCTGGTGGATTCCGGCGTCCCCTGCTATTTCATTCACGGCAACCGTGATTTCCTGATCGGCAAGCGCTACGCCCGCGAAAGCGGCATGACGCTGCTGCCGGAAGAGCAGGTGCTCGACCTCTACGGCCGCAAGGTGCTGATCATGCACGGCGACACGCTCTGCACCGACGATACCGGCTACCTGGCGTTTCGCGCCAAAGTCCACACCCCGTGGATCCAAACGCTGTTCCTCGCCCTGCCGCTGTTTATCCGCAACCGCATCGCCGCCAGAATGCGCGCGGGCAGTAAAGCCGCCAACAGCAGCAAATCCATGACCATCATGGACGTTAATCCTCAAGCGGTGGTCAACGTGATGGAAAAACATGGCGTTCAGTGGTTGATCCACGGGCATACTCATCGTCCTGACGTGCATTCCCTTATAGCCAACGGCGAACCGGCCCATCGCGTGGTGTTGGGTGCATGGCACTCAGAAGGATCCATGGTCAAAGTCACGCCACAGGGCGTGGAGCTGATCGCTTTTCCGTTTTAACCCCTTACAGCTCATTCTATTTTTTTGAACAATATTGGCAAATTGTTTCGATTTTAATCAGCCCGTGGTCGGCCTATTATTTATCACATCAGGGCATCACGCCCTATCCAAGATAAATTACTTAAGGAATACGACCATGAAATCCATCAAAACTTTCGTTGCAGTTACCGCTCTTTCCCTGGCTTCCTTCGGCGCTTTCGCGCAGAGCGTCAGCGCAACCGGTTCAACCCTTGACCGCGCAGAAGCGAAAATTGCTGCACAGGCTGCTGAACAGGGCGCGTCTTACAAAATCACCAGCGCGAAGGTCGACAACCGCGTGTATATGACCGCAGAACTGACGAAATAATGATTGCCCTTCGACAAAAACAGACCGCCAGAATGCGGTCTGTTTTGTTATGAATTGATGGCAACAACGGCTCAAGATTTAACCGCGCAACCGTTTTCCTTGCCCGTATAACATGCTATTCTCTGTGCCCTCGAAAGCAGTGTGTTTCGCACCACAGGAGTTTTAAGACGCATGTCTTCCCGCAATAATCCGGCGCGTGTCGCCATCGTGATGGGGTCCAAAAGCGACTGGGCTACCATGCAGTTCGCCGCCGAAATCTTTGAAATCCTGAATGTTCCGCACCACGTCGAAGTGGTCTCCGCGCACCGTACACCGGACAAACTGTTCAGCTTCGCCGAAAGCGCCGAAGAGAACGGTTATGAGGTGATCATTGCCGGTGCGGGCGGCGCAGCACACCTGCCGGGCATGATTGCCGCCAAAACCCTGGTGCCGGTTCTGGGCGTCCCGGTACAAAGCGCCGCGTTAAGCGGTGTGGATAGCCTCTACTCCATCGTCCAGATGCCGCGCGGTATTCCTGTCGGCACGCTGGCGATTGGCAAAGCGGGTGCGGCGAACGCTGCCCTGTTGGCCGCGCAGATCCTGGCGACGCACGATAAAGCGTTACATCAGCGTCTGGCGGCGTGGCGTAAAGCCCAGACCGACGAAGTGCTGGACAATCCGGACCCGCGGGGTGCGGCATGAAGCAGGTTTGCGTCCTCGGTAACGGCCAGTTAGGCCGCATGCTGCGTCAGGCCGGTGAGCCGCTGGGTATTGCCGTCTGGCCCGTCGGGCTGGACGCTGAACCTGAAGCCGTACCGTTCCACCAGAGCGTGATCACCGCCGAGATCGAACGCTGGCCGGAAACCGCGCTGACCCGCGAACTGGCGCGTCATAACGCCTTCGTAAACCGCGACGTGTTCCCGATCATTGCCGACCGTCTGACGCAAAAGCAGCTGTTCGACAAGCTCGGCCTGCCGACCGCGCCGTGGCAGCTCCTGTCCGATAAAAGCGAGTGGAATGATGTTTTCGCGATGCTGGGCGAGCTGGCCATCGTGAAGCGCCGCGTGGGCGGCTACGACGGCCGTGGCCAGTGGCGTCTGCGCGCAGACGACACTGCCGAGCTGCCGGACGACTGCTACGGCGAATGCATCGTTGAGCAGGGCATCAACTTTAGCGGTGAAGTGTCACTGGTTGGCGCACGCGGGCACGACGGACATACCGTCTTTTATCCGCTGACGCATAACCTGCATCAGGACGGTATTCTGCGCACCAGCGTCGCCTTCCCGCACGCCAATGCTGAGCAGCAGGCGCAGGCAGAAGAGATGCTTTCTGCCATCATGCACGAACTCGGATATGTGGGCGTCATGGCGATGGAGTGCTTTATCACCCCGTCCGGTCTGCTGATCAACGAACTTGCACCGCGCGTGCACAACAGCGGCCACTGGACGCAAAACGGCGCGTCCATCAGCCAGTTCGAACTGCACCTGCGCGCGATCACCGACCTGCCGCTGCCGCAGCCGGTGGTGGACAGCCCGTCGGTGATGATCAACCTGATCGGCACCGATCTGAACTACGACTGGCTGAAGCTGCCGCTGGTGCATCTGCACTGGTATGACAAAGAGGTTCGCGCGGGTCGTAAGGTCGGTCACCTGAACCTGAACGACAGCGACACGGGCCGCCTGAGCGCCACCCTGGAAGCCATGATCCCTCTCCTGCCGCCGGAATATGCGAGCGGTATCGTCTGGGCACAGTCAAAGCTCAAGTAAGACATCTGCGCCGGGGAGTTGACCTTCCCCTTCCCCGGCGTACAATCCCCGCCCATTGCTGCTGAGTTTTCTTCTGGAATAACCATGAACGATGGAACGGACTATCGCGCGATCCTCGCGTCTGATACCCCTTTAATCGACGTTCGCGCGCCGATTGAATTTGCCCAGGGTGCGATGCCCGCCGCCATTAACCTGCCGTTGATGAATGACGACGAACGCGCCGCCGTCGGCACCTGCTATAAACGCCAGGGCCCCGAGGCCGCGCTGGCGCTTGGCCATAGTCTGGTGAACGGCGAGACGCGTGAGACACGTATTAACGCCTGGCGTGAAGCCAGCCTTGCCCATCCTGAGGGCTTTCTCTGCTGCGCGCGCGGCGGCCAGCGCTCGCATATCTCGCAGGCCTGGCTTAAAGAGGCGGGCATCGACTACCCGCTGATCCGCGGCGGCTATAAAGCCCTGCGCCAGACGGCGATTCAGGTGACCATTGAGCAGTCACAAAAGCCGATAGTGCTTATCGGCGGCTGTACCGGAAACGGTAAAACCCTGCTGGTGAAGCAGCACGCGCAGGGCATCGATCTGGAAGGGCTGGCGCACCATCGCGGTTCGTCGTTTGGCCGCACGCTCACGCCGCAGCTTTCCCAGGCGAGCTTTGAAAACCACCTTGCGGTTGAGCTATTGAAAAAAGACGCCGCGCGCTGGGTGCTGGAAGATGAAGGCCGGATGATTGGCTCCAACCACCTGCCGGAGTGCCTGCGTGACCGCATGGTTGAAGCGCCTATCGTGGTGGTAGAGGATCCGTTTGAGATCCGTCTTGAACGCCTGCGCGAAGAGTATTTCGACCATATGTGGGCAGATTTTTCTGCTGCCTACGGCGAAGAAGCGGGCTGGAAAGCGTACAGCGAGTACCTGCACCACGGCCTGTTCGCCATTCGCCGCCGTCTGGGGCTACAGCGGTATGCAGAATTCACCGTGCTGTTAGATTCCGCGCTGCTGGAACAGCAACGATCTGGCAGCACGGACGCACACTTCAGCTGGCTTGTACCGCTCCTGAACGACTATTACGACCCGATGTACGGCTATCAGCTGGAGAAGAAAGCGGAGAAGATTGTGTATCGCGGGACGTTTGAAGACGTTGCAGAGTGGCTTGGTCGCTAAAAGAAAGCCGGGTGGCGGCTACGCCTTACCCGGCCTACGCGTGCTTTTGTAGCCCCGGTAAGCGCAGCGCCACCGGGGAACAGACGACTTAGAAGTCGTAACGCAGACGCACCAGGTTCATGTCGCCCAGGTCGTCGGTGCTGGAGGTGAACACGTGCTCGTAGTCCACGCGGAAACCGTAATCCAGCTGGAAGCTGATACCCACGCCGTTGTCGATGCGCTGGTAGTTGCGGCCATTCACGTAGTCAATACGGTCGCCCATGAAGTAAGGCTGGATAGATTTAACCGCATACTGACCAATTGGGAACTTGTAGCCCGCAAAGTATTCAATACCCCATGCATCACCGGCGAAGTAGTCGTTAACAGACACTTTTTTGGTGGTCATGAAGTTCTGATACCAGCCGCCGCCAACGGAGAATGTCCAGTTGTCCGGGGTCCAGCTCAGCGCGGTACCGAGGATGTTCTGGTCGTAGGTTTTGCTGTCGCCATTGGCCGGGTTACGCATATCCGCACGGGTGTAGTTCCACGCGGCACCCCAGGTCAGATCGGTGGTCAGGTGGTAATCCAGACCCAGTGAACCGCCGCCTTTACGCTTGTAGCGCAGGCCGTTGCCCGGCAGGTATTCGCTGTCTTCAAACAGGTAGGATGCATAAATGTCAGCATCGCCCACGGTTTTCTTATATTTCAGCATATTACGTGAACGGTAAGAGCCGTCGTAATCGCCTTTGATCCCGTTACCTGGTGCCTGACCGATCATGTCGTAGTCCCAGATATCGGTTTTCGCGCCCACCACATCATAGTAAACGCTGTTCTGTTGACCGAAGGTCAGCGTACCCCAGGTGTCGCTCTTCAGACCGGTGTAGAGCATACGACGCGTCGTGTCGTGGTCGCTTTCGCTGTAGTGGTTGTCCCAGTTGAACATTGCAGGGAAGTTCACGCCCAGCTCGTAGTAGCTTACCCAACTGATGTCATCAAACAGGTAGTAATCTGCTGCGAAACGGAAACGGGTGCCGCCGTCGAAGCCGTTACGCTTGTAAGAACCTTTGTCGCCGTCACCGGTCATCATGTTGAACTGTGGACGGATACTCCCACCCACAGTGAAGTTCAGGCGGCTCAGCGGGTTACCCGCCTGAGGATCCTGCTTAAGAACGGTGATTTCCGCCTGAGAAGCGAAGGTAGTCAATGCCACTGCCGCGCCGATCGTTGCCGCCAGCGCTGATTTTTTTATAGTCATTATTTTTCCTTAATAGACACGCTGCTAAATATTTAGCGGGTGAATATTAACTGGAAATAATCGGGCTGTGTGGTCGGGTTTTTAATGTTTTGTGCTACTAAATGAGTGGGTATTATCACTTTGTGCTTTTTAAACACTACGCACCGGCATTTGAAACCGGTGCGTAACTTTCACCGTGCTAAATCAACTCGCGAACTGACGGAACAGGGCTTTGCCCTTTAACAGCCGCGTGCCGAGCCAGCCTCCGCAGAGTGAAAGCAGCACAGCGCCACAGAGAGGCAGGATCAACCAGAGACGCCAGTCAGGCTCCCACGGGAAGTCGAAGACTTTTGTCTGCAACACCGCCAGCGCCGTCTCTGCGCCAATGGCTGCCACCAGACCCGCCACCAGCCCCAGCAGCGCAAACTCGCTCCAGAGCGTCATCCGCAGCAGCCGCTTTCCGGCCCCCAGCGTGCGGTAGACCACCAGCTCCTGATGGCGCTGGCGCATGCCTACCTGCACCTGGGCCAGCAGCAACAGCACGCCGCAGATCGTCACCAGCACCACCATGACCTCCAGCGCGCGGCTCACCTGCTCCAGAACCTGCCCTACCTGCTTCAGGATCGCTCCAATATCCAGCAGGCTGACCGTCGGAAACTCCCGGTTAAGCTGGGTCAGCATGCCGTTGCCGTTTTCCCAGCGGAAGCTGGTCAGCCAGCTCTGCGGCTGACCGTCCAGCGCCCCCGGCGGGAAGATAAAGAAGAAGTTTGGCCGCAGGCTTTCCCAGTCCACTTTACGCAGGCTGGTGACCTTCGCGGTAAAATCCTGGGTATCGCCGGTAAAGGTCACGCTGTCCCCAAGCTTCACGTTCAGGCGCGTCGCCAGCCCCTCCTCCATCGACACCTCTCCCGCTTTCGGCGGCCAGATGCCGGCGGTTATCGGGTTGTGGTCAGGGCGTTTCTCCTGCCAGGTCAGGTTCAGCTCGCGGTTAAGCGACTCGTCCTTGTTCCCCTCCGTTGGCTGCCCATTGATCTGCGTCAGACGCGCGCGAACGATGGGATAGAACGACTCAGGGATAATGTGATGCTCCGACAGGAAACCCTTTAGCGGAGTGACCTGTTCTGGGGCAATATTGATCAGGAAATAGTTCGGGCTTTCCGGGGGAAGCTGCTGCTGCCAGCGATCGAGCAGATCGCCGCGCAGCACTAAAAGCAGCGCCAGCAGCATAAATGACAGCGAAAAGGCCGACAGCTGGCTGAGCGTTGACCAGGGCTGATGCAGCAGACGGTTGACCGCCAGGCGCACGGGCAGGGATTTTACCGTCACCTTTTTCAGGAGGTTAAGCAGTATCCAGCCCAGCACGCCGCACAGCAGCGCCAGCACAACCGCCCCGGCCAGTACCGCCCACAGCAGCGTGCTGCCCCCCATCAGCCACGCCAGCAGCCCCACCGCCACCGCAATAATCACCGGAAGGTAGAACTTCAGCGGCCAGACGTTCGCCACCACATCGCTGCGGAGCACGCGCAGCGGCTGCGTGGCGAGCAGCAGTCGGTAAGGGCGTAGCCCTACCAGCAGCGAAATTACCGTCATCGCGCCGATTGCCCATAGCCACGGCCAGAGGCTGGCCGGCGGCAGTGCGGCCGGTAGCACCGGTTTTAGCATCACCATCAGCAGTTTTTCAAACAGCAGCCCCATTATTCCGCCGGTCAGCGCGGACAGGACCAGCAGCATCAGCCACTGACCGACAATCAGCTTGCGCAGCTGCGCCCTGCCCGCCCCCAGGGTTTTGAGGATCGCCACCAGGTCGTAGCGGCTGCGGCAGTAGTGCCCCATCGCCACGGCCACCGCCGCCACCGCCAGCAGCAGGGTCAACAGGGCCGACAGCAGCAGGAACTGCTGAGAGCGCTCCAGAGATTTACCGAGCGCCCCTTCGTCCTGCTCCAGCCCGTACCAGCGGTGTTCCGGTTTGAGCTGCGGCAGAAGCCATTTTTCATATGCGTCAAGCTGGGCAGGCGTGCCGCCAAACTTATAGCGCCAGGTGACGCGGCTGCCCGGCTGTACCGCATGGGTTGCTGCTACGTCCGCGGTGTTCATCAGCAGGCGCGGCGCAAGCTGGAACGGGTTAAACCCAGAGTCAGGTTCCTGTACCACTTCCCCGGCAATTTTGAGGGTGGCGTCGCCGACGTCGATACTGTCGCCGGGTTTCAGATTCAGCAGCGCCATCAGACGCGATGCCAGCAGCACCGTACCGGGCGTGGGCTTTAATCCCGGCGGGCGGGTCTGCAAGTCACCGTACATCGGGTAGATATCATCGACGGCCTTGACGCTCGCCAGCTGCGGCGTGTCGCCCGCAAAGGTCATGGTCTGGAAGCTTACCTGCTCCCCCACCTTCAGCCCTTCTTTACGCGCTTCGTCAATCCAGCCCGGCGGCACGGGGCGGGAGCTTTGCAGCGCCCGGTCTCCCGCCATAAACTCCCGGCTCTGCTGGCTGAGCCCTTTTTCCATCCGGTCGCTGACGCTGCCGAGCGCCAGCACGCAGGCCACCGCCAGGCTTAACGCCAGCCAGACAATCAGCAGCGAGGGCGAGCGCCACTCGCGCCAGAACCAGCGGGTAATCATGCCTCCTCCTGAAGAATACCGTTAACCAGCCGCAGGCGACGGTCGCAGCGGGCGGCGAGCTGCGGATCGTGGGTCACGAGGATCAGCGTGGTGCCGTGCTCGCGGTTGAGCGAAAACAGCAGGTCGGCAATCCTGTCGCCGGTTTTACGGTCAAGGTTACCGGTAGGCTCATCGGCAAACAGCACTTCCGGGCGACCGTTAAACGCCCGCGCCAGCGCCACGCGCTGCTGCTCACCGCCAGAAAGCTGCGCGGGAAGATGATCGAGACGTTTCCCCAGACCGAGCTGTTCCAGCAGCGCCTTCGCGTGAGCGCGGCTTTCACGGCTATTTTCCCCGCGCAGAAGCGCCGGGAGTTCGACGTTTTCCAGCGCGTTTAGGGTCGGGATCAGCATAAAAGATTGAAAAACAAAACCAACGTGACGCGCGCGCAGCGCGGCCCGCGCCTCTTCATCAAGCTGATGCAGCGGCTGCCCGACAAGGTGGACCTCGCCGCTGCTGCCGTCGTCCAGACCGGCCAAAATCGCCAGCAGCGTGGACTTACCGGAACCGGATTCGCCAATCAGCGCGATGGTTTCAGCGCGTTTGACAACGAGTTCAACTCCAGTAAGGATGGAAAGCTGGTGTTCCCCCTGACCGACGGACTTCTTAAGATGATGAACTTCAACACTGTTTTCCGCTGGCATTTGCCCTTCCTGTTTTTGATTCTGATGACCTTCCGCGCGGCGGCAGCGGACACGTTACTGGTTCTTGGCGACAGCCTGAGCGCAGGCTACCGCATGGCGGCCAGCGCGGCCTGGCCCGCCCTGCTCAATGACAAATGGCAGAGCAAGACGTCGGTTATCAACGCCAGCATCAGCGGTGATACCTCGCAGCAGGGCCTGTCGCGCCTGCCTGCGCTGCTCAAACAGCATCAGCCACGGTGGGTGCTGGTTGAGCTTGGCGGTAATGATGGCCTGCGCGGTTTCCAGCCTCAGCAAACCGAGCAAACGCTGCGCACCATTTTGCAGGACATCAGGGCGGCAAACGCCCAGCCGCTGCTGATGCAAATTCGCCTGCCCGCCAACTACGGTCGTCGGTATAATGAAGCCTTTAGCGCGATCTACCCTAAGCTTGCCAAAGAGTTTGATATTCCGCTGCTGCCATTTTTCATGGAAGAGGTCTATCTCAAACCCCAGTGGATGCAAGACGACGGGATCCACCCCAATCGCGATGCGCAGCCGTTTATTGCCGACTGGATGGCAACGCGGCTGGCTCCTTTAGTTAAACATGACTCCTGATTAAGCGGAGATCCTGACAGGTAAAGTTATGCAAAAATCGGTCTTAATTACAGGATGTTCCAGTGGAATCGGTCTGGAAAGCGCGCTCGAATTGAAGCGCCAGGGGTTTCGGGTCCTGGCGGCCTGCCGCAAACCCGACGATGTCGAACGCATGAACGGGCTGGGCTTTACCGGCGTGCTGCTGGATATGGACTCGCCGGAGAGCGTTGAGCGCGCCGCCGATGAGGTGATCGCGCTGACCGACAATCGTCTGTACGGGCTGTTTAACAATGCCGGCTACGGCGTGTATGGCCCGCTGGATACCCTCTCCCGCGAAACGCTGGAGAAGCAGTTTTCGACCAATTTCTTCGGCGTGCATCAGCTCACCATGCGCCTGCTTCCCGCCATGCTGCCGCACGGTGAAGGACGCATCGTGATGACGTCGTCGGTGATGGGGCTGATTTCCACCCCGGGACGCGGCGCCTACGCCGCCAGCAAATATGCGCTGGAGGCCTGGTCCGACGCCCTGCGCATGGAGCTACGCCACAGCGGCATTAAGGTCAGCCTGATTGAACCCGGCCCGATCCGCACCCGCTTTACCGAAAACGTTAACCAGACGCAGGCGGATAAACCGGTCGAGAACCCCGGTATTGCCGCACGTTTTACCCTCGGGCCAGAGGCGGTGGTGGCCAAAGTGCGCCATGCTTTTGAGAGCGAACATCCCAAAATGCGCTATCCGGTGACGCTGGTCACCCATGCCGTAGGCTGGTTAAAACGCCTGCTGCCGGGCCGGATGATGGACAAAATTTTACACGGCTGAGTTGAAGCGACGACGCGCATCCCCATGTAAAGAACAAACCGACAAAAGAGAAAGCCGCATGTCCGTACAGAATATCGTCAATATTACAGAAGCTAACCTGCAACAGACCCTTGAACAGTCGATGACCAAACCGGTCCTGTTCTACTTCTGGTCTGAACGCAGCCAACACTGCCTGCAGCTGACGCCGGTGCTGGAAAGCCTTGCCGCCCAGTACAACGGTCAGTTCATTCTCGCGAAGCTGGACTGCGACGCCGAGCCGATGGTCGCCTCTCAGTTTGGCCTGCGCGCCATTCCCACCGTCTATCTGTTCCAGAACGGTCAGCCTGTTGATGGCTTCCAGGGGCCGCAGCCGGAAGAGGCTATCCGCGCCCTGCTGGATAAAGTGCTGCCGCGCGAAGAAGAGCTGAAGGCGCAGGAAGGCATGGCGCTGATGCAGGAAGGCAAATACGACGAGGCGCTGCCGCTGCTCAAAGACGCATGGCAGCTGTCGAATCAGAACAGCCAGATTGGCCTGCTGCTGGCGGAAACGCAGATCGCCCTGCACCGTTCAGAGGACGCGGAAGCCGTACTCAAGACCGTTCCGCTGCAGGATCAGGATACCCGCTATCAGGGGCTGGTCGCACAAATTGAGCTGCTGAAACAGGCGGCGGACACCCCGGAAATTCAGCAGCTGCAGCAGCAGGTTGCCGACAACCCGGCGGACGCCACGCTGGCAAGCCAGCTGGCGCTGCAGCTGCACCAGGTAGGGCGTAACGAAGAGGCGCTGGAGCTGCTGTTCAGCCATCTGCAAAAGGATCTCGCTGCCGCAGACGGTCAGGCGCGTAAGATGTTCCAGGAGATCCTGGCCGCGCTGGGCACCGGAGACGCGCTGGCGTCGAAGTATCGTCGTCAGCTGTACGCGTTGCTCTACTAACAAAAAATGCCCGGTGGCGCTAACGCTTACCGGGCCTACAAAACAGGCTTAACCCGTTTTCTTTAATTGCGTCACCACCAGCTGGTGACGCGCGTTGTAAAACTTCCGATAGGTCAGGTAGCAGGCAATGATGGTCGACAGGCTTGCCGTGGAAAGCAGCATAAACGTCACCATGATCTGATACTTAATCGCTTTTACCGGATCGATACCGGCAAAAATCAGCCCCGACATCATGCCCGGCAGGCTCACCAGCCCCACCGTTTTGGCGGAATCTACCGTTGGGATCAGCGATGACCGAATGCTCTCACGAATCAACCGCGCCGAGGCCACTTTTGGCGTTGCCCCCAGGCTTAGTTTCTCCTGCAGCTGCTGCTGTTCGCTGCTGAATCGCTGGCCAAGGTTGTTGTAACAGAGCCCAACGGCCACCATCGCGTTCCCCGCAATCATCCCCGAGATAGGGATAACCTGCATCGGCGTAAACTCAATCGAGCCGGAGAGCACCAGCACCGCCAGCGTGAGCGCCGTCCCGGTGGTAATGGCGATAAACGACGAGATAAACGCTTTATCAATGTATTTACTGCGTTTTTTCGCATTCCACGCCGCGTTAAAGCAGATAAAGAGCACCATCAGCAGCGTCAGCACCGCGTGGTTAACGTTGAAGATATACTTCAGCACATAGCCGACGATGATGAGCTGAATCACCGCACGACAGATGCTCCACACAATATCTTTTTCCAGCCCCAGCTTTTCGCGGTAGCTGACCACAATCGCAATCAATACCAGCACCATCGAAAAGGCCAGCGATTCGTTGGTAATGTTATGTTCACCCACGGTTTGCCTCCTGCATTTTCCCGCCGTGCGGCTGAAGCGTAATCACGTCATCCGCATGGGTTATTTCGTTAGCATCGTGCGTCACCCACAGCACGGCAATATTTTGCTCCCGGGCGTAGCGATGAATAATCTCGTTGACGTTGCGCTTGTTGACGTCATCAAGTGCGCTGGTGATTTCGTCAAGCAACAACACCTTCGGTAAAAACTGCAGGTTGCGGATCAGCGAGACACGCTGCTTTTCTCCGCCCGACAGCGCGTTGATGGATTTGGTCAGCGTCTCCTGCGCCAGGCCAAAGCGGGCCAGATCGTTGATAAACTGTTCCGGCTCCGGCGTTTTATTGCGGATTTGCCACGGGAAAATCAGGTTGTCATAAACCGTATCGCCAAAAAGCACGGGCGTTTGCACGCAATAGGAGACCTGCTGGCGATAGCTTTCCGGAGAGAGCGACGCGATATCCTGCCCTTCAAACAGAATGGTTCCCTCCGTCGGGCTGAGGAGTGAGGCCACCATCTTCAACAGCGTGCTTTTGCCGCAGCCTGAGGGGCCCGTGATTAATTTAAACTCGCCCGGCGACAGGCTAAACCCGACGTGCTGCAGGATCGTGTTTTCCCCGACCCGAAATCCGACATCCCTGAGAAGTAATACGTTTTTTTTATCGTTCATTGCGCTTCCGTTAACCGCTTTTTGTCATAACCGTCTGTAGCATAATCCTTTCGCCCGCACAGAGCGAATAGCCTCACGCTAAAGCAAGTGTTAAACTTTTTGTTTGTTATTTGTCACCACCATCACTACAGGAAGTATGCGACATGGCACATATCTTTTATGAGTTTCCCTCCCTGAAGCCTGGTGTTCCTGATGTCGAAACATTAATGGAAGTCATCAAATCGTCGGAACTCACGCGTTTTGTCATTGGTGCAGAGGTGGTGGATTTTGTTAAGAAGGCGCTCATCGTGAACACCACGATCGGCAGCTTCAAAAATTGCTATTTCGCCTTCGACAACGGGACACACTTCCTTGAATTTGACGGTAAGGGAAAATCAAAACGTTTCAATGACGTACCCGACTGGTTCGTCTCTCCGGCGGAATTTTCACGCACTCAGTGGCTTATCAACCACAATCTTGCGGATGTAAAAGCCACTCAGTTCATTGACGTGCTGATGTCCTACCCGCTGAAAGAACGCCGCGCGCACTGTAATTTGTTATTTGGGCTGGAGCTGGAAAAGGTGAATGCGGTTCCGGCCGCAGGTAAAATCGGCAATAAGAACGGTAAAACCACCAAACCACGCGTGACCGATCTGGGATCGTTTGAATTGTTCCGTCAGTTCTTTGCACGAATGAAAACCGCCGTGCTGGCCGATGAGTTCCCTACCCTGCAGGTCCTGACGGGCATGGATAATCTGACAAAAGCGCCGCATAATTTAAAGCAGGGCATCAGAACCTGGTTTAAAGCCATCGCGGGCGACCTTCCACCGAATAACAAACGCGTTGAAGCGGGGAATGCCGTACTGTTCTGCGCCCCCATTCGCGAACAGATCCAGCGTATCGAAGCGCTGGGGCTGGAGAATTACTACGAGGGATTATCGAAAGCCATTGCCGAAGCGGGTGATGGATTCATTTCTGACTTTACCTATACTTACGAGCAATAAACACACACTTTCACTCGTCACAGCATGCAAAACAGGAGGTTTTTATGCTTATCGTTGTTCCTGTCCTTATTTTCGTTGCGCTGGTTATCGTGGGCGCCGGCGTCAAAATTGTCCCTCAGGGTTATCAGTGGACCGTTGAGCGTTTCGGTCGATACACCAACACACTCCAGCCTGGCTTAAGCCTGATTGTTCCGTTCATGGACAGAATTGGTCGCAAGATCAACATGATGGAGCAGGTTCTGGACATTCCGTCCCAGGAAGTGATCTCCAAGGATAACGCCAACGTCACCATCGACGCCGTCTGCTTTATTCAGGTGATTGATGCGCCAAAAGCGGCCTATGAGGTCAGCAACCTGGAGCTGGCGATCGTCAACCTGACGATGACCAACATCCGTACCGTGCTCGGCTCGATGGAGCTGGACGAGATGCTTTCCCAGCGCGACAGCATCAACACCCGCCTGCTGCACATTGTCGACGAGGCCACCAACCCGTGGGGGATCAAGGTCACCCGCATCGAGATCCGCGACGTGCGCCCACCGGCGGAACTGATCGCCTCCATGAACGCCCAGATGAAGGCCGAGCGAACCAAGCGCGCCTATATTCTGGAAGCTGAAGGGGTGCGTCAGGCGGAGATCCTCAAAGCGGAAGGTGAAAAACAGTCGCAGATCCTGAAAGCGGAAGGCGATCGTCAGTCCGCATTCTTACAGGCTGAAGCGCGTGAACGTTCGGCCGAAGCGGAAGCCCGCGCCACCCAAATGGTGTCTGAGGCGATTGCCGCCGGTGATATCCAGGCCGTGAACTACTTTGTCGCGCAAAAATATACCGACGCCCTGAAACAGATTGGCTCGGCGAACAACAGCAAAGTGGTGATGATGCCGCTGGATGCCAGCAGCCTGATGGGCTCTATCGCCGGTATTGCCGAACTGATCAAGGACAGCGGAAACGAGCGTAAAAAATGATTGAGCTGATCGTTGCACATCCTCATGCCTTCTGGCTAAGCCTCGGTGGCTTATTGCTGGCGGCGGAGATGCTGGGCGGCAACGGCTACCTGCTCTGGAGCGGTGTTGCCGCCGTCATTACGGGCCTTCTGGTCTGGATCCTTCCCCTGGAGTGGGCGTGGCAGGGCGCACTGTTTGCCGTGCTCACGCTGGTGGCCGCGTGGCTGTGGTGGCGCTGGCTCAACCGGCGGCTTAACGAGCAGAAACCGGTCGACGCGCACCTTAACCAGCGCGGGCAGCAAATTGTCGGCAAACGTTTTACGCTCGATACCGCCCTGGTAAACGGGCGGGGGCATATGCGGGTGGGCGACAGCTCGTGGCCGGTGGTCGCCGACGACGACCTCAGCGCCGGCACGCGGGTTGAGGTCATTGCGGTGGAAGGCATTACCCTGCGGGTGAAAGCCTGTTAGGCAGAGGCCTTACGGTGGCAGCAGCCGGCAAGATTGTCGATTATCGGGCAGTCGGCGCTGTCATCCCCCGGACAGGATTCCGCGAGCTGCAGCAGCTGTTCGCGCATCGCCTGCAGCTCGGTGATATGACGTTCAATCTCGGCCACCTTTTCCAGCGTGCGTTTTTTCACGTCGGCGCTGTGACGCTTCGGATCGTTGAACAGGTTAACCAGCTCGCCGCACTCTTCCAGATTAAACCCGACCTGTCTTGCCTGGCGCAGTAGCGTCAGCTCATCAATATGCAGTTTCGTATAGCTACGGTAGCCGTTTTCGCTGCGCAGCGGCGGCGTGACCAGCCCCTTCTCTTCATAAAAGCGGATTGCCTTGCTGGTTAAGCCGGTTTTTTTTGCCACATCACTGATATTCACATTTCCCCCTTGACCTTCCCCTTGATGGAAGGTTTAACCTTCATAACAGTTAGTAAAAAGCGTTACTCCGGTCAACAACTGACCAAAATATTATACGGGAGTTTTGTTATGTCTCACACTATTGACCTGACGCTGGACGGCCTCTCATGCGGCCACTGCGTCAAACGCGTTAAAGAAAGCCTGGAACAGCGCCCTGACGTTGAAAGCGCTGAGGTGACTATCGATCATGCCGCCGTGACCGGCAGCGCCAGCGCGGATGCGTTGATCGATACCATCAAGCAGGCCGGTTACGGGGCGGAGTTAAGCCACCCAAAGGCTAAACCGCTGGCAGAGTCATCATCCCCGTCGGAAGCACTGACAGCGGCCACTCCTGAGCTTCCGGTAGCTGATGATATTGATGACAGCCAACAGCTGCTGATCAACGGCATGAGCTGCGCCAGCTGCGTCTCCCGGGTACAAAACGCCTTGCAGGCCGTACCGGGCGTCGCGCAGGCACGGGTCAATCTTGCGGAGCGTACTGCGCTGGTGATGGGCAGCGCCTCCGCCGCAGATTTAGTGCAAGCCGTTGAGAAAGCGGGCTACGGGGCGGAGGCCATCGAAGATGATGCCGAGCGCCGCGAGCGCCAGCAGGAAACGGCTATCGCCACCATGAAGCGCTTCCGCTGGCAGGCCATCGTTGCCCTGCTGGTCGGTATTCCGGTGATGGTCTGGGGAATGATCGGAGACAACATGATGGTCACCGACGACAACCGCACCCTGTGGCTGGTGATTGGGCTGATTACCCTTGCGGTGATGGTGTTTGCAGGCGGACATTTCTATACCAGCGCCTGGAAAAGCCTGAAAAACCGCACCGCGACGATGGATACGCTGGTGGCGCTCGGTACCGGCGCAGCATGGCTCTATTCGATGAGCGTGAACGTCTGGCCCCAGTGGTTCCCGATGGAAGCGCGGCATCTCTATTATGAAGCCAGCGCGATGATTATCGGCCTGATTAACTTAGGTCATATGCTGGAAGCCCGCGCCCGTCAGCGCTCCTCGAAAGCGCTGGAAAGATTGCTCGATTTAACCCCACCGACGGCCCGCGTGGTCACGGACGAAGGGGAAAAGAGTGTTCCGCTGGCCGAGGTTCAGCCGGGCATGACGCTGCGTCTGACCACCGGCGACCGGGTTCCCGTTGACGGTAAGATAACCCAGGGCGAAGCCTGGCTGGATGAAGCGATGCTGACCGGGGAGCCTATCCCCCAGCAGAAATCAGACGGCGACGCCGTGCATGCCGGTACGGTGGTACAGGACGGCAGCGTGCTGTTCACCGCCAGCGCCGTCGGCAGCCACACCACGCTGTCGCGTATTATCCGCATGGTGCGCCAGGCGCAGAGCAGCAAGCCGGAAATTGGTCAGCTTGCTGACAGAATCTCGGCCATTTTTGTGCCGGTGGTGGTTGGTATTGCCCTGCTGAGTGCGGCGATCTGGTATGTCTTCGGCCCCGCGCCGCAGATTGTTTATACCCTGGTGATCGCCACCACGGTACTGATCATCGCCTGTCCTTGCGCCCTTGGTCTGGCGACGCCGATGTCGATCATCTCCGGCGTAGGCCGCGCGGCCGAATTTGGCGTACTGGTGCGGGATGCGGACGCGCTGCAGCGGGCCAGCACCCTCGATACGCTGGTGTTTGATAAAACCGGCACGCTGACGGAAGGTAAACCGCAGGTGGTCGCCGTCCACACCGTGGGCGTGACGGAAGAGGATGCACTGCGTCTCGCCGCCGCGCTGGAGCAAGGGTCCAGCCATCCGCTGGCGCGCGCCATTCTCGATAAAGCGAATGCTTCTTCCCTGCCGCAGGTCAGCAATTTCCGCACCCTGCGCGGGCTCGGCGTCAGCGGCGAAGCAGAAGGCCACGCCCTGCTGCTGGGCAACCAGGCATTGCTCAATGAAAACGGTATTGATACCACCGCGCTGGAAAGCGAGCTGAAAGCGCAGGCGTCTCAGGGCGCCACGCCGGTTCTGCTGGCGGTGGATGGCAAAGCCGCCGCGCTGCTGGCCGTGCGCGATCCGCTTCGCCAGGACAGCGTGGACGCCCTGCAGCGCCTGCACCGTGCCGGCTACCGTCTGGTAATGCTGACCGGGGATAACCCGACCACCGCCAACGCCATCGCGAAAGAAGCCGGAATTGATGAGGTGATTGCGGGCGTACTGCCGGACGGTAAAGCGGACGCCATCAAGAAACTGCAAAGTCAGGGTCGTCAGGTGGCGATGGTCGGCGACGGCATCAATGATGCCCCGGCGCTGGCCCATGCTGACGTGGGGATTGCGATGGGTGGCGGGAGCGATGTCGCCATTGAAACCGCTGCCATCACGCTGATGCGCCATAGCCTGATGGGCGTTGCCGACGCGCTGGCCATTTCAAAAGCCACGCTGCGCAACATGAAGCAGAACCTGCTGGGGGCGTTTATCTATAACTCACTCGGCATCCCGATTGCTGCCGGTATTTTGTGGCCGCTGACCGGCACGCTGCTTAACCCGGTGGTCGCGGGTGCGGCGATGGCGCTCTCCTCCATCACCGTGGTGAGCAACGCCAACCGCCTGCTGCGCTTTAAACCGAAGGATTGAACCTTGTACCCGTACGCGCTAGCATGAACCTTTCCGTTCATGGAGCGCGTATGGGTCTGTTTAATCGTATAAAAACATCGTTTCGCGCCCTTTTCCCTCGCCGTTACGCCTGGCCCGGTCTGGAT
Source organism: Enterobacter sp. PL_is514 (assembly GCF_055816715.1). NCBI lineage: Bacteria > Pseudomonadati > Pseudomonadota > Gammaproteobacteria > Enterobacterales > Enterobacteriaceae > Enterobacter > Enterobacter sp. PL_is514. The sequence goes on along the minus strand of NZ_JBVPGN010000032.1, from coordinate 235,414 downwards.
ATCTCGCTCCCCGGCGGGCAACACCTGCACCTGGTCGGCAGCATCCATATGGGAACGCAGGATATGTCTCCCCTGCCACCCGGCCTGATAAAACTGCTGAAACACGCCGACGCGCTGGTCGTTGAGGCGGACATTTCCGGTCAGGAGTCACCGTTTGCCGGGCTCGAGAGCGATCTCACCCTGGCGGAGCGCCTGGATGAAACCCAGCTTGCGGAACTGACGCGCGTGGCCGATGAGACGGGCGTCTCGCTCTCTATGATTGACACCCTGCCGCTCTGGCAAATCGCGATGGTATTACAGGCTACGCAGGCGCAGCGTCTGGGCCTGCGCGGTGATTACGGCATCGATTACCAGCTGCTGAACGCAGCAAGGGCGCGCAGCCTGCCCATCATCGAGCTGGAGGGGACGGACAGCCAGATTGCGCTTCTGCGGCAGCTTCCCGACGACGGCTTGATGCTGCTGGATGATACGTTGACCCACTGGCACACCAACGCTCGCCTGCTGCAGACCATGATTGGCTGGTGGCTGGATGCGCCGCCAGAGGACGGTAAGCTGGCATTACCGTCGACGTTCAGCGAATCGCTGTATGATGTGCTGATGAATGCGCGCAATAAAGCCTGGCGGCAGACGCTGCATGCTTTACCTGCGGGGCATTACGTGGTGGCGGTTGGGGCGTTACATTTGTACGGAGAAGGGAATTTGCCGTCACTGTTAAAATAAAAAAATGGCCAATATTTCTATTGGCCCGTCAAAGAGGAATTTCATCGTTTTTATTATGCCGAAGGAGACCTTCGGTTGAGCCGATTGTCGCTCAAAGTGACCATCACTGCCAATACTATTGCGCAAGATGGTGCTATTTTTTAGACAAACGTCAGGCGTATGCTGTTGGCATGATTTGTCTGTCGTAAGAAGGATAGCTATGACTCCCGCCGTTAAATTACTCGAAAAAAACAACATTTCTTTCCGGATCCACACTTACGATCACGATCCGAACGAGACCAACTTTGGTGATGAAGTGGTGCGCAAGCTGGGGCTGAACGCTGACCAGGTTTATAAAACGCTGCTGGTGGCGGTGAACGGCGATATGAAGCACCTCGCCGTCGCGGTGACTCCCGTGGCAGGACAGCTGGATCTGAAGAAGGTCGCCAAAGCGCTGGGGGCGAAGAAGGTGGATATGGCCGATCCGATGGTGGCGCAGCGCACCACGGGCTACCTGGTGGGCGGCATCAGCCCGCTCGGACAGAAAAAACGCCTGCCGACGCTGATCGATGCCCCTTCGCAGGAATTTGACACCATCTTTATCTCCGGCGGCAAACGCGGGCTGGACATTGAGCTGGCCGCGGGCGATCTGGCGAAAATGCTGGACGCGAAGTTTGCGGATATTGCCCGCCGGGATTGAGGAAATTGCCCGGTGGCGCTGCGCTTACCGGGCCTACGGTTCGGATGTAGGCCGGGTAAGGCGAAGCCGCCACCCGGCACAAAATCCCCGCACTACTGCCAGCTCACCTCGCCTTTCGGCTCATACGCATTCACGTCAATCGGTGAATTCTGCTCGATGAACTGCTTCAGCACTTCGGCATCGATAAAGCCGGTATTCACGTATCCCGGTTTATTATCAATATGCGGATAGCCGTCGCCGCCCGTGGCGTTAAAGCTTAACGTCGCCAGACGGTACGTTTTAGCCGGGTCAACCGGTTCGCCTTTGATCTTCAGGTCGTTAAGCTTGCCATCTTTCGCGACGAAGCTGACGTTAGCAAACTGCGGATAGGCCCCGGAATCTGGCTTCATCTGCGCCACGGCGGTCAGGTACTCAATCACCTCTTTCCCGCTCATATCCGCATACACCACCACGTTGCCGAACGGCTGTACCTTCAGCACGTCTTTATAGGTGATGTTTCCGCCTTCGATGGAATCACGAATGCCACCGCCGCTCATTACGCCAAAGTCAGCGCCGGTGCGCGCTATTTGCGCCGCCAGCACCAGATGGCCCATGTTGGTCTGCACGAAGCGAACTTTGCTGCGGTCCCCTTCCAGGCGGCCATTGAGCGTGCCAATCTTCACGTCCAGCTGCGCCTTGCCTTTGTTCTGGAACGGCGTCAGCAGGGAGAGCATCTGCTGGTTCTCTGCAATCTCAGGCGTGTAAAGTACGCGCTCACTTTTCCCGTCCGGGTAGGTGACCTTCTTCTTCAGGTTGACCGGAATGAGTTGGTAGTGGACCAGCTTCATCTCGCCGTTACGGAACTCGAAATCTGCACGACCCACGTATTTGCCCCACTCGTGCGCCTGTACGATCCAGATACCGTTCTGACGGTCCGGCGCGCACGGCGTGCCCGGCACGTAGTCCACCTGCTTTTTGTTCTCCGAGGCCATACACACCGGATCCTGTGAGTGACCGCCCACAATCATTGCCAGCGAGCCTGCCGGCAGGCTGCGCGCCATCTCCACGTCGCCGGGAGCATTGGAGCCGTGCTCACCGTTGTCGTAGTGCCCCATGTGCGTGGTGGCGATAATCACGTCCGGCTTTTCGTTTTGCTGCAGCTCCTGAATCACCAGCTTCGCTTCGTCTGCCGGTTTGCGGAATTCGATATCGGTAAAGAACTCGGGGTTACCAATTTTCGCCGTATCGTCAGTGGTTAAGCCGATGACCGCGATCTTCAGATCCTGACGCTTAAACAGCGCCCACGGCTTAAACAGGCGTTCGCCGGTGCTTTTCTGATAAATATTGGCTGAGAGGAACGGGAATTTGGCCCATTTTTCCTGCTGACGCAGCACGGTCAGCGGATTATCAAACTCATGGTTACCCACGGCCATCGCGTCGTAACCAATCAGATTCATGCCGCGAAAGTCGGGTTCGGCGTCCTGCAAATCGGATTCCGGCACGCCGGTATTAATATCACCGCCTGAGAGCAACAGTACGCTGCCGCCCTGAGCCGCCACCTCTTTGCGAATGCCATCCACCAGCGTTTTTTGTGCCGACAGGCCATATTCGCCGTATTCACTGCGCCAGAAGTGACCGTGGTGGTCGTTGGTATGCAGAATGGTAATTTTATAGGTTTTGTCTTTTTCATACGCCTGCGCGGGCAGGCTTACCAGCCCCCACGCCGCGATGAGCGCCAGCGCGACGCCCCGCTTCATTAACTTCATCTTCTCTCTCCCTGACCAATAGACAAAGGCAGAAATTACAGTGACTAATAAGAATAGACAAATAAGTTTTCATAATTGCGACTTTCTTCAAATGTCCCGGGCGGGTATGTTAGTCGGATAATAATTACACCCTGCATCTCTAATAACTAAAGACGTGGTACTTCTCTCTATGGCAATCAGTGAATCAACCCAGCCCGCGCCGGCGTCGCCGCCTGCATCGCGCACCTCCTTTAAAGTCTTAGGCGCAATCAGTCTCTCGCACCTGCTCAACGACATGATTCAGTCGTTGATTCTGGCGATTTATCCGCTGCTGCAGTCTGAGTTCTCACTCACCTTCGTGCAGATCGGGATGATCACCCTGACCTTCCAGCTGGCTTCGTCGCTGCTGCAGCCGGTGGTGGGCTACTGGACGGATAAATACCCGATGCCGTGGTCGCTGCCGGTTGGCATGTGCTTTACCTTAAGCGGGCTGGTGCTGCTGGCCATGGCCGGGAGTTTTGAAGCCGTGCTGATCGCCGCCGCGCTGGTGGGTACCGGCTCGTCCGTGTTCCATCCGGAGTCCTCCCGCGTGGCACGGATGGCGTCCGGTGGTCGTCACGGCCTGGCGCAGTCGCTCTTCCAGGTGGGCGGTAACTTTGGTAGCTCCCTGGGCCCATTGCTGGCGGCGGTGATCATCGCGCCGTATGGCAAAGGCAACGTGGCCTGGTTTGTGCTGGCCGCACTGCTGGCGATTATCGTGCTGGCGCAAATCAGCCGCTGGTATGCCGCTCAGCATCGCGTGAACAAAGGGAAACCTAAAGCGAAGGTTATTAATCCCCTGCCGCGCAATAAGGTTATCCTGGCCGTATCCGTGCTGCTGGTGCTGATTTTCTCGAAATACTTCTATATGGCGAGCATCAGCAGCTATTACACCTTTTATCTGATGCAAAAATTCGGATTATCGGTACAAAACGCGCAGATCCATCTGTTTGCCTTCCTGTTCGCCGTCGCGGCCGGTACGGTCATTGGCGGGCCTGTGGGTGATAAGATTGGGCGTAAATATGTCATTTGGGGCTCTATCCTCGGCGTGGCGCCGTTTACCCTTATTTTGCCGTACGCGAGCCTTGAATGGACGGGGATTTTAACCGTGATTATTGGTTTTATCCTCGCTTCTGCGTTTTCCGCCATTCTGGTTTATGCCCAGGAGCTGCTGCCTGGCCGTATCGGTATGGTTTCCGGACTCTTTTTCGGTTTCGCCTTCGGCATGGGCGGGCTTGGCGCAGCGGTGTTAGGGATGGTTGCGGATCACACCAGCATCTTCCTGGTTTATAAAATCTGCGCTTTCCTGCCGCTTCTTGGGATGTTAACCATATTCCTGCCTGATAACCGGCATAAAGCCTGAATTACGGGTAGCCAAAGTTTTACTTTGGCTACCTGACACCCTGATGCCATAAGGGTTTCTTCTTCATCCCCTCTCTGAATTTATCAAAATGCGCTTTTTTACGTGCATATTGCTGTTTTATTCAAACTTCAACAATTATTCATAAACATAAGGGTAAAAATTGTCATAAACTATTACTCGGTTTTTTGGTTTTCGCCAAAAAGGAACACCCACAACGAAAGGAGACGGAATGCACCACGCCACACCGCTTATCACCACCATTGTTGGTGGACTTGTGCTCGCTTTTATCCTCGGCATGATTGCCAATAAACTGCGTATTTCTCCTCTTGTCGGCTATCTGCTGGCAGGTGTTCTGGCGGGACCGTTCACGCCAGGTTTCGTTGCGGATACCAAACTGGCACCTGAACTGGCGGAATTGGGCGTGATTCTGCTGATGTTTGGCGTCGGTCTGCATTTTTCCCTGAAGGATTTGATGGCGGTAAAGTCGATTGCCATACCGGGAGCGATCGCCCAGATAGGGGTGGCGACGCTGCTGGGGATGGCGCTTTCGGCCGTACTGGGCTGGTCGCTGATGACCGGCATCGTATTTGGGCTGTGTCTCTCAACCGCCAGTACCGTGGTGCTGCTGCGCGCGCTTGAGGAGAGACAGCTGATTGACAGCCAGCGCGGGCAGATCGCGATTGGCTGGCTGATTGTGGAAGACCTGGTCATGGTCCTGACGCTGGTACTCCTGCCTGCCGTCGCCGGGATGATGGAAAAAGACAACGTCGGCTTCGCCTCGCTGGCGCTGGATATGGGCATCACCATTGGTAAGGTTGTGGCGTTTATCGCCATCATGATGCTGGTGGGCCGCCGTCTGGTACCGTGGATCATGTCCCGCAGCGCGGCGACCGGCTCACGCGAGCTGTTTACCCTCTCCGTGCTGGCGCTGGCGCTGGGCATCGCCTTTGGTGCCGTTGAGCTGTTTGATGTCTCCTTTGCCCTGGGTGCGTTCTTCGCCGGGATGGTGCTGAACGAGTCCGAGCTGAGCCACCGCGCGGCGCACGATACGCTACCGCTGCGCGATGCCTTCGCCGTGCTGTTCTTCGTCTCCGTCGGGATGCTGTTTGACCCGATGGTCCTGATCCATCAACCGCTGGCCGTGCTGGGCACGCTGGCGATCATCATCTTTGGTAAGTCGCTTGCCGCCTTCTTCCTGGTGCGAATGTTCGGTCACTCTCCGCGGACGGCGCTGACCATTGCCGCCAGCCTGGCACAGATTGGTGAGTTCGCCTTTATTCTGGCCGGTCTGGGCATGGCTCTGAATCTGCTGCCGCAGGCGGGGCAAAACCTGGTGCTGGCGGGGGCGATCCTGTCGATCATGCTGAACCCGGTGCTGTTTGCCCTGCTGGAAAAATACCTCGATAAAACCGAAACGCTGGAAGAGCAGACGCTCGAAGAGGCCATCGAAGAAGAGAAGCAGATCCCGGTTGATATTTGCAACCACGCTCTGCTGGTCGGCTTTGGCCGCGTGGGCAGCCTGCTCGGTGAAAAGCTGATGGCACAGGGCATTCCGCTGGTGGTGATTGAGACCTCACGCACCCGCGTCGACGAGCTGCGCGAGCGCGGTATTCGTGCGGTGCTGGGCAATGCGGCGAACGAAGAGATCATGAATCTGGCGCATCTGGACTGCGCCCGCTGGCTGCTGCTGACCATTCCTAACGGCTATGAAGCGGGTGAGATTGTGGCTTCCGCACGCGCGAAGTGCCCAACAATTGAGATTATCGCCCGGGCGCACTATGACGACGAGGTGGAGTACATTACCGAGCGCGGTGCAGATAAGGTGGTGATGGGCGAGCGCGAGATTGCTAACACGATGCTGACGCTGCTGGAAAAACCGCCGGTTGAAGAGGCGGTGACGGGGTAAGTTTGGTGCGGTCTGATGCCCTCACCCTGGCCCTCTCCCACGGGGAGAGGGAACAAACATTAAAAAAGGCAACTTACGTTGCCTTTTTACATTTACCGATCCCAATAAGCCTCTTCGAGGCTGTCTTCCCGTTCCGGCAGGCCACGCGTTAAGCGCGGTGAGTGCTGGTTCAGTACCTGATAGCTCACGCGGTTGGCGTACTTACACACCTGCGCCAGCGACGAATAGGTCAGCCAGCTGAATTTGTGCTTGCTGGAGTTCGGCACGTTGGTTTTGTGGTAGGCGTTAGCGGTGATGTCGTGCAGCAGCGCGGCCAGCGCGCCGTCGCCCGCGCCGTTGGTGTTCATGATCTTCTCCGGCCCGCCCATATAAGGCGCGATGTGAGAGTAGATCCGCAGCGGGTTGATGCAATCCTGATGGCGCATACCGCGGCTGAACTCGTACTGGTTAAACTCGGCAATCGCGCCGGGCAGCAGCGGGTGTTGGGTCTTGCGTTTGCTCTCTTCCTCCGTGAAGCCGGCCATATACAGCCCAACCGGGCCCGCGGTGCAGAGCACCAGGTCCACCCAGTCCAGCGCTTTGTCAGACGCCAGCAGCGGATCGCTTTCGCCGGTCAGCGCTTCGGCCTCCTCTTCGTTCATCGCCAGAATCGAGACGTGCTCTTTCAGGAAGGCCTGCCACCACTCCGGGTTATCGGCGATAACGAATTTCGTGCCCAGCGTCAGAACGACCGGCACGTTGTATTTCTTCGCGTACTCAATCGCCTTCATGGTCGCTTCCGGCATGGGCTCACCCGGCTTGCAGCGCACCAGGTAGGAGGTCAGCACCAGCGCCGAGGCGCCCGCGATCACCTCTTCAGGAATACTCTCGGCGCGCAGCTTGTTCATGTGGCCAGGGCTGATGGCAAAGGTACGCTCCCCGGACTCGCCGATCAGCGTAAAGCAGCGGCCAATCGGGCCGTCGACGCCCTGAAGATAGTTCAGATCGGTACGGCTGGAGGTGTTGCACAGATAGCGGTAAGCGTAGCCGCCAATTTCAATGTTGCTGCACATCACGCCGAGCAGTACCGAACGGTCGTCGGCCAGCACGGAGTAGTTATGCATGGTATTGCCGATGGTGCCACCGGCGAACTGATGGGTAATCAGGTTTTCGCGCACCAGCTCCTGGTACAGCGCTTCGGCAACGTCATCCTCAATCACCAGCGAGTGTCCGGCGCTCAGACCGTAACGGGCGACAAACGCATCATCCACTTTCGCCTCAATGTCCACCAGCGTCTGATCGATACCGACGACCCACGCCGCGCTGGTTTCATTTTCTGGCTGGATTTGCTGCAGGAGCGGATCGCGGGCATCGACGGGAAAGTAGTGTTTGGATTTGCGTTTACCGGGAAATTTCATGGTCTGAACTGTACGAAGAATATGGGCCGGGAATGGTAGCACAAACCCGGCCCGGAGTGCGATCAGCGGCTGTTCGTCACCAGTGAGACCATCATGTCGATATGCTCAGGCGAGTCGTTAAGCGCCGGAATGTACTCGTACTTTTCGCCGCCAGCCTCCAGGAAAAATTCCCGATTTTGCACCGCGATCTCCTCCAGCGTTTCCAGACAGTCTGCCGAGAAGCCCGGCGACATCACCTGAATATGCTTCACGCCCTTCTCGCCGAGCATTTTGAGGGTTTCATCGGTGTACGGCGTCAACCACGGCTCGCGGCCGAAGCGCGACTGGAAGGTCATCATCACCTTCTCCGGCGGCAGGCCAAGGGCGGAGACCAGCTCGCGCGTGGTATCGCGGCAGCGCTGGGGGTAATCATCCCCTTCGTTTGCGAAACGCTGCGGGATCCCGTGATAGGAAAGCAGCAGCAGATCCGGCTCGCCGTGCTTTTCAAACGACGCGCGCGCGCTGTTGGCAAGCGCCTTGATGTAGAGATCGTTATCCGCGTAGTCGCGAATAAAGGTCACGCCCGGAATGCGGCGGCGGGTCGCCAGAATGCGGGCCAGCTCGTCCCAGACGGCGGCCACCGTCGAGCAGGAGTACTGCGGGTAGAGCGCCAGCACGACGATATGGTCCACGCCCTGCGCCAGCAGGGATTCTACCGCGCTTTCCAGGGAGGGTTTGCCGTAGCTCATGCCGAGCGCGACGGGCATATCCGGCAGGCGGGCGGCCAGCGCTTTTTCCTGACGACGGCTGTAAACCATCAGCGGTGAGCCCTCTTCCATCCAGACGGACTGATAGAGTTTGGCGACGCGCGGAGAACGAATCGGCAGAATGACGCCACGCAGCAGCGGCCACCACAGCAGTCTCGGGAAATCCACGACGCGCGTGTCGCTTAAAAACTGTCGCAGGTAGCGTTTTACCGCGTCTGATGTAGGTGCTTCTGGGGTGCCCAGATTGGCAAGCAGGATGCCGGTTTTCGCCTGACTCATTCACGCCTCTTAACCATTTGATAGGTTGTCAATTGTAGCGGAAATGTGTTTAAACGAAACCCATTGCTGTAATAGGTAAGATGAGAATATTTCTCACCCGGAGGACCCGGGTGAGAGAAATGCGATTAGCCGAGGATTTTTTCCAGCTCTGCACGTACGTCAGCCACGGCTTTGGTTCCGTCAACTTTCGCGTATTTGGTGTTACCCGCCTGCGCTTCTTTGGTGTAGTAGCCGATCAGCGGCGCGGTCATCTGATGGTATTCCACCAGGCGCTTGCGCACGGTCTCTTCCTGATCGTCTTTACGGGTGGTCAGCTCTTCGCCAGTCACGTCGTCTTTGCCTTCAACCTTAGGCGGGTTGAATTTGATGTGGTAAACGCGGCCAGAAGCAGCGTGTACGCGACGACCAACGATGCGGTCAACGATCAGCTCGTCCGGTACGTCGAACTCCAGAACGTAGTCCACGTTGATGCCCGCTTCTTTCATGGCGTCAGCCTGAGGAATGGTGCGTGGGAAGCCGTCCAGCAGGAAACCGTTACGGCAGTCTTCCTGAGCAATGCGCTCTTTGACCAGAGCAATCACCAGCTCGTCGGTCACCAGCTTGCCTGCGTCCATGATGTCTTTCGCCTGTTTACCCAGCTCGGAGCCAGATTTAACAGCGGCGCGCAGCATATCACCGGTGGAGATTTGCGGAATACCGTATTTCTCCATGATGAACTGAGCCTGAGTTCCTTTACCCGCGCCCGGAGCGCCAAGCAGAATAATACGCATTGCGAAAATCCCCTCAAAAGTCGTTTCAATTTTTCAAAAGCGCTAAACAATACCACCAGAACGGGCATCGCTCAAGGAAGGCAGGAAGGCTGAAACGGTTAATGGGGGGAGATTATTTGGGAGGGTGCGAGGGATCCCCCTCACCCTAACCCTCTCCTCAAAGGGGAGAGGGAACTTGAACACCCTCTCCCCTTTGAGGAGAGGGCAGGGTGAGGGGCAGGTGTTTAATTACGCCAGCAGCAGCGCATTCACACGTTTAATGAACAGGTTAGGATCTTCCAGCGTGCCGCGCTCGGCCAGCAGGGACTGATCCAGCAGCAGTTCAACCCACTCGGCAAAGCGGGCGTCGTCCTGGGTATCCGCCGCGCGTTTCACGAGCGGATGATCCGGATTAAGCTCAAAGATATATTTCACTTCCGGCATCGCCTGGCCCGCCGCCGCGAACAGTTTCGCCATCTGAGTGCCCATTTCGTCGGCATCGGTGGTGACAATCGCCGGAGTGTCGGTCAGACGGTGCGTGAAACGCACCTCTTTCACGCGGTCGCCCAGCAGGGTTTTCACGCGCTCAACGAACGGCTCCAGCGCCTTCTCGGCTTCTTTCGCGCTTTCGTCCACTTCATCCGCCAGCTTGTCGATGGACTCGTCGGCTTTGGCCACAGACTGGAAGGATTTACCGTCGAACTCGGTCAGGTAGTTCATCATCCACTCGTCGATGCGGTCAGAAAGCAGCAGCACTTCGATGCCTTTCTTGCGCAACAGCTCCAGGTGCGGGCTGCTCTTCGCCGCCGCATAGCTGTCGGCGGTGATGTAGTAGATCTTCTCCTGCCCTTCTTTCATGCGGGAGACGTACTCTTCCAGCGACACGGTCTGCGCGGAGGAGTCGGTATGCGTTGAGGCGAAGCGCAGCAGTTTGGCGATGGTTTCAACGTTCGCTGTGTCTTCTGCCGGGCCTTCTTTCAGCACCAGGCCGAACTGTTTCCAGAAGGTCTGATATTTTTCCGCATCGTCTTTCGCCAGTTTTTCCAGCATCTGCAGCGCACGTTTGGTCAGGGCGTTGCGCAAGTTACGGGTGACGGTGCTGTCCTGCAGAATTTCACGGGAGACGTTGAGCGGCAGATCGTTAGAATCGATCAGGCCGCGCACAAAGCGCAGGTAGTTCGGCATGAACTGCTCGGCGTCGTCCATGATAAAGACGCGCTGCACGTACAGCTTCAGACCGTGCTTGTGATCGCGGTTCCACATGTCCCACGGCGCCTGTGCCGGGATGTACAGCAGGCTGGTGTACTCCTGCTTACCTTCCACACGGTTGTGGCTCCAGGTCAGCGGGTCGGTAAAATCGTGGGCGATGTGCTTGTAGAATTCGTTGTACTCGTCGTCTTTAATTTCAGACTTGTTGCGCGTCCACAGCGCCTGCGCCTTGTTGATCTTCTCCCAGGAAACCACGGTTTCACCGTCTTTCTCTTCCTGTTTTTCAATCTCGACCGGCAGGGCAATGTGGTCGGAATATTTGCTGATGATGGAGCGCACGCGCCAGTCGTTCAGGAAATCGTCTTCCCCTTCGCGCAGGTGCAGGGTGATTTCGGTACCGCGATCCGCTTTGGTGATGTCATCAACGGTATATTCGCCTTCCCCTTTGGATTCCCACAGCACGCCGTTTTCAGCGCTGTCGCCCGCCGCACGGGTGCGCACGGTGACTTTGTCGGCCACGATAAACGCCGAGTAGAAACCGACGCCGAACTGGCCGATGAGCTGGCTGTCTTTCGCCTGGTCCGAGCCCATGGACTCGAGGAACGCTTTGGTGCCGGATTTGGCGATGGTGCCGAGGTGGTCGATCACCTCGTCGCGGTTCATCCCGATGCCGTTATCGGCGATGGTCAGGGTGCGGTTCTCTTTATTGAACGAGACGCGCACGCGCAGCTCGCCGTCGCCTTCGTACAGATCCGGGTTAGACAGCGCGCGGAAGCGCAGCTTGTCCGCCGCATCGGATGCGTTGGAAATCAGCTCACGCAGGAAAATTTCTTTGTTGGAATACAGGGAATGGATCATCAGGTGCAGAAGCTGTTTTACTTCTGACTGGAAACCACGGGTTTCTTGTCCTTTCATCTATGTCGACCTCAACAATGCCATTTAATGGGGTTTTAAAACGTTGAGTGAGAGATGGGGATAAGGGGGGAAATTTTCAAGCGGAGGCCGCGCGCGCAGCCTCCGTTTGGTCAGAAAATAATCTTGTGACGTCCGGCCAGAGAGTGCGACAGCGTGGTGCCGTCCACCATCTCCAGCTCGCCGCCTACCGGCACGCCGTGGGCGATGCGGCTGGCGTCAACGCCGTACTGCGAGCACAGCTCGGCGATGTAGTTGGCGGTTGCCTCCCCTTCCACCGTCGGGTTGGTGGCGAGGATCACCTCTTTGATGGTTTCGGACTCAAGACGCTGTTCAAGGCGATCAAGACCGATATCGTCCGGGCCAATACCGTCCAGGGGGGAGAGATGCCCCATCAGCACGAAGTAGCGGCCGGAAAACTGCCCGGTTTGTTCGATGGCGTAGATGTCCGCCGGACTCTCCACCACGCAAATCTGACCGTTTTCCTGACGACGCGGGTTCGTACAGATGTTACACACGTCCTGCTCGGTAAAGGTACGGCAGTCCGCACAGTGACCAATTTCTGACATGGCGCGGGTCAGAGCCTGCGCCAGGCGCATCCCGCCGCTGCGGTCGCGCTGCAATAGCGTAAACGCCATGCGCTGCGCCGACTTCGGGCCAACGCCCGGCAGGCAGCGCAGTGCTTCCATTAACTGCGTGAGCAGCGGACTGGTTTGCATCAGAATGGCATCTTGAAGCCAGGCGGCAGCTGCATACCGCTGGAAACAGAGGCCATTTTCTCTTTCTGAGTTTCGTCGATACGGCGAGCGGCATCGTTAAACGCGGCTGCAACCAGATCTTCCAGCATCTCTTTGTCGTCTTCGAGCAGGCTTGGGTCGATTTCCACGCGACGGCAGTTGTGCGCACCGTTGATGGTCACTTTGACCAGACCGGCACCGGACTCACCCGTGACTTCCAGCTGAGCGATCTCTTCCTGCATCTTCTGCATTTTTTCCTGCATCTGCTGAGCCTGCTTCATCAGGCCACCCAGACCGCCTTTTCCACCAAACATAGGCTTCTCTCTTTTTCACGTTTAAGGATTACAACCGTAAGTCAGACTCACGATCAAATGGGGCGAATACTCTCTTCATCCAGATCGGCGTCGAAGAACCGGCGCAGGGTCTGAATGTTGTTATCCGCAATAATCGCCTCGCGCGCCTGCGCGAGCTTTTCTTCATAAATGGCCTGACGCCACTCGAGCGGCGTTTTCACTGCCGGATTATCATCTTCAATGATAGTCAATTCAACCGGCGCGCCCTGTAATGTGGCGAGCGCCTCGGCCAGCGCCTTTTGCGCGCCAGGGGAATTGAGGTGTCGCTGGCCCGGACGCAGGTGCAGACGCACCTGATTGCCGTCCTGCTCTTTCCAGGCGTTCAGCGCGACCTGCTCCACCAGCTTCGGCAGCTGGAGTTTGCTGACCTCAGCGGCCCAGGCGTCGCGCGCAATGGACTCTTCGGCAAGCTTCGCGGAAAGCTCCGGCGTTTTCTCATGCTCCAGCGCCTTTTTCAGCGCTTTCGGCGTGGCGACCTCTTCCTTCACCTCTTCGGTGATGGTGGTTGCCTTCCAGCGGTAAGCCTCTTCTTTCACCGGGGCTTTCTGCTCGAGCGCGGACGGTGCCGGACGCGACTGTACGCGCTCCGTTACCGAGGCCAGTCGTTCAAGCGCGGCGTTGTTCACCGGCCGCGCTCTTCCTGGCGCTGCCGGTTCACTCTTTTTTGGTTTGGTTACTCCCTGGGCACGCTGCAGCTGGCTGCGTGCGGCAAGCACCGAACTGGTGGCATCCGACAGCGGTACGTTCTGCTGCGGCGGCGGTGTCGGCTGCGGTGGCACCTGCTGCGGCGACATCACCGCCGTAGGGGCGACCGGCGCGAAAGACTGCCGCGGCACTTCCGGCTCCGGCAATGGCATGCGCGGGTGGAACGCCAGCGCGCGCAGCAGCGTCATTTCAACGCCCATACGCGGATCCGGCGCGAACGGTAACTCTTTGCGTCCAATCAGCAGCGTCTGGTAGTACAGCTGCACGTCGGCAGGCGGCACGGTGCGGGCAAGCTCACGCATCCGCTGTTCAATGGTCGCCATATCCGCACCAATGGCGGAGGGAGAAAGCTGCAGCATAGCCACGCGGTGCAACAGGCTGAGCATCTCAACCAGCAGCCCTTCCCACTCAATACCCCGGGCAGCGGCGGCATTCACCTGCGACATCACGCGTTCGCCGTTGGCGGCAATCATCGCTTCGATAAGCGACAGCGCCTGATCGTCATCCAGCGTGCCGAGCATGGTGCTGACCGCCTCGGTGGAGAGCTTGCCGTCACCGCTGGCAATCGCCTGGTCGGTCAGGCTGAGCGCATCACGCAGGCTGCCGTCCGCCGCGCGGGCCAGCAGCTGCAGGGCGCGCGGTTCGTGGACAATCTTCTCTTCATCAAGAATATGCTCAAGCTGCGCGCGGATCTGCTCAACGTCCAGCGCCTTCAGATGGAACTGCAGGCAGCGCGACAGGATCGTGACCGGCAGCTTTTGCGGATCGGTGGTCGCCAGCAGGAACTTCACGTGCGCGGGCGGCTCTTCCAGCGTTTTCAGCAGAGCGTTAAAGCTGTGGCGCGACAGCATGTGCACTTCATCGATCAGGTAGACCTTGAAGCGGCCGCGCGCCGGGGCGTACTGCACGTTATCGAGCAGATCGCGGGTATCTTCCACTTTGGTGCGCGAGGCGGCGTCGATCTCGATCAGATCGACAAAACGCCCCTGCTCGATCTCCCGACAGTTATCACACACGCCGCACGGCGTGGCGGTGATCCCGGTTTCGCAGTTGAGACCTTTTGCCAGCAAACGGGCAATAGAGGTCTTACCGACGCCGCGGGTGCCGGAAAAAAGATAGGCGTGATGGATGCGACCTAGCGACAAGCCGTTCGCCAGGGCCGTCAGCACATGTTCCTGACCGACAACGTCAGCAAAGGTTTGTGGTCGCCATTTACGGGCTAACACCTGATAACTCATGGGCAGGCTCTGCAACGCTGGAAGGTGAATTTATGGAGGGGAATGCTATCACAACCTCACCCATTGAGCGAGGTTGTGAAAACCGGGATTAGTGACCCGGGAAAGGCACCAGGCAATAGCTGGTAATACCCTGTTTTTCCAGGCGCTGTTCACCGCCGAGATCGAACAGGTTGATGATGAAGGCCGCGTCGGTCACTTCCCCACCCAGACGACGGATCAGCTTCACGGTCGCTTCAATGGTGCCGCCGGTTGCCAGCAAATCGTCGACCACCAGCACTTTGTCGCCCGGCTTGATCGCATCAACGTGGATCTCCAGCTGATCGGTGCCGTACTCCAGCTCGTAGCTTTCTGCGATGGTTTCACGCGGCAGCTTGCGCGGCTTACGCACCGGCACAAAACCCACGCCCATTGCCAGCGCAACCGGTGCGCCAAACAGGAAACCACGGGCTTCGGTACCTACTACTTTGGTGATCCCGGCGTTTTTATAACGCTCGACCAGCAGTTCAATGCTGAGCGCGTACGCTTTCGGGTCTTCCAGCAAGCTGGTGACATCACGGAAAAGAATGCCAGGCTTTGGATAGTCCTGGATGCTTTTGATGCTGTTTTTCAGATATTCAAGCTGCTGTGCAGTTGCGGTCATCGGTTTGTGCCTAAATAAAACAGTGTTACTCACAGCGCGCAACGAGTCGGCCAAGGCAACAATTGTTTAACCTTTGACCAGGCGCACCTGTGCTCGAAAACGGTCGAATTTACTGGCTGCGCGTGATAATTGCAACAGCCATGATGAGGCTTCAGTGCTTTTGTTGCTTTTCATCAACCACGGGGATCCGCCACATAAAGAAAAGCAGGCAGGTCAGGATCGCCAGTAGCAGAATACGTACCCACATCATTTTCACCAGCCATAATGAAATAGCGAAGGTGATGAGGATCACTGCGATCGCGCGCGGCTTCGCGCCGGGCGGCATGGCCCGGTGTTTTTGCCAGTGCCGCAGATAGCCGCCAAACCATGAGCGGTAGAGCAGCCAGTGGTGAAAACGCGGCGACGAGCGGGCGAAGCACCAGGCCGCCAGCAGGATAAATGGCGTGGTCGGCAGTAAGGGTAAAAACACACCCAGCGTGCCAAGCACTACCGCGAGCCAGCCAATGATGATTAAAATAGTACGCTTCATAATGCGAATCGTTATCAAACTGAACGGCTACTTTACCACTGGAGAGCGCCTTGAAAACAGCACTGCTTCTTGAGAGGCTGCAAAATCAGCTGATTGCTCTGCGGGAGCAGGCTATACCACTAATGGGGCACGCCACGCTGAAGCCGCGCTTTGACCGACAGCTTTTTCGTACCCGCAGCACCGTCATTCAGGATTACCTGGCGGAAGCGCAGACGAATCTCGACGAGCTTCGCCATGCGGTTGAGAGTGAACAGCAGGAACAGGTGGCGTGGCTTGCGGCGCATCTCACCGAGCAGATCACCGCGCTGCATCGCGAAATCGCCGCCTGGCCGCTGCGCGCCTGGGACAGCGCCTCCCCGGGGCTCGGTAAATGGCAGCGCAAGCGGCTGGAGAACCAGGAGTTTGAACGCCGACTGTTTGAGATGAAGCGCGAACGCGAGGTGCGTCTGAACAACAGCGAAACGCTGGAAGAGCAGCAGCTATTGATGCGCGAGATTAGCGCGCTGGAAGGACGCATCGTCCGCTGCCGTCAGGCACTGGATGACATTGAGCGCGTCATTGAACGTTTGACCCGTTAACAGGAGCCACACCCATGTCACTGGAAAATGCACCCGATGAGGTCAAGCTGGCCGTCGATTTGATTATGCTGCTGGAGAATCATGAGATCCCCGCCGAAACGGTGCTTAAGGCACTGGAGATTGTACGGCGGGATTTTGAGGGGAAACTTACCCCTCACCCTGCCCTCTCCCCTGAGGGGAGAGGGTAAAAGCAAAAGCAGACCGCACCAGATTATTCCCTCTCCCTTCAAGGGAGAGGGTTAGGGTGAGGGTCATCACCCTTAATGTCGCGCTTCACTTCCGTATGCTCATCACCTTTCTCGTTACGCAGGTGAACCTCAAGCTGGTTGAAGGCGATATTAATATCGTTTTCACGGCACAGACGATCGATAGAACGGTTAAGTTCATCCACCGTGTAGCTGCGGTCACGCAGTTCACGCACGTATAAACGCAGTTCGTGATCCAGCGTACTCGGCCCAAAGGTGGTGAAGAAGACCGCCGGAGCCGGATCGTGCATCACTTTCGGATGCTCAGACGCCGCCTTCAGCAGCACCTCTTTCACCTTATCCAGATCCGATCCATAGGCCACACCCAGGCGGATCACCACGCGCGTCACCGTATCCGAGAGCGACCAGTTGATCAGACGCTCGGTCACGAACGCTTTGTTCGGGATGATCACCTCTTTGCGATCGAAGTCGGTGATGGTGGTGGCACGAATACGGATCTTGCTGACCGTACCGGAGAAGGTACCGATGGTAACGGTATCGCCGATACGTACCGGACGTTCGAACAGGATGATCAGGCCGGAGACAAAGTTACCGAAGATCTCCTGCAGGCCAAAACCAAGACCGACCGAGAGGGCGGCCGCCAGCCACTGCAGTTTATCCCACGAGACGCCAAGCGAACCAAAGACCGTCATCGCCCCAACAATAATGATCACGTAGTTGAGGATCGTGGTAATGGCGTAGGACGCCCCCTGGCGAAGATTCAGACGTGACAGGAGCAGCACTTCGAGCAGGCCTGGCAGGTTGCGGATCAGCGCCCAGGCCACCACCGACGACACCAGCGCAAACAGCAGGCTGCCCATGGTCACGCTTTTCATGACCGCCGCGCCCGCTTCGGTGCCGTTGTATTGCCAGAGGGTAATACTGTCGAGATAGGCGAAAACGGTAATAAGATCGGACCAGATAGCCCAGAACATCACCGCAAACAGGGCGATCATCACCAGCATGGTGATACGCAGCGTCTGCTGGTTAACCTGCTCCAGCGCGATGGTTGGCTCTTCCTGCGGCTCCGCGCCTTCGGCCCCCTCTTTCACCTGATGCTGACGACGCGCAATGGCACGGCGATAGGCGATGCGGCGGGCCGCCACGCTCAGGCCGCGCAGTACGGTCTGATAGAGCAGGTTCCAGACGATCACCAGATAGACCGTTTCAATCCAGCGCCCGGACAGGCGCAGCGTGGTATAGAAGTAGCCCGTTGCCGTCAGCACCATCAGCGCCAGCGGAATGATCGCCAGCACCGTCACGGTGGCCAGACGAATGTTGTGGGACTCTTTATCACGCCAGCTGTCGCGGCACATCGGCCACATCAGGATCGCAATCAGCAGCAGGTTCAGCAGGATGACCAGTTGCCCCAGCACATCATCCATCAGATGCAGCGGGGAAAGCTCAGAAACAACCGACCAGAAGTGCAGCGGCAGGAGCGCCAGGCTGATGCGCACAATCTGGCGACGCCAGTGGCTGGTCAGCTGCGCAGGCATGTTGAAATGACGCACCGCCACGCCGTCTTTTTCCAGCACCTTCCAGCACACGCCAAACACCAGCCAGAACAGCGCCAGTTTTTTACTGAACGCCCACAGCAGATCGCTGACGTTGAGCTGCATGGTGAGCAGAATCAGGCCCACAGCCAGAATAATCAGGCACACCGGCAGGGCGCGAATGAGATCGATCAGAATCGCTTTTGGCGTATGAAGCTGGCTATCGTTACGCAGTTGCCCCACTTCGGAGGCCAGCTTCGCCTGGTATTTTTTCAGCCAGGCCAGACGCCAGCGGATCAGGCCAGCAATCAGCAGCAGCGGTAATCCCGCCAGCAAGGCAATCGTCACCGCAGGCCAGGCTTTCTCCCAGTTTACGGTGATCTTCATGCTCTTGATCTGCGTTTTAAGCGTCTCAGGGAAGGATTTAATCCAGTCCCAGTCCATCGGTTTGTTGCTGTTTACCCAGAAAATCTGCTGGGTCAGGATCTCCTGCAGACTTTTCGAGACGCTCACCAGCTGCTGCTGGTTGATTTGCAGGTTAATGGCCATCATCAGCTGGTTACCCAGCTGTTTGTTGAGCTGGTCCAGCAGCTCGCGACGCATATCGACGACCTGGAGCAGCGCGTCGTGCACTTCCGGGTTCACGTCGCTGGAATGGCCCTCTTCAATTTTGGCGACAAAGCTATCGCTCTGGAAAAGGGCATCGCGCTGCTGGTTGACGTCAAACTGTTCCAGACGCAAATCCGCGATGCGGTTGGTCATGTCTTCCAGCTCATCAGCGGACGGGAGCGTCTGCTGCTGCTGGTAGAGAATACGCGACAGCAGGAGGCTGCCCTTCAGGACCGCGATCTGCTCTTTGATGTTGCGCTCAGCCTGCAGCGCGCGATCCAGCCAGTTCTTCACTTTGATATTTTGCTGAACCAGTGAGTTACCCTTTTCCGTCGCCTGTATCAGGCGCTGGCTAAGCTGGTGGTTGGCGTCGAGCTCCTGTTTCACCAGCGGATTCGCCTGAATGCGGGCGGTCTCATCAGGCGATACGGCCTCCTGGGCGGTTTTTTCCGTCAGCGTCAGGCGCTTGCTGTTAACCGCCTCCTGCAACAGCTGAAGCTGGTGTTCAAGACGATTAATGTTGGCGGTGACGTAATCACGCTGTTTTTGCAGGGTGTCCTGCAGCACCGTATTCCCTTCCAGGCTTTTACGCTGCTGTTCAATCTGTGCGTTGAGCAACGTCTGCTGAACCAGCAGCAGCGTTTGCTGGGTCGGGCGCAGCGTGCCCTCTCCCACCGTCGTGCCGTTCAGACGGTTGCGGATCTGCTGCAGCTGCTGAGACGCGGAGTACATCAAGTTTTGCACGCGTTCCGGCTGGGTTTGCAGGGAGACAAGCTGGCTGTTATAGGTCGCGAGGTCGGACTGCGCGGTTTGCAGGTCGTCGAGCAGTTGCGCGACGCGCGACTCCAGCTGACGTAAAGAGAGCGTCGAGAGCGTCTTGCGCGTTTCGGTATCGTTATCGACGTCGCTCAGGGCGTTCAGTGATTCCGTCGCTTTGCGCATGTTTTCAGGAGCCTGCGCCACCTTCTGACGAAGCTGGGCGGTATCGGCTTTGACGCGTTCAATTTTATCCAGCGTTTCCAGCGTTTCCGTCAGATCCTGCTGGATAAGCTTATCCTGAGGAGAGAGCTCTTTTTGTTTGTTCAGCGCGTCGAGCTGCGACTGAACATCGCCACGCGAGGGAATGTCATTGCTGTTATCGGCGCGGGCCCAGGTCAGCGGCGCCGTGGCAAAGAAAAACAGCATCGCAAAGAGCAATGCAAAAACAGGATGTTGCGAGCGATTGATGGGCAGCATAGTTGTGAATGATGTCAGAAGATGACCGAAAATAGTCCGGCGTGAAGAATATCACGCTCGCCGGAAGCAGAATAGCGCGAACGTGAGCCTCTGAGATAAATCCTGGAAATGACTCAGGCAGTTAGCGATGGCGCGTCGCTGCGCAGCGACGGGCAGAGCTGTAGCATTTCCAGTAAAATCGCCACGTAGCTGCGGGCTTCCTCTTTGAGGTCAAAGGATTGCGGGGCAAACAGCCAGTTTTCCATCAGACCTGAAATGTAGCCGCGCATCAGGATAGCCGCCCGGCGGGTCAAGAGATTGGCCGGTAACAGCTTTGCCTGCATACACAGGTTCAGGTTCAGTTCGATACGGTCATAGCTTTCGAGGCTGAGGCTGCGTTGCGCCTGTTGCACCACCGCCATTTCGCCCACGAACTCGCATTTATGATAAATTATTTCCATCATTAATCTGCGACGTTCTTCAACTACCGTCGCTTCAAGGATATATACTAATATTTCTCTCATTACTGAGAGTGGATCATCAGGGAATTTTGCCCGATACTCACTCTCGAGATCGCTAATGCTGGACTCTGAAAGCTCCCAGATTTCACCGAACAGATCTGACTTATCTTTAAAATGCCAGTAAATCGCTCCCCGCGTCACACCGGCAGCCTGAGCAATTTGTGCCAGCGAGGTTGACGAAACACCCTGCTGAGAGAACAAACGTATTGCCACATCCAGAATGTGTTGTCGGGTTTCCAGCGCTTGTTGTTTAGTTTTTCGTGCCATAGGTGGGTGAATTTACAGGAGTCAGATTTACATACATTTGTGAATGTATGTACCATAGCATGACGATAATATAAACGCAGCAACGGGTTTTAGACTCAGGACCCTTGATCAATTTGAAATCGGACACTCGAGGTTTACATATGAACAAAAACAGAGGGTTAACGCCTCTGGCGGTCGTTCTGATGCTCTCAGGCAGCTTAGCGCTAACAGGATGTGACGACAAACCAGCTCAACAAGGAGCTCAGCAGGCGCCAGAAGTAGGCGTCGTGACGCTCAAATCTGAACCTCTACAAATCACCACCGAGTTACCAGGCCGTACAAATGCTTACCGCATTGCGGAAGTGCGTCCTCAGGTTAGTGGCATTATCCTGAAGCGTAACTTCACCGAAGGCGGTGATGTGAAGGCCGGTGAGTCTCTGTATCAGATTGATCCCGCAACCTATCAGGCAAATTATGAAAGCGCGAAAGGCGACCTGGCGAAAGCACAGGCCGCAGCAAAAATTGCCCAGCTGACGGTGAATCGTTATCAAAAACTGCTTGGTACCAAGTACATCAGCCAACAGGATTACGATACCGCCCTGGCAGATGCGCAGCAGGCTAACGCAGCCGTAGTGGCAGCCAAAGCGGCGGTCGAAACCGCGCGCATTAACCTGGCCTATACCAAAGTGACCTCCCCTATCAACGGTCGTATTGGTAAGTCTTCCGTCACGGAAGGGGCACTGGTGCAGAACGGTCAGACCACCGCGCTGGCGACCGTGCAGCAGCTTGATCCGATCTACGTTGACGTGACGCAGTCCAGCAATGATTTCCTGCGCCTGAAACAGGAGCTGGCTAACGGCACCCTGAAACAGGAAAACGGCAAAGCCAAAGTGGAGCTGATTACCAACGACGGTATCAAGTTCCCGCAGGAAGGTACGCTGGAATTCTCTGACGTGACGGTCGACCAGACCACCGGTTCCATCACCTTACGTGCGATTTTCCCGAATCCTGACAAAAACCTGCTGCCAGGTATGTTCGTTCGCGCACGTCTGGAAGAAGGAACGAATCCAACCGCCCTTCTGGTTCCACAGCAGGGTGTGACCCGTACGCCACGCGGCGATGCGAGCGCACTGGTTGTTGGTGCAGATGACAAAGTCGAAACGCGCAATATCACCGCCACCCAGGCGATTGGCGATAAATGGCTGGTGACGGAAGGTCTGAAAGATGGCGATCGCGTGATTGTTACTGGTTTGCAAAAAGTTCGTCCTGGCGCGCAGGTTAAAGCACAGGAAGTGAAATCTGACGATAAACAACAAGCTTCGGCCGCTGGCCAGTCAGAACAAACCAAGTCTTAACTTAAACAGGAGCCGTTAAGACATGCCTAATTTCTTTATCGATCGCCCCATATTTGCGTGGGTGATCGCCATTATCATCATGCTGGCCGGGGGACTTGCGATCCTGAAGCTGCCTGTCGCGCAATATCCAACGATTGCGCCACCGGCGGTGACCATCTCCGCAACCTACCCTGGGGCTGATGCGAAAACGGTGCAGGACACCGTCACTCAGGTTATCGAACAGAACATGAACGGTATCGATAACCTGATGTACATGTCCTCAAACAGTGACTCTACCGGTACAGTTCAGATCACCCTGACCTTCCAGTCAGGTACGGATGCTGACATTGCGCAGGTTCAGGTACAGAACAAACTGCAGCTGGCGATGCCTTTGCTGCCGCAGGAAGTACAACAGCAGGGTGTGAGCGTCGAGAAATCGTCCAGCAGCTTCCTGATGGTTGTCGGCGTTATCAACACCAACGGCACCATGACGCAGGAGGATATTTCCGACTACGTGGGTGCCAATATGAAGGACGCCATCAGCCGTACTTCCGGTGTGGGTGACGTTCAGCTGTTCGGTTCTCAGTACGCAATGCGTATCTGGATGGATCCTAACAAGCTGAACAACTTCCAGCTGACCCCCGTTGACGTGATCAATGCGATTAAAGCGCAGAACGCCCAGGTGGCAGCCGGTCAGCTAGGTGGTACGCCGCCGGTGAAAGGCCAGCAGCTTAACGCCTCGATCATCGCGCAGACCCGTCTGACCTCTGCCGATGAGTTCAGCAAAATTCTGCTGAAAGTGAATCAGGACGGTTCCCAGGTTCGCCTGCGCGACGTGGCAAAAGTAGAGCTGGGCGGTGAGAACTACGACATCATCGCGAAGTTTAACGGTAAACCGGCTTCCGGTCTGGGTATCAAACTGGCGACAGGTGCTAACGCCCTGGACACCGCCACGGCGATCCGCGCAGAGCTGAAGAAAATGGAACCGTTCTTCCCGTCAGGTCTGAAAATCGTTTACCCGTACGACACCACGCCGTTCGTCAAAATTTCGATTCACGAAGTGGTTAAAACGCTGGTAGAAGCGATCATCCTGGTCTTCCTGGTGATGTACCTGTTCCTGCAAAACTTCCGCGCGACGCTTATCCCAACGATTGCCGTGCCGGTTGTTCTGCTCGGGACCTTTGCGATCCTGTCGATATTTGGCTACTCGATAAACACCCTGACGATGTTCGGGATGGTGCTCGCCATCGGCCTGCTGGTGGATGACGCCATCGTGGTGGTAGAGAACGTCGAGCGCGTGATGGCGGAAGAAGGTCTTCCGCCGAAGGAAGCGACCCGTAAATCAATGGGCCAGATCCAGGGCGCGCTGGTCGGTATCGCGATGGTGCTGTCTGCGGTATTTATCCCGATGGCCTTCTTCGGGGGCTCTACCGGTGCGATTTACCGTCAGTTCTCGATTACCATCGTTTCCGCGATGGCGCTGTCGGTGCTGGTCGCGTTGATCCTGACGCCTGCGCTGTGTGCCACCATGCTGAAGCCGATTCAGAAAGGCGGTCACGGCGAGCATAAAGGGTTCTTCGGCTGGTTTAACCGCATGTTTGACAAGAGTACGCACCACTACACCGACAGCGTGGGCAACATCCTGCGCAGCACCGGTCGTTACCTGCTGCTCTATATCATCATCGTGGTGGGGATGGCGTTCCTGTTCGTTCGTCTGCCAAGCTCGTTCCTGCCGGATGAAGACCAGGGCGTGTTCCTGACAATGGCACAGCTTCCTGCGGGTGCGTCGCAAGAGCGAACCCAGAAAGTGCTGGACGAAGTGACGGACTACTACCTCACCAAAGAGAAAGACAACGTTGAATCCGTGTTTGCAGTTAACGGCTTTGGCTTTGCGGGTCGTGGTCAGAACACCGGTATTGCCTTCGTTTCTCTGAAAGACTGGTCTGAACGTCCGGGCAAAGAGAACAAGGTTGAAGCCATTACCGGCCGTGCGATGGGCACCTTCTCGCAGATTAAAGATGCGATGGTCTTCGCCTTCAACCTGCCAGCGATTGTTGAACTGGGTACCGCGACCGGCTTCGACTTCCAGCTGATTGACCAGGGCGGTCTGGGTCACGAAAAACTGACGCAGGCGCGTAACCAGCTGTTTGGCGAAGTGGCTAAGCACCCTGACCTGCTGGTCGGCGTGCGTCCGAACGGCCTGGAAGATACGCCGCAGTACAAAATCGACATCGACCAGGAGAAAGCTCAGGCGCTGGGCGTATCCATCAGTGACATTAATACCACGCTGGGCGCCGCCTGGGGCGGTAGCTACGTTAACGACTTCATCGACCGTGGTCGCGTGAAGAAAGTGTACGTGATGTCAGAGGCGCAATACCGTATGTTGCCAAACGATATCAACAGCTGGTTCGTGCGCGGCAGCAATGGTCAGATGGTACCGTTCTCGGCGTTCTCAACGTCACGCTGGGAATACGGTTCGCCGCGTCTGGAACGCTATAACGGTCTGCCATCGATGGAAATCCTGGGTCAGGCCGCGCCGGGCCGAAGCACCGGTGAAGCCATGAATCTGATGGAAGAGCTGGCGAGTAAACTGCCTTCGGGTATCGGCTACGACTGGACCGGTATGTCCTATCAGGAACGTCTGTCCGGAAACCAGGCCCCTGCCCTGTACGCGATTTCACTGATCGTCGTCTTCCTGTGTCTGGCAGCGCTGTACGAGAGCTGGTCAATTCCGTTCTCCGTTATGCTGGTGGTACCGCTTGGGGTTATCGGTGCGCTGCTTGCGGCAACGTTCCGCGGACTGACCAACGACGTGTACTTCCAGGTAGGCCTGCTGACAACCATTGGCTTGTCGGCGAAGAACGCGATACTTATCGTTGAATTCGCCAAAGATCTGATGGAGAAAGAAGGTAAAGGCCTTATTGAGGCGACGCTTGAGGCTGTTCGTATGCGTCTGCGCCCAATCCTGATGACATCACTGGCGTTTATCCTCGGCGTACTGCCGCTGGTTATCAGCTCCGGCGCAGGCTCCGGTGCACAGAACGCAGTTGGTACAGGCGTTATGGGTGGTATGGTTACCGCAACCGTACTCGCTATCTTCTTCGTACCGGTGTTCTTCGTGGTGGTTCGCCGCCGCTTCAGCCGGAAGAATGAGGATATTGAGCACACGCATTCGGTAGAACCTCACTGATACCGGTTTCACATGATAAAAAGGCCGCATTAGCGGCCTTTTTCATTTTCAGAAAAAATCATAAATTACGCTTATTGTGGTTCTATTTATTTTCTGCCATCTTAAATAGACATATCATAATTAACTGATAACTTAATCGGTGAATTCAGGATTTTTTTAATTTCATTTCTCCGCTTAAGTTATTAGGAATATTCCTAATAAGAAGTTCTTACAAAGATAAGTCTGAATCTGAACTTTTCTCATCATTTTGCTAAGCCGATGAAACGTAAGGAAGCGATAAAGCACCCTCGTTAATTTGGATAAAAAAGTTGAGTCCGGGATGACCATTTGCGTACTTGCTCGCATGTCTGCGGTTTTATTTGTAATTTTTCGTAATCGCGCGATGAAATCCAGGAAGGAGTGGCTTATAGTTAGGTTATCAGGAACACAGCACTCATGTAGCTAAGTCAGTTGTATCCATCCCGACAATGATGTTCGGTGAGTAAGAAATCACTCAGAAGGGGATGCGCTATGGACGAGTACTCGCCAAAAAGGCATGATATCGCGCAGTTGAAATTTCTCTGCGAATCCTTGTACCATGACTGCCTTGCCAACCTTGATGAAAGCAACCATGGCTGGGTAAACGACCCAACGTCTGCTATCAATTTACAGTTGAATGAGCTGATAGAGCATATCGCAACCTTCGCACTTAATTATAAAATTAAGTACAATGAAGATAATAAGCTCATTGAGCAAATTGATGAATACCTGGACGACACCTTTATGTTGTTCAGCAGTTACGGCATTAACGCCCAGGATTTGCAAAAATGGCGTAAATCGGGGAACCGGCTATTCCGCTGTTTCGTCAACGTGAGCAGAGCTAACCCGGTTAGTCTTTCCTGTTAAAATTATTACAATTACTAAGGTGAATTTATGTCTGATAAACCACTCACAAAAGTCGATTATTTGATGCGCTTACGACGTTGTCAGTCAATTGACACGCTTGAGCGCGTCATTGAAAAGAATAAATACGAGCTTTCGGATAATGAGCTGGCGGTATTTTATTCAGCCGCTGACCATCGTCTTGCCGAGCTGACAATGAATAAGCTGTATGACAAAATCCCTACTTCTGTGTGGAAATTTGTCCGTTAATCTTTGAAGGGTGTCTGTAGAGTTCTACGCCTCGTTCTCAGTTTTTACCTATCCCGTTATACTCCCTGTGCCCAGGCCAGGTCTCCGTGTAAAACGTGTTTTTCAGCAGCAATGTTGTGACGCCAGTCACATCGGCTTTTCGGGAACGTTCCCCTCCTGGCCTGTTCAGATTACCCTGCGGTAATCACATCCAGCGAGGTTTCCAATGAGCTTAGAAAAACAGAAGATGATTGCCGGTGAACATTATCGTCCCGGCGATGAGACGTTACGGGCCGACCGACTGCGAGCCCGCCATCTGGTCTATCGCTATAACCACACCGCACCTGATGAAAAAACAGAACGCCAGAACATTCTGGCGGAACTTCTGGGACAAAGCGAAGGCGCTTATATAGAACCGAGCTTCCGCTGCGACTATGGATATAACATTTATCTGGGCAAAAACTTTTACGCTAACTTCGACTGTGTAATGCTGGATGTCTGCCCTGTTCATATTGGCGATAACTGCATGCTCGCGCCGGGTGTTCATATTTATACAGCAACCCACCCGCTGGATGCGGAGGAACGCAATAGCGGCGTGGAGTTTGGAAAACCTGTCAGCATTGGCGATAACGTCTGGATTGGTGGCCGGGCGGTCATTAACCCTGGCGTCACCATTGGTGATAATGTCGTGGTGGCCTCCGGCGCCGTCGTGACGAAAGACGTCCCGGCTAACGTCGTCGTTGGCGGCAACCCGGCCAAAATCATTAAAACGCTGTGAGGTTACGGGGAGCCAACTGTTATGGTCTTTTAGCGCCAGACTGTTACTTTTTTCAGCCTGATGGCTCCCCTAAAATTGGCAGACACCCTGTATTGTCAACTCTCATGAAGGCAAAAAATGACCGAGATACAGCGCCTGCTTACCGCCACCATCGACGATCTTAACCTCCGCGAAAAGCGCGACAATCGCCCACGCTTTAGCATTAGCTTTATTCGCAAACATCCTGGACTGTTTGTCGCCATGTATGCCGCCTGGCTGGCGACGCTTATTGTAATGCTGACATCCGAAACGCTGGTGGACTCCGTCTGGCTGCTGGTTGTACTGTTTGTCGTCTTTAACGCCTTTTTCTTTTTCGACGTGAATCCGCGCTACCGTTACGAAGATATCGACGTGCTCGATTTCCGGGTCTGCTACAACGGCGAATGGTACAACACGCGTTTCGTGCCAGCGGAACTGATCGAAAACATCCTGCATTCTCCGGCGGTTGAAGCCGGGCAAAAAGAGAAACTGCAGAAAATGGTCTCCACCAAAGGACAGCTCTCTTTCTATGATGTCTTTAGCCTTTCCCGCCCCGCTGCTGCGTGATGAGCGCCTGCAGACGTCGGATCCCCGAGGCAAACTGAGAAGCAGAGGTATTGCCGTAACCTAAAACCAGACCGGTTTGCCCCTGCTTCGCCTCCAGGTAGTACCCGCTCAGTGCAGCGGGTGCCAGTTGAAACGCCCTCGCCTGCTCCACCAGTTTCTGGTCATCAATATTGTCTATCGCCAGCGTCAGATGCATCCCGCCTTCACCGGCCAGAATACGGTGCGGCGCATGAAGCTCTGCGCCCAGCACCTCCCGCAGTTGGCGATAGCGTTTACGGTAGAGCCGACGCATGGCGGCAAGATGGCGAGCGTAATGACCGTCCTCAATGAACAGCGCCAGCGTGCGCTGTTCGGCACGGTGCCCACCGCGCAACAGCGAGCCGATGGCCGGGCGAGCCGCTTTCGCCAGCGCTGGCGGTAACACCATAAATCCCATCCGGAGCGACGGAAACAGCGTTTTACTGAACGTCCCCAGATACACAACGGGCGCATTGTTGACCATTCCCAGCATCGCCGGTACGGGCTCACCGGCATAACGGAACTCGCTGTCGTAATCATCTTCAATGATCCACGCGTTGTGCTGCCGGGCCAGTTCCAGCAGCGCCAGCCGCCGCCGCGCGCTGAGCACGCTCCCGTAAGGGAACTGGTGCGAAGGTGAGGTAAAAATCAGCGAGGGTGCAGGCGCATCCAGCCCTTCCCAGCTCATTCCCTCGTCATCAACCGGTATTCCCGTCATTGCCAGGCCGGTTTTAACAAACGCGCTTTTTGCCCCGCTATAGCCGGGGTTTTCCACCCAGGCGACATTGCCCGGCTCGCTTAACAGCATCGTGCACAGGTTGACGCCTTCAAGCGCGCCTTCGGTTATCACAATCTGGCTGGCGTCGCAGTCAATACCCCGGGACAGGGCAAGATGTCGGGCAATCGCGGCCCGCAGCGACGGCTCGCCGGCCGGGTCGCCATACCCTAGCAGAGCATTTCCCTCCTCCCGCATCACGCGATCGTACAGTCGCCGCCACAGCGGCAGCGGAAAATAGTTGATGGCCGGCGTGCCTGGGGTAAACGCCAGAACAGGCGTGTCCCGGGGCACTGGCGCAGGTAGCAGCCCGACCCGTTTTGCGAGCGTGATGGCAGGGTCCGGCATTGTCCGGGTGACGGAACGGTGAGCTAACTGTGCCACCCGCGTTCCCTGGCGATTACGCTGCAAATACCCTTCGAGAGTGAGCTGGTCCAGCGCCGCATTGACGGTATTCCGGGAAAGGGAGAGCTGCTGGGCAAGCGTTCGCGAACCGGAAAGCTGGCTGCCGGATCGTAGCCTTCCGCACAGTATGGCCTCCCGCAGAGCAAGGTAGAGCGCGCGCTGGAGCGTCTCTTCTCCGCGTGTTTTCAGGGCTGCATGGAGCAAGGTATAAAATTCATCACCCGGTATATTCATCTCGCCTCCTCGTGGAACCATAAAAACATAGCGCAGTGGTTCTTTTTAAGGAACCAGCAATTCACTAGTCTGAAGCTCTTTTCAACGTCACGGAAATTAAGATGAAGACATTCAATCAGTTCGGACAGCCGGTGGGCGAAGCGCTCACCGACTGGCAACCCCGTCAGCACCCGTCCCGGGTGGTCCTTCAGGGTCACTATTGTCGGCTTGAGCCGCTGCGCGTGGAGCATGCCCAGGCGCTGTTCTCCGCCTATTCCCTGGCCGAAGATACCCGCAGCTGGACGTGGCTACTGCGTGAACCCGATGCCACCGCAGAGGAGTTTGCCGAATGGGTGGCGAGCGTAAGTGAGTTATCCGATCCCATCCACTTTACCGTGATGGATAACCGGACTCAGTCCCCCGTTGGAACGCTGTCCCTGATGCGGATCGATCCTAAAAACGGGGTCGTGGAAGTGGGGCACGTTCACTTCTCTCCCCTGTTAAGCCGCACGCCCATGTCGACAGAGGCGCAATATCTGCTGATGCGGTATGTGTTCGATACCCTGGGCTACCGGCGTTATGAGTGGAAGTGCAATAGCCTGAACGAACCTTCCCGCAAAGCCGCCCTGCGCCTGGGTTTTCAGTTTGAGGGGCGCTTTCGCCAGGCGCTGGTGATAAAAGGCCACAACCGGGATACCGACTGGTTTTCGATTCTCGATAAAGAGTGGCCGACGCTGGCGAACGCCTTTGAACGCTGGCTTGCCACCGACAATTTTACTGCCGATGGCAAACAGAAAAGATCCCTGGAAAGCTGGCGAGAAACGCGCGTCTAGCGTCTTTTTTTACGTCCCTGAACCGCCTTAAAGCGCGGATTGGATTTGCAAATCACGTATAAGCGTCCCTTGCGTTTGACTATCTGGCAATCCGGGTGACGCTGCTTTGCACTGCGTACTGAGTTAAGTACCTGCATGGTTAGCCCCGCTTCGCATTGAGAAAGCCGCCAAAACGCTTGCGGAAGCGCGCTGCGCTACCGTCCGTGGAGAACGTTTTCTGCTTACCGGTATAAAACGGGTGCGATTTTGAAGAAACCTCGATGGTGATATACGGATATGTTTCACCGTCGAGTTCAATTTCGCGGTCGGTCTTAATGGTTGAGCCAACCTTGAAGTATTCATTCGCGCTGGTGTCGTGGAAGACCACGGTGCGATAGGCTGGATGGATATTGGGTTTCATCGTCAATCCTTTATGTTTTGTTATAACATAACAAAATAATATCCAGGACAGGTTCTAAAAACAACCCCTTCCTTCTGACGATATTTTCTGGTTTACCTGAGATAAAATGAAAACCAGGCCATCCACGTGCTATAACTATATCATTTCGCGGTAAAATCTTTCTCTTCAGGCAGGGAACTCAGTGCTCAGGAACGGGTATACGAGGAAGGACACGACAGCATGAAAACCCGACATCTGGTCAGTCTGGTGACTGGCGTACTTATCTTTTCCGTGCTGGTCCCCATTTGCCTGAGCATCTGGCTGGCCCATCGCCAGGCGGAAGATAAATTTGTCGATGCGCTGGAAAACTATGCCTCACGGGTGCTGATACGAACCGACAAGGTCGTGGATCAGGCGAAAGAAGCGCTTAATCATCTGCAGGCCTTTGAGGGCGTGCCGTGCAGCCCGTTGCAGTTAAGGGAGATGCGACGGGTCGCTTTCTCGTGGCGATACGTTCAGGAAGTGATTTATATCGACAACCTCAGGCCGCTCTGCTCCTCTCTTGAGCAAACCAGCCATGCCGCCCCTTTCCCCCCGCCGATGCGCATTACCGAAGACGGTTACAGCGCATGGCTGACCACGCAAAACGATCTTGGGTTTAACCGCTACATGGCGGTGCTGGGGCAAGGTCATTACCTTGTCCTGGTCGATCCGGCCTCACTGGTGGATGTCATCCCTTTCGGCGAGATAGCGATTGATGCTGCCCTGGTAGGAAGCACAACACACCGTATCTTCGCCAGCAGCAATACACTCGATTCACATATCCGTGACATGATCAAAGGTCAGGAGATGACCAGCATACAGTACGACGGTTCAATGTATGTTATGAAGCCTGTACCTGAACTGGGATTTACCGTTGTCGCATGGGCTACGCTCAAACCGCTGGCGGAAACCTGGCACCGGCAGCTGCTTTTATGGCTCCCCTTCGGCGTCCTGATAAGCCTGCTTGCCGCGCTCTTTGTCCTGCGGATACTGCGTCGCATTCAGTCGCCGCGCAACCGCCTGCTTGACGCCATTAACAGCCGCGATTTTGTGGTTCACTATCAGCCCATCGTGGCGCTGTGTAGCGGAAAAATTGTCGGCGCAGAAGCGCTGACGCGCTGGCCGCAGCCGGACGGAAGCAGCCTCTCGCCTGATATTTTTATTCCTCTTGCCGAGCAAACCGGGCTTATCTCCCAGCTGACGCAGCTCATTATCGAAAAAGTGTTCGAGGATATGGGCAACTGGCTGCACCTTCACCCCGATCAGCATATCTCCATCAACCTCGCGCCCGCCGATTTAATCTCCGGCACGCTGCCGCCGCTGCTGAGTCACTTGCTGAACAAATGGAAGGTCCACCCGAGCCAAATCGCCCTTGAGGTCACCGAGCGCGGCTTTGCCGATCCAAAAATCAGCGCGCCGGCTATCGCCGCATTCCGTCGTTCGGGGCACCCTGTCTATATAGATGATTTTGGTACGGGCTATTCCAGCCTGAGCTATCTGCAGGATCTGGATGTCGACACGCTAAAAATTGATAAATCGTTCGTGGATGCGCTGGAGTACAAAAACGTGACGCCGCACATTATTGAAATGGCGAAGTCGCTGCAGCTGGCGATGGTTGCGGAAGGCGTCGAGACCGCCGGGCAGCTCGCCTGGCTGCACCAGCACGGCGTGCAGTACGGACAGGGCTGGTACTACAGCAAAGCGCTGCCGAAAATGGAATTTATCCTTTGGGCAGAGAATAACCTCGGCACGCATTCTACTTAAGATAGGATTTGATCACCTGCAGCACCACGCCAAGATCGGCTTCACGCTGCGCTTCTTCAGGTTCTTTCACCACATGATCGGTTAAATGCCCTTCTATCACCTGCATCATCATGCCGTTGACCGCCCCGCGGATCGCCGCCAGCTGCTGTAACACCTCGGCGCATTCGTGATCGCTGTTGAGCATTTTCTCCAGGGCATGACTCTGCCCCTGAATTTTCTTCAGGCGAGTCAGTAACATTTTCTTGTCGCGAACGGTATGTGACATCTCTCTATCCCTTATTTTTGGCTTTTAAAGCATAACACGCTCTACTCCCCCTGAGTATTTTTCTACTGGGGGGTAGTATTAGACTACTGGGGGGGAGTAGTATTTGCAGACATTTTCCACGCCGGAATCCCCCATGACCGATTTTGCTTCACTCCTGCAGCAGGGTAATGCCTGGCTGTTTGTTCCCAGCGCTATCCTGCTTGGCGCGCTGCATGGCCTGGAACCGGGCCACTCAAAGACCATGATGGCCGCTTTTATCGTGGCCATCCGCGGCACGCTGAAACAGGCGGTACTGCTAGGCCTGGCGGCCACGCTCTCCCATACGGCGGTGGTCTGGCTCGTTGCTATGGCGGGATTATGGTTTGGTCGGGGCTGGGATGCGCATACGTCCGAACCCTGGTTCCAGCTGATCTCCGGGGTGTTGATCGTTGCGATCGCCCTGTGGATGGCGTGGCGAACCTGGAAAGAGAGCCAGCCGCACGATCATCATCACGACCATGATCACCATGACCACCATCATGATCATCATCACCATGAACATTCGCTAATTGAAGAAGAGTGGCAGGACGCCCACCAGCGCGCGCACGCGCAGGATATTAACCGCCGTTTTAGCGGTCAAAACGTCACCACCGGACAGATCATCATGTTTGGCCTGACCGGCGGGCTTATCCCCTGCCCGGCGTCCATCACCGTTTTGCTGATCTGCCTGCAGCTGAAGCATTTTGCCCTAGGCGCGACGCTGGTATTCAGCTTCAGTATTGGTCTGGCATTAACCCTGGTGGCTTCAGGCGCGATTGCCGCCTTGAGCCTCAAACATGCGACAAAACGCTGGCCCGGATTTAGCGAATTTTCCCGTAAAGCGCCGTGGTTCTCCGCAGCGCTGATTACCGCGGTAGGGATTTATATGAGCCTGCACGGTCTGAGCGGCATTCTGAGGTAAGCGTGCGGCCACGCCGTGTGGCCGCCTCCCCTGGTCAGTTAAGGATTTTGCTGCCAGCTAAAGGTGTAGCGAAGCTGGCGTTTCTGCAGAATGAATTCCGGTGAAACGCTGGGGCTCCAGGAATCGTCGCCGCCCACGCCCATATGGAACGCATCGAGGTTGAGCCAGCACCCCGGCTCCTCCCGCAGCAAATGGTGATGGGTTGTCTCCCGCAGCTGCTGCTGGCTGTAGCGGCTCACCGAGAAATGGAACCTGCCATTCAGCTGATGCGTTCCCAGCACAAGTTCGCGGGTATCGCAGCGCAAACCATTTTCCGTCGGGAAGATATACGGCGTGTGCATCTCCACCAGGGGTAATGTCCAGCGCCCATGCTGTGCCGCCAGCTTTCTGTCCGGGTAGTTTTCATGCGGACCCAGCCCCAGCCAGGACACGTTTTCCGGCGTTTCGGCGAGATGAACGCTCAGGCCAATCCGTGCAGGTTCCGGAATATCAGACGCCATATCGACCTGAATATCGCCGTGCAGATCGCCCCGATCGTCCACCCGCCAGACTTTACGGCTCAGGAACAGCGTTTTGCCATGATACTCCCCGATGTGGAGGGTGGTGACCACGACTTCGCCCGCATGCTGCTCTGCCTCACAGCGCAAAACGCGTAAAGTGAGATCGTACATGCCCGCCGCTTTCCAGCGTTCAACCCAGGCATTCGGATCGATCTGCGTCGCTTCACTCACGCCAATGTCGTTGTCCAGCGGCGCACGGCTGACGTTATCCGTCAGAGGTGAAAGCAGCGTTTCAACGCCATTTCGCCACCATTGGGTCAGGTTTCCGGATGCGCGATCGAACTGCCAGCGCTGTTGACCATGCGCGATCTCCAGGATGCGATCGCTTTGCCTTAACACCGGCGGCTCGCCCGCCGGGACTGGCGGAGCAATAAAGAGTGGAGCGGGAAGCGGCCACTGATCCCACGCGCAGCGGTGGTCTGCCGGTGACCACGGCGTTGCCCGCGGCTGGCGTACTTCAACATTCAGCCAGACTTCCCCCGGCTCGGCTTTCAATTCTGGCAGAGCGATCTCCAGACGCTGAGCGCCTCCAGGGGCTATCGCCAGCGTCACCTCGCCCGAAGCCAGCACCTCCCCGTCCCGGGCAACCGTCCAGCTCAGCACTTCGTTATCGGTGTGGCGGAACAGGTAGCCGCTTTGCACCTCAATCACCAGCGGAGAGGTGCTAACTCGCGTAAAGGTAAAGAACTGCTGGGCGCGCTGCGCCTCGTACAACGCCGGGTGCGGCGTGCGATCGGGGAACACCAGCCCGTTAAGACAGAACTGTCGATCGTTCGGCTTATCGCCAAAATCCCCGCCGTATGCCCAGAACGTATTGCCCTCTTCATCTTGCTTCGTCAGAGCCTGATCGACCCAGTCCCAGACAAATCCCCCCTGCAACCGAGGGTGGCTGCGAAACGCCTGCCAGTATTTCGCGAACCCGCCGAAGCTGTTCCCCATCGCGTGGGCGTATTCGCAGAGGATCAGCGGACGCGTTTCATCCGGCATGCCGATCCATTTTTTGATTGACCATTTAGGCACTGCCGGGAACGGCTGATCCTGATCGACCCGGGCATACATCGGACAGACAATATCCGTCGCCGCCGTGTTCGCGCCGCCGCCTTCATACTGCACCGGACGCGTCGGATCCGTGGATTTCACCCAGCGATACAGCGCGTCGTGGTTTGCACCGTGCCCGGACTCATTGCCCAGCGACCAGATGATAATTGAGGGATGATTACGATCGCGCTGCACCATACGGGTCACGCGCTCGCTCATGGCGGGCAGCCAGCGCGGATCGTCAGCGAGGCGGCTCATCGGCACCATGCCGTGGGTTTCGATGTTGGCTTCGTCAACAACGTACAGCCCGTAGCGATCGCAAAGCCGGTACCACAGCGGATGGTTCGGGTAGTGCGAGCAGCGCACGGCGTTGAAGTTGTGCTGCTTCATGATCTCGATATCGCGACGCATCGTCGCTTCGTCCATCACCTGGCCGTTTTCGGGATGATGCTCGTGCCGGTTAACCCCGCGGATCAGCAGCGGTTTTCCGTTGAGCTTCAGCAGGCCGTTGCTGATTTCAACGCGGCGGAAGCCGACATCGCACGCTTCCGTCTCCAGCACGTTGCCCTGCGCATCCAAAAGTGCGATCGTCAGGCGATAGAGTTCCGGGGTTTCCGCACTCCATAACGCGGGGGCTGTAACCGGGATCGCCGCCGTTAACCGCTCGGCCCAGTTGCCGCGTTCATCCATAATGGCAGAGCCTGGCCGTTGGGTAGTGCTGCCACAGCGTTCACCGTTGCGCCACAGCGTTATCGCCACGTCGCACTCCGCGTAGTCAGCGCCTGTCAGCGAGACCTCGACTTTCAGCGTCGCGCGGTCCAGCTCCGCATTCAGATCGGTAACCACATGATAATCCGCAATGTGCGTCTCCGGCTTATGCAGCAAGGAGACATCGCGAAAAATGCCGCTCATGCGCCACATGTCCTGATCTTCCAGATAGCTGCCGTCGCACCAGCGCAAGACCATGACCGCCAGGCGGTTCTGCCCTGGGCGTAATGCCGCCGAGAGGTCAAATTCGGCGGGCAATCGACTGTCCTGGGAATAGCCTATCCACTGCCCATTGCACCACAGATGGAACGCCGAGTTCACGCCATCAAAAATAATTCGGGTTTGCCCGCTCTGCAGCCAGGCGTCATCCACATCGAATGTGAGCGAGTAACAACCGGTCGGGTTTTCCTGCGGCACAAAAGGCGGGTTGACGGGGATCGGGTAGGTGACATTGGTATAGATGGGCGTGTCGAACCCCTGCATCTGCCAGTTAGACGGCACGGGCATCGCAATGGCATCCGCGCAATCTTCTGTTACCCATGCCTGAGGAACCTGCTCCGGCGCTGAAAAGTAGCTAAACCGCCAGATCCCGTTGAGGGAGCGCCTGCTGAGGGAACCAGCGTCATCTCTGGCAGAAGATTCATTACGCCAGCTGTGCAACGGCGCGTGTGCGGCCAGACGGTTCCACTGGGTAACGCCGGGGTTTTCCCAGTCCCGACGGGCCAGGATGTCGCTGAGGGTCAGCGAAGATGTATGAGACATATCAACCTCTTTGCGAAGCGCTCACAATTTTGATTAACATGCCCTGGCACTCTGCGACGGTAAAGCGCCCAATCGCAGGGTAGCGAGTCCGATCACAAAGTTTTATTTGCGGGCAAGCTGCTCGGCCAGGAGTGCCAGACTTCTGAGCTGCTGCGCCAGATCCTCGCGTTCGGCCTGCTGCGTCGCGCGGCGCGCGGTGGAATGACGGGTAACCAGCGTTACCGGCAGCTGAACCTGCCAGCACGTCTCGCCTTCGGTGGGGGCCAGCAGCCACTCCACGCTGCGCTCACCCGCCTCGCGAAATGCCTGGCGAATGGTCGTCAGCGGCGGAGAAAACCAGGCGCTGTCAGCCGTATCGTCGAACCCAACCACCGATATCTGGCCCGGAACCGCTACCCCTTTTTCCGCGCAGGCGCGCATCACCCCGAGCGCCATTTGATCGTTCGCCACCAGAATGGCATCCGGCAATGCGCTACCCGACAGCAGCACATGCCCTTTCTCATAACCGCTGGCCGCGCTCCAGTCACCGCAGGCCACCGCAGCGGCTTCAAGCCCCACCCGGGCCAGAGCCGCTTTCCATCCTGCCAGACGCGCCCGAGCAGAGACCGAGCTCTCCGGCCCGCTCAGCAGTGCAATGCGCTGATGTCCCAGAGAAAGCAGATGCTCAACGCCCAGATGCGCCCCCTGCTCTGCGTCAAACACGAGGCTGTGTACCTGCGCTGAGGGGGATACATCGAGGAACAGCACCGGAACAGGCGACGCCAGCGCCCTGAGCGCCTCGGCGTCAGGATCGTCGAGCGGCACATTCACCAGCAGCGCGTCCACCCGCTGCGCCAGCAGCGCCTGAAGCGCGGCCTGACACTGCT
Organism: Enterobacter sp. PL_is514; assembly: GCF_055816715.1. Classification (NCBI taxonomy): domain Bacteria; kingdom Pseudomonadati; phylum Pseudomonadota; class Gammaproteobacteria; order Enterobacterales; family Enterobacteriaceae; genus Enterobacter; species Enterobacter sp. PL_is514. Next base: position 197,957 of record NZ_JBVPGN010000032.1, on the reverse strand, counting down.
GCGGCTGCTCCACCATGGAGATAAGGACACTCGCCCCCTGTTCCGCCGCGCGGGATTTTACCGCCGACACAATTTGCGAGGGCGCATGCAGGGCCAGATCGGTGGTGATGAGTCCCAGCGTGCGGGTGCGTTTACCCGCCAGCTGCTGTGCCCGCAGGTTAGGAACGTAGTGCAGCTCCGCCATCGCCTGCTGCACCTTTTCCCGCGTGCGGGCAGACACATGTTCCGCGTCGTTAATGACGCGAGAGACGGTCTGATAAGAAACCCCCGCAAGGAGGGCGACATCATAGAGAGTGATCGCTTTCATGCATTGTGGCATCGCGTGAGTCGTGGCCCATTATTGTGGCACAGCGACGCCGTTAAAACATGTGAGCGCTTCGCAAAATTAGACAACCCGCTCCGGCTGGGGTATTTCCTCAATGCGCGGCTTCTGGCGGAACCAGGGCAGACAGAGCTGAATAAGCGGGCCAATGGTCAGGGCATACAGTACGGTTCCCACCCCAAACGTGCCGCCAAGCACGCACCCAATCAGCAGGACGGACACCTCAATGGAGGTGCGCACGCTGCGAATGGACCACCCCAGACGGGCATGAATGCCGGTCATCAGACCGTCGCGTGGGCCAGGGCCAAAACCTGCGCCAATGTACATGCTGGTCGCAATCGCGTTCATTACGATACCCGACACCAGGAAAGCGATGCGAACCGGTAACGAATCCAGTTCCGGAATAAGCGCCATGCTGGCGTCCGCCGCCAGACCGATACAAATCACGTTGCTGATGGTGCCCAGGCCCGGCATCTGGCGCAGGGGGATCCACAGCAGCAGCACCGCAGCGCCGGTCACAATGATCACCGTCCCGATCGTCATCCCCAGTTGCATCCCCACCCCAAGGTGAAAAACATCCCAGGGATCGACACCCAAATCGGAACGAATAAACATTGCGGTGGAAAGGCCATACAGTCCTAAACCGACATAGAGTTGTAGCAGACGACGTACCATTTTTATCTTCTCCAGTGAACCAGGCTTTCATCCTGACCTAAAATGGCACTATGATTAATGTCCAGTTTTCAAATAGTGGACTGCATATGTCATCACGTCGCTTCGGAAGCCAGTCTCTGGTACGCCTTTTAGGCCACTGGCAGCAAGCCTCATCCCGTACCCCGCTCTGGCGACAGCTGGCCGACGCGTTGCGTCTGTTAATCCTTGATGGCCGACTGGCGCTGAATACACGGCTACCGGGCGAGCGTGAGCTGGCCTCCGCGCTGGACGTGAGCCGGACCACCATCAGCAGCGCCCTCGCCCACCTGCGAGAAGAGGGTTATCTTGAAAGCCGCCACGGCAGCGGGTCACGCGTGCTCCTACCGGATACGCGCGCCGTTCCCACCCTTTCAGCGGCAAGTGCCGCACTGGATCTCTCTACTGCAGCCCTCAATGCCGGGCCGGAGATCCATCAGGCTTATGCCCATGCGCTCACGGCCATTACGCAGCATCTCTCGCTGACGGGCTACGATCAGCTTGGGCTGCCCACGCTGCGGGAGGCCATCGCTGCGCGCTATACCGCGCGGGGTCTTCCCACCCGGGCAGACGAAGTGATGGTGGTCAATGGCGCCGTCAGCGGCTTTGCGCTGGTGCTGCGGATGATGACCGGGCCGGGGGATCGCGTCGTGGTCGATCACCCCACCTATCCGCTGGCGATTGCCGCCATTCAGGGAGCGCAGTGTCGGCCCGTGGGGGTGTCGCTACCGGAAATCGGCTGGGATACGGATGGCTTCGCGGCAACGCTTGCCCAGACGGCGCCTCGCCTGGCGTATCTGATGCCAGATTTTCATAACCCCACCGGGCGCTGTATGGATATCGCGACCCGTCGGGCCATCACGGATATTGCTGCTCAAACCCGCACGGCGCTGGTGGTGGATGAAACAATGGTGGATCTCTGGTTTGACGCGCCTCCCCCGCCACCGCTGGCCGCTTTTAATCCACAGGCCACCGTCATCACCTTAGGTTCTGCCGGAAAAAGTTTCTGGGGAGGGCTGCGTCTTGGCTGGATCCGCGCCTCCTCGCGCACGATCGCCACGCTTGCCCAGACGCGGGATACTCTGGATTTAGGCTCGCCGCTGCTGGAACAGCTGGCGATGCTATGGCTCATTAACAACAGCGAGACCTTTCTGCCCGCGCGCCGGAAGATGCTGGCGGAACGACGCGATCGATGCGGTGAACTGTTGCGCGAACATTTCCCGGACTGGAAATTCCATGAAGCGGAAGGCGGGCTCTCTTACTGGATTGAGCTGCCGGGCATGCTGGCGACACAGCTTGCCGCGCGGGCTGAAATTCTGGGGATCAATCTGGGAACCGGTACTCGGTTTGGTTTATCTGGCGCATTTGACCGCTATTTACGGATGCCCTTCTCGCTCGAATCGACAGAGCTTGAACAGGCGTTGCTGAGGATCAAACCGCTATGGCTCGCCCTGAATAAAAACGTGCCATCGTTAAAACGCAGCGTGATCTAATATTAAAATTTTTGAAGCAGATCATAAAAAATAAAAACTGCTGACTGTCACGGATACAGTCAGCAGTTTTCACCAGTCAGGAGTTAATGCTGAGCAGGAATAGGAAAACCTTTCAGTGAAATAACGAAGTTTTCACCGTCTTTCTTTATTTTTGCGCCAGTATCACACCAGTCAGACGCAATACGAAAGAACTCATCACTTCCGACATTCCAGCCAAGACGTACATGCTTCACGTAGCCTGAACGCAGCAGATCGCAGGCCTCTTTGTAGTCACTGGCAGTTGACAGTTGTTGTTTCATTTTCTCTTCTTCAGAAGTTTGCGTAGAGCTTTGATTTCTTTAGGAGTAAAAGGAGAAACACTCTCTTCTTCCGTGTGCTGATTATCAATATCCTCTTCCGATACTCCCGCCTCTTCTACTGCTTCGAACGCCAGCAGCAGCAGTTTCTCTGTCGTCACGCTTAAATTCTCGTTATTCACTTCCGCATAGTGGCGAAGTCTTTCTTTCAGCGCATCATCAATCTTAACGTTTAATACCGCTGTAGCCATGTTTGTCACTTCCCTTCGGAATAAGTACTTTATTTAATACACGAAGTTAACAATGTTATCCAGATATATATTTTTTTGAGTTATGGAACAAAATAACCGTCCAATTATAAAATGACAGTCTATTATTACAGGTTTATGACAATAATATTTCAGTGGGATGAAATATATATTACACGATATAGGCATAATATTATTGCGGGATAGCGGTTTAAAGGGAAAGGTGAAGCAGGAAGATCTTATGAGGGCAGAAATGGGTGGGGGCCCTGCCAGCTACATCCCGGCACACACGTCGTCTGCCCTGGCTGCTTCCTTCCGGACCTGACCTGGTGAACAGAGTAGCGTTGCGGGAGAACCAACAGAGCCCCCATTGAGAGCGTTGATAACCAACGCGCTGGCGCATTATCCCTGTGCGAGGGCCCAATTGCAAGCCGCCAGGAACCGGATGCTGGTTTCTTGCGCAAACAGACGCAGCAATCATGAAGATCCTGGTTTACCATAGCTTTCCAGAAACTCCCCACAGGTGAAGGTATGGACGAACACGACTCCTTTCCACAGCGCGTATGGCAAATCGTTGCCTCAATTCCGGAAGGCTATGTCACCACCTATGGTGATGTCGCACGCCTGGCCGGTTCACCGCGCGCGGCGCGACAGGTTGGAGGCGTCCTGAAACGGCTGCCGGAAGGCAGTACGTTGCCCTGGCATCGGGTAGTGAATCGTCATGGCACCATTTCGCTCACCGGGCCGGATCTCCAGCGTCAGCGCCAGGCGTTACTTTCAGAGGGGGTGCAGGTGTCAGGGTCGGGTCAGATCGATTTGCAGAAATTTCGCTGGGAATATTGACCCCTCTCCCGAAGGAGAGGGGGATACACATTACATCTGAGTCGGTGGGGTTGGCAGGGACGGCTGATTGGTCTGCGGCGCGACCGGCACTTCGGTCTGCTGCACAGGCACCAGGTTCAGGTCGATTTTGGTCCCACCGTTGTTAATCGCTTCCTGGACCGTATCGGTAATGAAGACCAGCTTACCGTTAATGGTTACCGCTGCGCTCAGCAGGATACGGGCATTAGGCTGCACGTCCGACGGGTTATACGGCAACACGAAGCTAAACGGCGCCTGCTTGCCTTCAGTACGAACGGCACGCTGAGCCACGACTTTCGACGGTGCGTCGGCCAGGGAAGCATCAGACAGCGTCACGGTTAATACCGCATCCGGCGGCAGCGCAACTCTCTGTTTAATCCAGATGGTACCGGAAACGTTAGGCTGCTGAATGGATTGCTGCGAAAGGGTATTAATCCCGTTCGGGTCTGCTGCTGGCACTGGCACCTGGGCGCTCTTACCGGCACAGGCGGACAACGCCACCGCAATAGCTACACCACTTAGCATGGGCACGAGTTTCATTGAAGTCTCCTTATCAATGCACCAGCGGGATCGATCCCATCCGATGTCGTTTCAATCACATAACGTATTTAAGTGTGGCACAACTCACTGATTAATGCCTGAAATCATCCTGATATTCAGATTATTCTACCCATCGGACCACTTTCATTTCTGCGTTATACTCAGCCTATCTTTCGCTACGGCGTTTATTGAGGACAACTATGAGTCAGGCACTGAACAATCTGCTGACATTACTGAATCTGGAAAAAATTGAGGAAGGACTCTTTCGCGGACAGAGCGAAGATTTAGGTTTACGCCAGGTCTTCGGGGGGCAAGTCGTTGGACAAGCGCTGTACGCTGCAAAGGAGACTGTCCCGGCAGACCGTCTGGTGCATTCGTTCCACAGCTACTTCTTACGCCCTGGCGATAGCGCGAAACCGATCGTGTATGACGTTGAGGTCCTGAGAGACGGCAACAGCTTCAGCGCGCGCCGCGTCGCGGCCATTCAGAACGGCAAGCCGATCTTTTACATGACCGCCTCTTTCCAGGCGCCGGAACCCGGGTATGAACACCAGAAAGTGATGCCGCCGGCACCCGCGCCAGACGATCTCAAATCGGAAACGGATATCGCCCGTGCGCTGGCGCATCTGCTTCCGCCTCAGGTCAAAGAAAAGTTTCTCTGCGATAAACCGCTGGAGATCCGCCCGGTTGAGTTCCATAACCCGATGAAGGGCCACACCGCCGAGCCAAAGCGCCAGGTGTGGATCCGAGCTAACGGCACCGTGCCGGAAGATTTCCGAGTGCATCAGTATCTGCTGGGCTATGCGTCAGATTTCAACTTCCTGCCGGTGGCGCTGCAGCCGCACGGCGTCGGCTTCCTCGAAAAAGGGATGCAGGTCGCGACGATCGATCACTCGATGTGGTTCCACCGTCCCTTCAACATGAATGAGTGGCTGCTCTACAGCGTGGAGAGTACGTCGGCGTCGAGCGCTCGCGGGTTTGTGCGTGGGGAGTTTTATACCCAGGACGGCGTGCTGGTCGCTTCAACGGTGCAGGAAGGGGTAATGCGTAATCGCGGGTGATTATGTGCGGCCTGATGCCCTCACCCTGACCCTCTCCCACGGGGAGAGGGAATACACACTAAAAACGGCAACCTCAGGTTGCCGTTTTGCTGTTTATTAGGCGTTATACGCATTCTCGCCGTGGCTGTTGACGTCCAGACCTTCACGTTCCTGCTCTTCAGGGACACGCAGACCGACGGTCATGTCCGCCAGTTTGTAGCCAATGAAAGCGACAACGGCAGACCACACCACGGTGATAGCAATACTTTCCAGCTGCACCAGTACCTGATGAACCATAGTGACGCCTTCAGCGTAGCCCACACCACCGAGCGATTTCGCCGCGAAGATACCGGTCATGATACAGCCGACGATACCGCACACGCCGTGCACGCCAAACACATCGCATGGGTCGTCAACGCGCAGCAGACGTTTCAGTGCAGTCACGCCCCACAGACCCGCCAGACCGGACACCAGGCCGACCAGCAGCGCACCGCCCACACCGACATAACCACATGCTGGGGTGATGCCAACCAGACCGGCAATGGCACCCGAACAGGCGCCCAGCAGAGAAGGTTTACCGCGTACCGCCCACTCGCCAAATACCCAGGAGAGGATTGCACCCGCCGTGGCCACAACGGTGTTCACGAAGGCCAGCGCGGCGATTTCGTTTGCTGCACTCGCTGAGCCGGCGTTGAAGCCAAACCAGCCAAAGTAGAGGATAGCCGTACCGGTAAAGACCATCGGCAGGTTGTGCGGTTTAAACGCTTCTTTACCGAAGCCCACGCGTTTGCCAATCAGGTAGGCACCCACCAGACCCGCTACCGCGGCGTTGATGTGAACAACGGTACCGCCCGCGAAGTCCAGCGCACCGTGCGTTGCCAGCAGACCGCCACCCCAGACCATGTGCGCAATCGGCACATAGGAGAGCGTCAGCCAGACCACCACGAAGATCAGGACTGCAGAGAAACGAATACGCTCGGCGAGCGCGCCCACAATCAGCCCGACGGTAATACAGGCGAAGGAGCCCTGGAACGCCACGTGAATATACTGATAGAAGCTGCCCATCAGCGCGGTCAGCTCAATATTTTTCAGCATCACCCAGTCGAAGTTACCAAAGAACGCGTTGCCCGTGCCGAACGCCAGCGAGTAACCGTAAACCACCCACAGCACGCAGACCAGTGCGAACGTCACGGCAACCTGCGTCAGCATGGAGAGAACGTTTTTGCCACGGATCAGGCCACCGTAGAACAGCGCAATGCCCGGAATGGACATGAACAGCACCAGCGCGGTGCTGATCATCATAAAGGCGTTATCGGCTTTGTCGACCACCGCAGGGGTAGCAGCCAGCGCCAGGCCCGGCAGCAGTGCCAGCGAACCCAGACCCGTTTTAAGTGTTGCTATCTTCATTTTCTCGATCCCTATCACTGTGTGCCAGGCGTTAATTACAGAGCCGCTTCGTCAGATTCGCCGGTACGAATGCGAATGACGCGCTGCAGTTCGGCAACGAAAATTTTGCCGTCGCCAATTTTGCCGGTGTAGGCCGCTTTGCTAATGACATCAATGACTTCGTCAAGCTGATCGTCAGCAATCGCGACATCAATTTTTACTTTTGGCAGAAAGTTAACGCTGTATTCCGCCCCGCGATAAAGCTCGGCATGCCCCTTCTGACGACCAAAGCCTTTCACTTCGGTGACAGTCAGTCCCTGAATACCCATTGAAGACAATGCTTCGCGCACGTCTTCGAGTTTGAATGGTTTGATTACAACCGTAACCAGCTTCATAGATCCCCTCCAGTCAGAATTCGGTAATGGCCGCAGCTTACGCAGAAGGTATTGCAAGGGGTGTGCCAGAAATGAAAAAGAGGGGGAACAGCGATGCGATGAGCGTTACACGGTTCTGTTAAACGCCCGGGTGAAAAAAAACGCACCATGCCGGTGCAGGGTGCGTTTCAGTTTTGCACCAACAGGAATGACTGTTAGCGCGCCGCCTCATTTTAGTGCATCAGGCGCTAAGTGACTCTTCATCACGCACGCTGGCGGCCAGCTCTTCGCCCGCCAGCTGCAGCTGGTACATCTGCCAGTAGCGCCCTTTTGCTTCCAGCAGCTCACGGTGCGTCCCGCGTTCAACGGCCTGTCCGCGATGCAGCACCAGAATGGTATCCGCATCGACGACGGTGGAAAGGCGGTGGGCAATCACCACCAGCGTCGTATGATCGCGTACCGCGGCCAGCGCCTGCTGGATAGCCTGCTCGGTGCCGGAGTCAATACTGGCCGTCGCTTCATCCAGAATCAGTATCTGCGGCGTTTCAATCAGCACCCGCGCCAGTGCCAGAAGCTGCTTTTGCCCGACAGAGAGATTGTTCCCCTGCTCGCCCAGCTTCGTGTTGATCCCGTCGCTGAACCCGCGCGCCAGCTCTGCCAGCTGCACTTTTTCCAGCACGTCCCAGACCTGCTCCTGGGTGTAGTCTCGCCCCAGGGTCACGTTGGCGTAGAAGGTATCGGCCAGAACGACCGGATCCTGCTGCACCATCGCAACGCCTTTGCGTAACACGGTGTGGCTGAGAGACGCAAGCGGGCGTCCGTCGAGGCGGATTTCACCTTGCGTGACCGGGTAATAGCCCATCAACAGGCTGGCAAGCGTGCTCTTACCACTGCCGGTATGCCCCACCAGCGCCACAAAACCGCGCGACGGAACGTCAAGCGTGATGTCCTGCAACACCAGGCGGTCTTCGCGATAGGCAAACGAGACGTTATCAAAGGTGATAGCCCCGCTTTGCAGAGGTCGCTCATCATTGCCGTAGGCCTGACGCGGCCTGTCCATCAGCTCAAAGACGCGCTCACCGGCGACGACCGCCTGTTGCAGCATCGATTGCTGCGTAGTGAGCTCGATCAGCGGCTCGTTGAGGCGTCCCAGATAGCTAATAAAAGCGTACAGCACGCCCACTTCAATCGTACCGTTTGAGCTCAGGCCAAAGAGCATCAGCAACCCACACAGCACCAGCGCCGAGAAAAGGCTCAGCAGCGGTCGCAGCAGGAAACCGTCCAGGCGCAGCGTCTGCATACGCGCCATATAGTGCGAACGGCTGGCTTCGCCCATGCGTTCGCCAAAGCGCGCCTGCTGGCGGAACTGCTGGATGACGCTCATGCCGTTGATCACTTCGTTGAAGCCATCATTGATATCGGCCAGGTAAGCGCGCACCCGACGCACAATCGGCGTGCTGTAGCGCTGGTAAATCACCATAACAATCAGCACCGCCGGGAAGATGGTGATCGCCACCAGCGCCATGCGCCAGTCGAGGCTGAACATCGCCACCAGCATCGCGCCAATCAGCGCCGCGCTGCGTAATACCGTCGCGACCACGGTGACGTACAGATCGCGGATCACCTCGGTATCGTTGGTTACGCGCGAAATCACCTGCCCGACCGGCTGGATATCAAACTCGCTGAGCGGCTGGCGAAGCGCCGCGTCCATCACGTCCGTACGCAGCTGCTGTACAACGCCCACGGCTGCACGGTTAAACAGCAGCGACTGAGCATAGTGCAACCCTGCCGCCGTCAGCTGTAAGCCGACGTAGGCCACGCCTAAACCCGCCACCAGACCCAGCGGTAGATAGCTTTTGGCAACCATGTTGTCGATAAAATAGCTGATGAGCAGCGGACCGCTCACCTCGGCAATTGCCGCAATCCAGAGCAAAAGCACGGCCACCGAGAGCGGTTTACGCCACGGCGAGCCGTAGGCCAGCAGACGTTTAAGCGTCGGCCACATCGTTCCGAGCTTACGCATTGGCGGCCTCCTCATCCTGCTCCGGCGCATCGTCCAGCGCCGCTTCAAGCTGTTGATAGCGGTACATATCGCGATACCAGCCCGGCTGCTCGGCCAGCGTTTCATGCTGCCCGCGCTGGGCAATGTGCCCGTGTTGTAAGACCAGAATTTCGCTGGCTTCGGTGAGCGCTGACAAACGGTGGGCGCTGATAATCACCGTGCGTCCGTCGCCCCACTGGCGCAGGTTATGCAGGATCTCGTGCTCGGTACGGCCATCCACGGCAGAAAGCGCATCATCCAGGATCAGGATTTCCGCATTCAGCAGCAGCGCGCGGGCAATGGAGATACGCTGTTTTTGCCCGCCGGACAGCATGACGCCGCGTTCCCCGACTTCGGTGTCGTAGCCCTGCGGCAGGCGCAAAATGTCATCATGCACGCTGGCCAAACGTGCCACATGCTCGATCTCTTCCTGCGTTGCCGCCGGGCACCCAAGCGCGATGTTGTTCGCCACGGTGTCAGAAAAAAGAAACGGCGTCTGGCTGACAACCGCCAGGCGACCACGCCACTCATCCAGCAGCAGGCTGGTGAGCGGAATATCATGGAAGCGAATATCGCCCTGCGTAACGTCAAAGTGGCGCTGGAGCAGCGACAGCACGGTACTTTTGCCGGATCCCGTCGGGCCACAGATGCCCAGCATCTGGCCGGGCTGCAGCGTAAAGCTGACGTTCTCCAGCACCGGATGCTCCGTATGCGGATAGACAAACTTGCGGACGTCGACATGCATGACGCCGCGCCCTTCCGGTACGGCTTCGCTACCGTCGATGACCACCGGCGCTTCGGCCAGCATGGCGCGAATGCGGCTATAGGCGGCACTGCCGCGCTCAACAATGTTAAACATCCAGGCCAGCGCCAGCATCGGCCAGATCATCAGCCCCAGATACATCGCAAAGCTGGTTAATTGCCCCAGGGTCAACGTGCCCTGCACCACCATCCAGCTGCCGCCGCCAATCGCCAAAAGGTTCGCCATGCCAATCGCGATATAGATCGTCGGGTCGAAGCGGGCGTCAATACGCGCGACGCGCATGTTTTTCGCTCCCGTGTCCGCCGCATCGGCCGCAAACAGCGCAGATTGCCGGTCTTCCAGGCCAAACGCTTTGATCATGCGAATGCTGGTCATGCTCTCCTGGGTGCGATCGTTCAGAGACGAAAACGCCGCCTGCGCCAGCTTAAAGCGCTCGTGCAGCTGTTCACCATAGCGATTGATCGCCAGCGCCATGATCGGCATCGGCAGAAGAGCGAGCAGGGTCAACTGCCAGCTGATCTGCGTGGACATCACGATCAGCACCGCACAGCCCATCACCAGCGAGTCCACCAGCGTCAATACCCCTTCCCCGGCAGCAAAGACCACGCGGTCAACGTCGTTAGTGGCGCGCGCGATAAGATCCCCGGTACGGTGGCGCAGATAAAATTCAGGATGCTGTCGGCTCAGCTGGCGGTAAAAATCTTCACGCAGCTCAACGGCCAGCTGATAGGACGCACCAAACAGCAGCACGCGCCAGACGTAGCGCAGCAGATAAACGATGACCGCCGTCAGCACCAGCGTGCCGACCCACATCAACACCCGTGCGGTGGTGTAATGCTGTTCGGTGACGCCATCCACGACGTACCCCACCACTTTCGGCGGGATCAGCTGCAGGATGGCAATGATAATAAGCAGGGCTACTGCACCGAGGTAGCGTTGCCACTCCCGACGAAAGTACCAGCTTAATTGGGCAAATAATCGCACGCGGTTTGTTCCTGAAGGTATTTTACGAAGTTATTCAATAGGTAATGCTGTGGTGTATTTAATCTGTTCCATGGCGAAACTTGAGGTGACGTCCGACAAACCGGGTACGCTGTTCACCAGCCGCTTGTAGAAATCATCATAGCGCTTCATGTCGGCCACCTGGACGCGCATCAGGTAATCGTACTCGCCGGCCATGCGCCAGAAACCGAGCACCTCGGGCATCTCAGACACCTGAGTGACGAAGCGGCAATACCACTCGCTGCTGTGATGCTGGGTTTTAATCAACACAAATGCCGTCAGCCCAAGCCCCAGCTTTTCGGGATCTAATAACGCGACGCGCCCCAGAAGAATGCCGTCATCTTCCAGCTTCTTAAGACGCTTCCAGCACGGGGTGGTGGTCAGATTAACGGCATCTGCCAGCGCCTGCAAAGAGAGGGTACAGTCATTTTGCAGCAATGAAAGGAGCTTGCGGTCAATTTTATCTAGCATACCCACCTCACAGAGAAAATTTTTCTCCCTTCATTCTATTTTAAAGGCCAGATAGCAACAATTTTTTCTGTGCTTTTCGCTATGCTAGGCACAAAATGACAAACGGATAACGACGATGAATAGCACCTGGGTTAAACATGCGATCAGCGAAATCAATGCCGACTATCAGCGCTCGGCGGATACACACCTGATTCGCCTTTCCCTGCCGGGATTTGACGGCATTCAGCTCTATCTGAAAGACGAAAGCACCCATCCTACCGGTAGCCTGAAGCATCGCCTGGCGCGCTCGCTGTTTTTATACGGTTTGTGTAACGGCTGGATCAAAGAAGGCACCACCATCATAGAATCCTCATCCGGTTCAACGGCGGTGTCCGAAGCCTATTTTGCCCGCCTGCTGGGCCTGCCGTTTATCGCGGTGATGCCGTCATGCACCGCAAAACGCAAAATCGAGCAGATCGAATTTTACGGCGGTCGCTGCCACTTTGTGGGAAGCGCCTGCGAAATCTACGCCGCCTCCGAAATGCTGGCCCGTGAGCTGAACGGTCACTATATGGACCAGTTCACCTTCGCCGAGCGCGCAACGGACTGGCGCGGCAATAACAACATTGCCGACAGTATCTTCCGCCAGATGACCCACGAACCGCATCCGGTTCCGTCGTATATTGTCATGAGCGCCGGTACCGGCGGCACCTCAGCCACGATCGGTCGCTACATCCGCTGTCAGGGCTACGATACCCAGCTGATGGTGGTTGACCCGCAGAACTCCGTGTTCCTCGACTACTGGCAAAATCGCGATGCCGGCCTGCGCAGCCCGGTGGGGAGTAAAATTGAAGGGATTGGCCGCCCGCGCGTGGAGCCTTCTTTCATCCCCGACGTGGTGGACGAGATGATGCGCGTGCCGGATGCCGCCAGCGTGGCAACGGCGCACTGGCTGGAAACGCAGCTGGGCCGCAAGGTGGGCGCCTCCACGGGCACAAATATGTGGGGCGCACTGCAGCTTGCCGCACGTATGCGCGAAGAGGGTCGAACCGGTTCCATCGTCACGCTGCTGTGTGACAGCGGCGAGCGTTATCTTGAAACCTACTACAACGCGGAGTGGGTGCAGGCCAACATTGGCGACATCACGCCGTGGAAAGCGCAGATTGCGCAGCTTGTGAAATAAAAAAAAGCCAGACCGAAGTCTGGCTTGCTGGAAGGGTCTCACTATTCGGGGGAATATGGGAGGTTGTTGTTGTCCAGCCAATGCGTCAAAAAATGGGACACCGCTTCATTACGGCAGTGACCAATAACCGGCAGATGAGGAAGTTCTGCTTTCAGCTGCGCCATCGCATTCCCCATGATCAGACCGCGACCTACGCTGCCCAGCATTTCGCGGTCGTTCATGGCGTCACCAAACGCCATACACTCCTGCAGCGTTAAGCCCAGGTGGTCGCTCAGAACCGCCAGAGCGGAACCTTTGTTACAGCCCACCGGCAGCACTTCCAGGCAATCCACCGCCGAGAAGGTCAGGTGCGCCCGGTCGCCCAGCGCCTCATTCAGTTGAATCCGTAAGCGGCACAGATCGTCGTGATCGCCGCAGAAGCAGATCTTAGTTACCGCATGGGCGGGGATCCGACGCAGATCGATAAGCTGGTATTTAAAGCCGCTGTAAACATGCGCGTGCAATAATTCCGGGATGTCGCTTCCGGTAAACCAGCCCCGATCGTTAAAGACGTGGATGCTGGCCTGCGTGTCCCAGGTGCTGTGCAGCACGATGTCCGCCACTTCAGGGTTGAGATCCTGTCGATGCAGCACGTCGCCTTCTACGGAGTGAATTCGCGTCCCGTTGCCGGTGATCAGAAAGGCGTCGAGGGAAAACGCCCCCAGCAGGTGGCGCATTTCCAGCACATGACGCCCGGTGGCAAACGTCAGGGTGACATTACGCTCGTGCAGGCGCTTCAGCGTGTTCAGGGTTTTTTCCCCTAAACGGTGATCCGGCATTAACAGCGTACCGTCCATATCAAATGCAGCGAGCCGAGCCATGATTACTCCCAAAATGTGATGCGGTTAACTTGTGCATCAGTATCGTGTGAGATATACGGAAGTAATAGTGAATAGATGATAATTATTGTTCCGGGTTTCTTATGCGCCAGCTCAATCGACTCAACCAGTATCACCGCCTGTGGCAGCCTTCCCTGGGTGCAACGCAACAGGTCACCATCAGCGAGCTGGCCGCCCGCTGTTTTTGTAGCGAGCGGCATGTCCGAACGCTGCTGCGTCAGGCCCAGGAGGCGGGCTGGCTGAGCTGGCGAGCGCAGTCTGGCCGCGGTAAGCGGGGTGAGCTTACGTTCCATGTCACGCCGGAGTCACTGCGCAATGCGATGATGGAGGAGGCGCTGAAGAGCGGGCAGCAGCATAACGCGCTGGAACTGGCCCAGCTTGCACCCGCAGAATTACGATCATTGCTGCATCCGTTTTTAGGCGGGCAGTGGCAAAACGACACGCCAACGCTGCGCATCCCCTATTACCGCTCACTGGATCCGCTTCAGCCGGGTTTTTTACCCGGTCGGGCGGAGCAGCATCTTGCGGGACAGGTATTCTCCGGACTGACGCGATTTCACGGCAACAGCAGTGAACCCACGGGCGATCTCGCTCATCACTGGGAGGTGTCGACGGACGGTTTGCGCTGGCATTTCTATATTCGTTCCACTCTGCACTGGCATAACGGCGATAAGGTCGAAACCGGACAGCTTCAGCAAAGCCTGAATGCGCTTTTTGCCTTACCCGCCCTGCGTAAACTGTTCCAGAGCGTCCTGCGCATTGACGTCACCCATCCCCAGTGTCTGACGTTCACACTGCACCAGCCGGATTACTGGCTGGCACACCGCCTGGCCACCTACTGTAGTCGGCTTGCACATCCCGAACAGCCCCTGACGGGCTGCGGCCCCTTCAGACTCAGCGTGTATGAGCCGGATCTGGTTCGTCTGGAAAGCCACGAACAGTACCATCTCAGCCACCCGCTGCTTAAGGCTATCGAATACTGGATCACACCGTCGCTGTTTGACTATGGGCTGGGTACCAGCTGTCGCCATCCGGTGCAGATCGCCATTGGCGAGCCGGATGAGCTGGAGAGTCTGCGCCTGGTGACGAACAGCACCAGTCTGGGCTTTTGTTATCTCACCCTGAAGCAAAGCCCGCGTCTGAGTGAAATGCAGGCACGACGGCTCATTAACATCATTCATCTCTCATCGCTTCTGCACACGCTTCCGCTCAACGAAGGGCTGATTACCCCAACAGAGGAGTTACTGCCAGGATGGGCAATCCCTCAGTGGTCGGATTTATCTCATGTCTCTCTGCCGACTAAGTTAACCCTGATTTACCATTTACCGGTTGAGTTACACACGATGGCGCGTCAGCTAAAACAGTATCTTGCGCAGCAGGGCTGCGAGCTAACGGTTATCTTTCACGACGCAAAAACCTGGGACGGATGCCAGCAACTGGCGGACGCGGACCTCATGATGGGTGACAGGCTGATTGGCGAAGCGCCGGAATATACGCTTGAACAGTGGCTGCGCTGTGATGCCCTATGGCCACATGTGCTTAGCGCACCGCAATATGCTCATCTGCAGGCCACCCTGGATGCGGTACAGACCCAGGCCGACGATCAGGCCAGACATGCCGGGCTCAGGGCCATTTTTTCCCGGCTCATGGAAAAGGCGGTGATCACCCCACTGTTCAATTATCAATACCAGATCAGCGCCCCGCCGGGAGTTAACGGCATACGCCTCAATACCCGCGGCTGGTTTGACTTTACCGAAGCCTGGCTGCCCGCCCCTAAATCGTGAAGAAGCTGGTCGCCGTCGTGGTCTGACGGTAACATAACGTTTTTACCGTAACAGTCGAGATGATTTATGAAACGTGCCGTCGTCGTGTTCAGCGGAGGACAAGACTCTACTACCTGCCTGGTTCAGGCTCTTCATCAGTACGATGAAGTTCACTGTGTGACTTTCGATTATGGTCAGCGTCATCGCGCTGAAATCGATGTTGCCCGTGAACTTGCCCTGAAACTGGGCGCACGCGCGCACAAGGTGCTGGACGTTACGCTGTTAAATGAACTGGCCGTAAGCAGCCTCACCCGGGACAGTATTCCCGTCCCGGACTACGAACCCGATGCCAGCGGCATTCCGAATACCTTCGTTCCGGGTCGTAATATCCTCTTCCTGACCCTGACGGCGATCTACGCCTACCAGGTAAAAGCCGAATCGGTGATCACGGGCGTGTGCGAGACCGACTTCTCCGGCTACCCGGACTGTCGTGATGAGTTCGTGAAAGCGTTAAACCACGCCGTCAATCTGGGGATGGCGAAAGAGACGCGCTTTGAAACCCCGCTGATGTGGCTGGATAAAGCAGAAACCTGGGCGCTGGCGGACTACTGGGGCAAGCTGGACCTCGTTCGCAGCGAAACGCTCACCTGCTATAACGGTATCAAAGGCGACGGTTGCGGCCAGTGCGCGGCCTGTAATCTTCGCGCTAACGGGCTGAACCACTATCTTGCCGATAAAGTCGGCGTGTTGGCCGCGATGCAGAAAAAGACCGGGCTTAAATAGGGCTATTTGACCGTGCTGTCGAACAGTTTCACACCGGCAGCACGGGTGACTTTCATCAGCGTTGTCAGCGTTGGGTTGCCGTTGTCTGATAAGGTTCGGTATAGCTGCTGGCGGGACAGACCTGCTTTGGTAGAAATTTCTCCGATACCGCCTCGCGCTTCGATGACCTGACGGAGTGCAATGAGATAAGCAGGGATCCCCTGGTCTTCATAGATCTCTTCCAGGGCCGTTTGCAGATAACGCTGAGCGTAGGAAGGATTCTCTCGCAGCATTTTCACAACAGCATCATGGTGGTTAACGGAGCTCGAATATTTTCGTTCAGCGGCACTCATTGGAATGTCCTTTTGTTTGATGATCTTTCCAGTAATCTACTGCCAGTTGGATATCTGCTTTTTGGCTCTTTTTGTCACCACCGATCAGTAACAATAAAACCTGCCGATTCTCTACTGAAAAAATAGATTCTGTAGCCGGGGCCACTGTCGACTCGCATCTCCCAAACACCTTCCCTGAGATACCTGTAATCGCCAAAATTACGTTTTATCGCACGGTTAATCCGCATAAGGATCCGGAAAACCATATCCGGATCCTTTCGATTCATTCTGGCTACCCACTCTTCAAACGGCACTTTTCCGTCACGGGTCCGGTAACGTTCAACAACGTAGTCCCTGTCCATTATTCTATCCCTGAAAAACCCTTTTGTCTTTTATAAAAGACAAATTCCTACGCGATCATCAACTCCAGCTTTTCCCGCAGTTCCCCTTCCAGCGGCAGCGCTTTCTGCGTTTTCAGATCGATACAGACAAAAGTAATCAGCGCATCAGCCACCACCTGCCCTTCAGGATCGAGCGTCACCACCTGGCTTAGCACCCCGCTTTTGCCGTTGATCTGCTGCACCTGGCTGGTCACCGTGAGCACATCGCCCAGCACGGCCGGACGCCGGTAGTTGATATTGATATTGACGACCACAAACGCGATGTTGTGCGCGGTCAGCCACTGAAAACTTTCGCTATTTTCCAGCCCGTCCCAGCGCGCTTCTTCAAGAAACTCAAGATAGCGAGCGTTGTTCACATGCTGGTAAACGTCGAGATGAAAACCGCGTACTTTGATTTTAGTCTGCATAGCGCAATTGCCTTTACTGTTATTGTAGGATGAGAGGTCATAACTGGTATGACCTCTTTATCCTGGCAAAATTTTGCCGCAGTGCAAGAAATTGCGTAATTACAGCGTCAGGTGTGAGAGGTTGCGCTCAACCAGTGCGCCCCCCATGCCCGGAACCTGTTTGAGATCGTCGACCGTTTTGAAAGGACCATACTCTTCGCGGTAGCTGACGATGGCCTGCGCTTTTTTCAATCCGACGCCATTCATCACGCGGGCCAGATCTTCCGCCGAGGCCGAATTGATACTCACCCGCGTACCGTCATCATCCGCATTTTTACCGGCGTCAGTCGCTTTGGTTTGTCCTTGCACCGGCGCGGCTGCGTCGGACTTGCTCTGCGTAGCCTGTGGTTTGGCGGCAGGCGTCGCCGCCAGCGCGCCCGCGCTCATCCCGGTGGTGGCAATAGCCAGCGTAATTAACAGTGCTTTGATTCCACATTTCATGCTGTTATCTCCTTGTTTGTTGACAGCCACGTCACGATAGCCGCCAGATAAACCCGGCACAAACAGCAGATTGCAGAAATGGAAAAGGCCGCGAAAGCGGCCTTTAGTTATTGCAGAGCGTTACGAAAATCTGCGAGCAGACACGTAATTACTGCTGCTGAGTCATCACATCACCCAGCTTGATTTTGGCTTCTTTACGCAGGTTGCTCATCATGGCTTCGAAGGCAATCTGAGCATTGTTCTGGGTAATCCCCTGAACCATCGCTTTCTTCTGCGCGTCTGGCAGGGTGCCGGCTTTCACTTCATCCAGCGCCAGCAGAACGACGTTACCCTGCGCATCGGTGGTGGTACCGAAGCTTGACTTATCCTTCGCAGGCAGAGTCAGAGCAAACGCGGCCTGGCTGATTGGGTCCTGACCGGTACGGCTCAGCGTTTTCGCTTCACCGAAGCTCAGGCCAGCCGCTTTCAGCGCGTCTTCTTTACCCGCTTTCAAATCAGACAGAATCTTTTCAGCATCCAGCTTCGCCTGCTGTTCCGCTTTGTTGTGCTTAACCTGGGCGACGACCTGATCCTTCACGTCCGCCAGCGGTTTGACCGCTTCTGGCTTGTGCTCGCTGACGCGCAACACAAACGCACGATCGCCGTCGACGGTAATGATGTCAGAGTTACTGCCCGGCGTGCCGTTCTCACCCACCAGACCACCATTGAAGATGGCATCGGAAACCGGTTTAAAGTTCAGCTCTTCCGGCAGGTTGTCACGACCAAACCAGCCCGTCTCAACCGCCTTCACACCCGCCGCCTGCTCAGCACCCGCCAGAGATTCGTTGTCGTTGCTGGCAGCATCGCTCACCTTCTGCTGCAGCGCGTAGTAGGCATCCAGCGCTTTTTCCTGTTTCACTTTCGCCGCGATATCGTCGCGAACCTCAGCCAGAGGCTTGGTTTTCGCCGCGGTGATGTCGTCCAGACGCACGACCAGGAAACCAACGGAAGACTTGATGACGCCAGAAAGTTGACCTTTATCTTTCAGACCGGCATTTTTCAGCTCATCCGGTGTGGTCGCGTCTTCCAGCCATCCCATATCACCGCCGTTTTTCGCAGAGATAATGTCGGTGGATTTCGCTTTCGCAACGGTCGCGAAATCAGCGCCTTTATTCAGCTCTTCCAGTACCGCTTTGGCATCAGCCTCGGTCTTCGTCTGAATCACGCTGTAGCGGTTACGCTGCGGCTGAGTGAACTGATCCTGATGCTGGTCGTAGTAAGACTGGATTTCCGCATCAGACGCGGTTTCCTGCAGCGCGGCAGCATCCAGCTTGATGTAGCTCACACGGAACTGCTCTGGAGAAACAAAGGAATTCTTGTTCTGCTCGTAGTAAGCGTTAACGTCAGCGTCGCTCACCTGCTGTTTCGCCGCCAGGGCGTTCACATCAATAGTCGCTTCGCGTACAACGCGCTGCTGCGCCACCAGCGCGGCCAGTTCGTCCGTTTCACCTTTGAGCATGAAATCGGTGCCCACAACGGCATTGATGAGCTGCTGGGTGGTCAGTTGATTACGCAGAGCCTGCGCGTACTGATCTGCCGTCATCCCCATCTGGTTGACGATGCTGTTATAACGCGCGTTGTCGAATTTACCGTTAGACTGGAAAGCCTGGGTGGAGAAGATGGCTTTTTTCACCTGCTCATCGCTGATGCCAAGGCCCAGTTTTTTGGCATACTGATCCAGAAGCGCTTCGTCGATAAGACGGTTCAGTGTCTGTTGGCGCAGGGTCTTCATGTACCCTTCGTTCGCCGCCAGTTCAGAGAATTGGTCGCCCAGCTGTTGCTGCATACGGTTACGTTCACCGGCAAAAGCATTCTCGAACTGACCACGGCTGATCTCCTGGCCATTCACTTTTGCGGCATAGTTTGCGCCACCGCCAATAAGGTAACTGCTCACGCCGGTCAATATGAACGACACGATAATGATACCGAAAATAATCTTGAGCACGAGACTGTTAGCAGCCGTGCGTAAGCTGTCCATCATGGTGTAACAACACTCCGCTGTAGGTGACTGGTTACCTGACGCTGACGGAAAATCCTGCCCGTCGCGCGTGAAGGTGTATTGTGACAAGAAAACGGGGCGATTGTCAGCCCACAACTCGCATAAACTCGCACAAATCAGGTCTGGACAAACAAAAAAGGCACATCAAATGATGCGCCCTTGTACTTTCCGGCTTCCCTGAAACGGGAAAGCAATCAGTTTACTGCGTCTTTCAGCGCTTTACCTGCACGGAAACCCGGCACTTTAGCAGCAGCAATGGTGATCTCTTTACCGGTCTGAGGGTTGCGGCCAGTACGGGCAGCACGCTCTTTAACAGCAAAAGTACCGAAGCCTACCAGTGCAACGTCGTCCCCAGCCTGCAGAGATTCAGTAACAGAAGCAATTAATGCATCTAAGGCACGTCCAGCTGCAGCTTTAGAAATATCAGCACCAGCAGCAATTTTGTCAATCAGTTGAGATTTATTCACTGTTCTCTTCCTCTCTTTATAATTTATATCGCGCCTGAATCCTTCACAACGCGACCGCGCAGCAGTTATATCAGGCCTGCCATGA
The DNA here is from genome assembly GCF_055816715.1 of Enterobacter sp. PL_is514. Taxonomy (NCBI): domain Bacteria; kingdom Pseudomonadati; phylum Pseudomonadota; class Gammaproteobacteria; order Enterobacterales; family Enterobacteriaceae; genus Enterobacter; species Enterobacter sp. PL_is514. Next base: position 177,655 of record NZ_JBVPGN010000032.1, on the reverse strand, counting down.
CCTTACAACACCCGTTGTTGATGGCTGACCTAATCAGCAATCTAAATTAGCTATACAAAAAAAGGCTGGCAAGTGCGAAATGACTTACCAGCCTTGTTTTTATTGACGCTCTTTGCGCGAGGTCACTATTTTGCGGTTACAACCTGCATTCCGGAGGGTTCATTCTGCAGTGCGAGACTGAGAACCTCCTCAATTCGCTTCACAGGATGAATCTGCAGATCGGCAATCACGTTGTCCGGAATCTCTTCCAGATCGCGTTTATTTTCGTAAGGGATCAATACGGTTTTGATCCCACCGCGGTGCGCCGCCAGCAGTTTTTCTTTTAAACCACCAATCGGCAGAACCTGACCACGCAGCGTGATTTCACCGGTCATTGCAACATCAGCACGCACCGGGTTCCCTGTCAGACAGGAAACCAGAGCGGTACACATGGCAATACCCGCGCTTGGACCATCTTTCGGCGTCGCCCCTTCAGGTACGTGCACGTGGATGTCGCGTTTTTCGTAGAAATCAGGGTTGATACCCAGTTTCTCCGCACGCGCACGCACCACGGTCAACGCCGCCTGGATGGACTCCTGCATTACTTCACCCAGCGAGCCGGTGTAGGTCAGTTTACCTTTACCTGGCACACAGGCGGTTTCGATGGTCAGCAGATCGCCACCCACTTCCGTCCATGCCAGGCCAGTCACCTGACCAACGCGGTTTTCGTTGTCCGCGCGACCGTAGTCGAAGCGCTGGACGCCCAGGTACGCATGCAGATTGTCGCCGTTAATCACAATGTGTTTCAGGCTCTTATCCAGCAGCAGCTGTTTCACCGCTTTACGACACAGTTTAGAGATTTCACGCTCAAGGCTACGCACGCCCGCTTCACGGGTGTAGTAGCGAATGATGCCGATAATCGCGGTGTCCTCGACGGTCAGCTCGTTGGCTTTCAGCGCGTTACGCTCGATCTGTTTCGGCAGCAGGTGCTGCTTAGCAATGTTCAGCTTCTCATCTTCGGTATAACCGGAGAGACGGATCACTTCCATACGGTCCAGCAGCGGGGCCGGAATGTTCATGGAGTTGGAGGTCGCCACGAACATCACATCGCTCAGGTCGTAGTCCACTTCCAGGTAGTGATCGCTGAACGCCACGTTCTGTTCTGGATCAAGCACTTCCAGCAGTGCAGACGCAGGGTCGCCACGCATGTCCGACGACATCTTATCGATCTCATCGAGCAGGAACAGCGGGTTTTTAACCCCCACTTTCGCCATCTTCTGGATCAGTTTACCCGGCATAGAACCGATGTAGGTACGGCGGTGACCGCGGATTTCCGCCTCATCGCGTACGCCACCCAGCGCCATACGGATATACTTACGTCCGGTCGCTTTGGCGATGGACTGACCCAGAGAGGTTTTACCCACCCCCGGCGGTCCGACCAGGCACAGAATTGGACCTTTGATTTTGTTTACACGGCTCTGTACCGCGAGGTACTCAAGAATGCGGTCTTTCACGCGTTCCAGGCCGTAGTGGTCGGTATCCAGGATTTCCTGCGCCTGACGCAGGTCTTTTTTGACCTTGCTGCGGGCGTTCCACGGAACCTGCACCATCCACTCAATATAGCCGCGTACAACGGTCGCTTCAGCCGACATTGGAGACATCATTTTCAGCTTCTGCAGTTCTGCTTCGGCTTTCTCTTTCGCCTCTTTCGGCATCTTCGCCGCGTCGATCTTACGCTTCAGCGCTTCGTTTTCGTCCGGCGCGTCGTCCATCTCGCCCAGCTCTTTCTGAATGGCCTTCATTTGCTCATTCAGATAGTACTCACGCTGAGATTTCTCCATCTGCTTTTTCACGCGGTTGCGAATGCGCTTCTCAACCTGCAGCAGATCGATTTCAGACTCCATCATCGCCATCAGGTATTCCAGACGTTCGTTAACGTCGGACATTTCCAGCACGGACTGTTTGTCAGCCAGCTTCAGCGGCATATGGGCAGCGATGGTGTCCGCCAGACGTGCAGGATCGTCGATGCTGTTCAGCGACGTCAGCACTTCTGGTGGGATTTTCTTGTTCAGCTTGATATAGCCTTCAAACTGGCTAATCGCGGTGCGCACCAGCACTTCCTGCTCGCGCTCATCAAGCTCAGGCGAATCAAGGTACTCTGCCTTCGCAGAGAAGTGCTCGCCATCGTCTGACAGAGTGGTAATACGCGCACGCTGCAGCCCTTCTACCAGCACCTTCACGGTGCCGTCAGGCAGCTTCAGCATCTGCAAAATAGAGGCCACGGTCCCGACGGTGAAAAGATCGTTTACACCCGGCTCATCCGTTGATGCTTCTTTCTGCGCCACCAGCATGATTTTTTTATCATGATCCATAGCGGCTTCGAGGCAACGGATAGATTTTTCCCGCCCTACAAATAAGGGTATGACCATGTGCGGATAAACCACCACATCGCGCAACGGCAATACGGGGATTTCAATGCGTTCAGAACGCTCAGGATTCATAGAGCTCTCTCTTAGTTAGTGTCCGCCAGGTAAGCTGGTCATGTCACTGTGCTTCACATAACCATTAACATGTATCCAGTATATGGGGATGTTTGCCACACATTCAACGCTATGAATACGGAAAAAGTAAAGGGGAGATAAAATCCCCCCTTTTTGATTAACTGCTTGTATGATTTGGTGAATTATTCGCCAGATGCCTGCTGTGCTTCCGGTTTGCCGTAAATCAGCAGCGGCTTGGTTTGACCGCTGATGACGGACTCGTCAATCACCACTTTCTCCACGTCTTCCATCGATGGCAGATCGTACATGGTGTCGAGCAGTGCCGCTTCAACGATAGAACGCAGGCCACGGGCACCGGTTTTACGGATCATCGCTTTCTTGGCAATGGCATCCAGCGCTTCGTCGCGGAATTCCAGGTCAACGCCTTCCAGATTGAACAGCGCCTGATACTGCTTGGTCAGCGCATTTTTTGGCTCTTTCAGGATCTGGATCAGCGCGTCCTCACTCAGCTCATTCAGCGTTGCCACAACCGGCAGACGGCCGATGAATTCAGGGATCAGACCGAATTTGATCAGATCTTCTGGTTCAACCTGAGACAGCAGTTCACCTTCGTTTGGTTTTTCGGACGTCGATTTCACCGTTGCGCCAAAACCAATGCCGGAGCCGGTTTCAACACGGTGGGAGATGACTTTATCCAGACCAGCAAACGCACCGCCACAGATGAACAGGATCTTAGAGGTATCAACCTGCAGGAACTCCTGCTGAGGATGTTTACGACCACCCTGTGGCGGAACAGCGGCAACCGTACCTTCGATCAGCTTCAGCAGTGCCTGCTGTACGCCTTCACCCGATACGTCACGGGTAATGGACGGGTTGTCGGATTTACGGGAGATCTTGTCGATCTCATCGATGTAAACAATCCCGCGCTGGGCTTTCTGTACGTCGTAATCGCATTTCTGCAGCAGTTTCTGGATGATGTTTTCAACATCCTCACCCACATAACCGGCCTCGGTCAGGGTGGTGGCATCCGCCATGGTGAACGGAACATCAAGCAGACGCGCCAGGGTTTCAGCCAGCAGCGTTTTACCGGAACCGGTTGGGCCGATCAGCAGAATGTTACTTTTACCCAGTTCTACGCCATTGCTGGTGTCGCCGTTACGCAGACGTTTGTAGTGGTTATAGACCGCTACCGCCAGCACTTTCTTGGCCTGCTCCTGTCCGATGACGTAGTCGTCAAGGTGATGACGAATTTCATGCGGCGTTGGCAGCGCGCTGCGCTCACGGTGCGGTGCGACTTCTTTAATCTCTTCGCGAATGATGTCGTTACATAAATCGACACATTCGTCGCAGATATACACGGACGGCCCGGCAATCAGTTTACGCACTTCATGCTGGCTTTTGCCGCAAAAAGAGCAGTACAGCAGTTTGCCCGAACCATCTTTGCGTTTATCTGTCATGAGTCCAAACCTCTTTTTAAGTTCTTTGTGCCGCACATGACGACGCAAATGCCAATCTAAGACGCAAGCTGCAATAAGCAGCGTGCCGCCCTACCTTAGTATAGCGGCACACTCGCGTCGCGGGCATCAATTACGATGGGTCAACACGGAGTCGACTAAGCCGTACTCAACTGCCTCTGGTGCAGAGAGGAAGCGATCGCGCTCGGTATCGCGCTCGATCTGCTCGAGTGGTTGACCCGTATGCTGCGCCATAAGTTCATTCATGCGCGCTTTTACTTTCAGAATTTCGCGGGCGTGGATTTCGATATCCGTCGCCTGCCCCTGGTAACCGCCCAGCGGCTGGTGAATCATCACGCGGGAATTTGGCAAGCAGAAACGCTTACCTTTCGCCCCTGCTGTTAACAGGAACGCGCCCATAGATGCAGCCTGACCCATACAGATAGTGCTGACATCTGGCTTGATGAATTGCATGGTGTCATAAATGGACATCCCCGCTGTAATCACGCCCCCCGGGGAGTTGATGTACAGGTAAATGTCTTTTTCCGGGTTTTCCGCTTCCAGAAACAGCATCTGCGCCACGATCAGGTTAGCCATGTGGTCTTCCACCTGGCCGGTCAGAAAGATAACGCGTTCCTTGAGCAGACGGGAATAGATATCAAAAGATCGCTCACCACGTGAGGTCTGTTCAATAACCATTGGCACCAGAGCCATATGGGGTGCAAAGTTATCTCGTTCGCCACTGTATGACATTTCCGTCTCCTGGATCTAAATTGAAAACACCTGCTGTACTGATTGTAACCTTATGGACGGATTATCAGCCAGTCTCATTCATCGTGATTACGTACTTATGGGGTTCACAGTGCCCTATTTCAAGCATAACAACCTTTTGTTGTTACGCTAACACTGAAAGGGCGTTTTAGCACTCTTCCTGGGCTATTGGTGTGATAAAAAAAACCCGTCACCAAAAGGCAACGGGTTTTTGTTCAAACTTTAAACCGTTGGGGCGAAATTACGCCTGCTGGTTCATCAGTTCGTTGAAAGAGGTCGCTTTTTCGGACACTTTCGCTTTCGCCAGTACCGCTTCAACAGCCTGCTCTTCCAGGGCGACGTTGCGCATGTTGTCCATCAGCTCTTTGTTCTTACCGTAGAACTCGATCACTTCTGATGGATCTTCGTATGCAGAAGCCATCTCTTCGATCAGGCCTTTCACACGCTCTTCGTCAGCTTTCAGCTCGTGGGTACGAATCACTTCACCCAGCAGCAGGCCAACAACTACGCGGCGTTTCGCTTGCTCTTCGAACAGCTCGCGTGGCAGTTCCATCGCTTGCTGCTGGTTGCCACCGAAACGCTGTGCAGCCTGACGGCGCAGAACGTCGATTTCGCTGTCGATCAGGGCAGCTGGAACGTCGATGTCGTTGGCTTTCACCAGACCTTCGATCGCCTGAGATTTCACACGGTTACGCACCGCGCCGTTCAGTTCGCGTTCCATGTTCTTACGCACTTCGGTGCGCAGACCCGCTACGGAACCATCTTCCACGCCGAAACGCTTGATGAATTCTTCAGTCAGTTCTGGCAGTTCGCGCTCTTCAACTTTCTTCAGGTTGATAGCGAACTTCGCTGCTTTCCCTTTCAGGTTTTCAGCGTGGTATTCTTCCGGGAAGGTCACGTCGATAGTGAACTCTTCGCCAGCCTTGTGGCCTTTGATACCGTCTTCGAAGCCTGGGATCATACGACCCTGGCCCATTGCCAGTACGAAGTCAGACGCTTTACCGCCTTCGAACTCTTCGCCGTCTACAGAACCGGTGAAGTCGATGGTGACACGGTCTTCAGCATCAACAGCGCCTTCTTTCTCTTTCCAGTTCGCCTGCTGCTTGCGCAGGGTATCCAGCATGCCGTCAACGTCTTCGTCAGTCACGGAAACAACTGGTTTTTCAACTTCGATAGATTCCAGACCTTTCAGCTCAACTTCCGGGTACACTTCGAACTCTACGGAGTAGGTGAAGTCTTCGCCCAGTTTGTATTCGCCTGGAACGTAGTTCGGCGCGCCGGCCGGATTGATTTTTTCTTTGATGATCGCATCAATAAAGTTACGGCTCATCAGTTCACCCAGCACATCCTGACGCACGGAAGCGCCATAACGCTGAGCAACAACATTCATTGGTACTTTGCCCTTGCGGAAGCCGTCAATACGTACTTTTTTTGCTACGTTGACCAGCTCGCTTTTCACAGCAGTTTCGATGCTGTCAGCAGCGATAGTAATCGTTACACGGCGGCCAAGGCCTTGAGTGGTTTCAACTGAAACTTGCATCTTGTTACCTCAAAAAAATCACAGTGCTCGGTCAACTCTGAATCTGTCTGTTATACCGGGATGCTCTCTTAGTGCAGATTCACATTCCCTGTCGCCAGAATCATCCCGAAGACATTCAATAAGACGCGGCATTATAGCGGCATCACTTAGGTGAGTCGAGAACGGTTGGGGCATGTTGCTGCGGCTTTTTTCACACTTTAAGGCTATTTTTAGCCTTAAAATCGCACCATCCGCTCAAAACTCAGACAAAACAAAACGGCCCGGAGGCCGTTTTGAGGAAATCTGTAAGCAACATACTGGAAAAGCTCCAGCCGTTGCAAATCCGATTTATCAGGCGATTGTGCCTGCTCCGCGACAGGGCGGTGATGCAAAAACCGTATCCTGCAAGCCTTCCCATTCCTTAATGGTGTAGGTATGCAGTGCCAGCGCATGTACGGTCGTGGAGAGTTCTTCCGTCAAGGTGCTGTAGATCAAGCGATGCCGATTCAGGAAACGTTCTCCCGTGAAGCGATCGCTAACCAGAACCACTTTGAAGTGGCTTTCAGAACCTGCCGGCACGTTATGACGATAGCTTTCGTCGACGACTTCGAGGAACACAGGGTTGAACGCCGCCCTTAATTTATCTTCTATATGCTCACGTATCATCATGAAATTACTCCTCCGACAACGCCAGGATGTCACCCATCCCTTTAAATGTTAGCCGCTTTTACCGTTTCCATTACACCTTGACAACAAATATTTAGCTTTCGTCTGATTTTCTCATTCAAACGAATGAAGTTCACTGTGAGACTCATACGTTTTGTCATACACGGATTGGGAAAAACGGTGAACTGGTCAGTTTTCGGACAAGGCGATGAATTTACATGCGTTGACCACTTCCCCTCGCCGTTGGCGATGTTATGATGGCGGCAATTTTTCTCTTTATATGCTTACGATTCGTTGAGAACCCGAAAATGTTAAAAAAACTCTTCTTTCCGTTGGTAGCCCTTTTTATGCTGGCAGGCTGCGCTACCCCGCCTACCACTATTGATGTCTCACCAAAAATCACCCTGCCTCAGCAGGACCCAAGCCTGATGGGCGTCACCGTGAGCATCAACGGCGCCGATCAGCGTCAGGATCAGGCGCTGGCAAAAGTGACCCGCGATAACCAGCAGGTTACCCTCACCGCGTCCCGCGACCTGCGCTTCCTGCTCCAGGAAGTGCTGGAGAAACAGATGACCGCTCGCGGCTACATGATTGGCCCAAGCGGCGCGGTTGATCTGCAGATCATCGTGAACAACCTGTATGCTGACGTGTCTCAGGGCAACGTGCGCTACAACATCGCGACCAAAGCGGATATCGCCATCATTGCCACCGCGAAGAATGGCAACAAGATGACCAAAAACTACCGCGCCAGCTACTCTGTTGAAGGGGCGTTCCAGGCCTCCAACCAGAACATTGCTAACGCCGTTAATAGCGTGCTGACCGATACCATCGCCGATATGGCGCAGGACACCAGCATTCACGACTTCATCAAGCAGAACGCGCGTTAATCCCGCTCGCTGACCCGGTGTATCACCGGGTCAGTTTTATAAGAACATGTCCAGCCATTACTTACGCATTTTCCAGCAACCGAAATCAGCGATTCTGCTGATCCTCGGCTTTGCCTCGGGTTTACCCCTCGCACTCACTTCCGGCACGCTTCAGGCATGGATGACGGTCGAGAACATCGATCTGAAAACCATTGGCTTCTTCTCGCTTGTGGGTCAGGCCTATGTCTTCAAGTTCCTGTGGTCTCCAGTCATGGATCGCTACACGCCGCCTTTCCTCGGGCGTCGTCGCGGCTGGCTGGTGATGACGCAGATCCTGCTGCTGCTGGCCATTGCGGCGATGGGCTTTCTTGAACCTACCACGCAGCTTCGCTGGATGGCGGCGCTTGCGGTGGTGATAGCCTTCTGTTCCGCCTCTCAGGATATCGTGTTCGATGCCTGGAAGACGGACGTGTTACCTGCGGAAGAGCGTGGCGCCGGTGCGGCAATCAGCGTGCTGGGCTATCGCCTCGGGATGCTGGTCTCAGGTGGGCTGGCGCTGTGGCTTGCCGACCGTTACCTCGGCTGGCAGGGCATGTACTGGCTGATGGCCGCCCTGCTGATCCCCTGCATTATCGCGACCTTATTGGCGCCCGAACCGAGTGACGTTATCCCGGTTCCCCGCTCGCTGGAGCAGGCCGTCGCCGAACCGCTTCGTGACTTCTTTGGCCGCAACAACGCCTGGCTGATCCTGTTGCTCATCGTCCTTTATAAGCTGGGCGATGCCTTTGCCATGAGCCTGACCACCACCTTCCTGATCCGCGGTGTCGGTTTTGACGCCGGCGAAGTGGGTGTGGTGAATAAAACGCTGGGGCTGTTTGCGACCATTGTCGGGGCATTATACGGTGGCGTGCTGATGCAGCGCCTGACGCTGTTCCGCGCGCTGCTGATTTTCGGCATCCTTCAGGGCGCCTCTAACGCAGGCTACTGGCTGCTGTCGATTACCGATAAACATACGATCAGCATGGCCGCGGCGGTGTTCTTCGAAAACCTCTGCGGCGGTATGGGCACAGCGGCGTTTGTCGCCCTGCTGATGACCCTGTGCAACAAGTCATTTTCCGCCACGCAGTTCGCTCTGCTCTCGGCGCTCTCTGCCGTAGGCCGCGTATACGTTGGCCCGATTGCCGGCTGGTTCGTGGAAGCCCACGGTTGGCCAACATTTTATCTCTTTTCGGTCGTGGCTGCCGTGCCGGGGATTTTATTGTTGCTGGTGTGTCGCCAGACGCTGGAATATACCCAGCGGACAGAACACTTTATGCCGCGCACCGAATATCACCGCGCCTACCGTTTTGCGTTACGTCTGTTAATGGTGGGCTGCCTTGCTCTGGCACTGTGGCTGGTGGTGCTCATTATTAATGCCAGCACGTCACTGGCACTCCCCTTCGAAGCCCTTCTGCTGGACGCAGGCGCCCTGCTGGCTATCGCCGGGATCCTGACCGGGGGCCTGCTCGATTTCATGGCCTTGCGTAAAACGCAGATGACCTGAAGAAAAATGCGAAAGGTTATTTCCCGTTGTAATCACTAACCGAAATTATAACGGCGAAATAGCCATCAACCGCAAAAAAAATATTTGTTGTTTTGTGCGGGATAGGATTTGGAAATTATTGGCTCCCATTCCAAAACGCTATTTTTCATTAAACGATTCAGCATGCGAGAGTTTGATTTTTCGTTTTTTAGATGTCTTTTTATTGATAATTAATTGTTAATTTTTTGTTTATTTTCAACAATGGTTATACCAATTGCCCCTTTTAGGGTATGCTTGGGGGTCCTTTCGTTATAAAGCCCATGCCATGCGGCTTCGGTCATAAGAACCGACATAATTTGCAACACTTGTGACACGTGCGGCAGAACCCGGTAACACCTTCCTGACACAGGCCTAATGATGTTTACAGTAATGTAACCTTCCCGTAAAATGCCCGCACACTTTAAACGCCACCAGACTCCGTGGAATTGAGGTCGTTAAATGAGACTCGGGAAATACAATAAAAGTTTGGGATGGTTGTCATTATTCGCGGGCACTGTATTACTCAGTGGCTGCGATTCTGCACTACTAGACCCCAAAGGACAGATTGGACTGGAACAACGTTCACTGATATTGACGGCTTTTGGCCTGATGTTGATTGTGGTTATTCCTGCCATTTTGATGGCTGTTGGTTTCGCCTGGAAGTATCGTGCGAGCAATAAAGATGCGAAGTATAGCCCTAACTGGTCACACTCCAATAAAGTGGAAGCTGTGGTCTGGACGGTACCTATTCTGATCATCCTGTTCCTTGCCGTACTGACCTGGAAAACCACTCACGCACTTGAGCCAAGCAAACCGCTGGTTCACGATGAGAAACCTATTACCATTGAAGTGGTCTCCATGGACTGGAAATGGTTCTTCATCTATCCAGAGCAGGGTATTGCTACCGTGAATGAAATCGCCTTCCCGGCGAACACTCCGGTTCAGTTCAAAGTGACCTCCAACTCCGTAATGAACTCCTTCTTCATCCCACGTCTGGGTAGCCAGATTTACGCGATGGCCGGTATGCAGACCAATCTGCACCTGATCGCGAATGAAGCAGGCACCTATGATGGTATCTCCGCCAGCTATAGCGGCCCGGGCTTCTCAGGTATGAAGTTCAAAGCTATTGCGACGCCGGACCGTGCCGCTTTCGACCAGTGGGTTGAAAAAGCGAAGCAGTCTCCAAACACCATGTCTGACATGGCGGCGTTCGAAAAAGTGGCTGCACCTAGCGAATACAACAAGGTGGAGTACTTCTCTAATGTGAAACCAGATTTGTTCAAAGACGTTATTGGCAAATTTATGGATCACGGCAAGAGCATGGACATGACCCAGCCTGAAGGCGAGCACAGCGCGCATGAAGGTATGGAAGGCATGGACATGAGCCACGCGGAAACCGCTCACTAAGGGGCCGAGGAAGAAAATGTTCGGAAAATTGACACTGGATGCAGTGCCCTACCATGAACCGATTATCGTGGTTACGGTGGCTGCAATTATCATTGGTGGCGCGGCCTTACTGGCCCTGATCACTTACTTCGGTAAGTGGAGCTACCTGTGGAACGAGTGGCTGACTTCGGTTGACCACAAAAAACTCGGTATCATGTACTGCATCGTCGGTATCGTCATGTTAATTCGTGGCTTTGCGGATGCGATCATGATGCGTAGCCAGCAGGCACTCGCTTCTGCGGGTGAAGCCGGCTTCCTGCCGCCGCACCACTACGATCAGATCTTTACCGCTCACGGCGTTATCATGATCTTCTTCGTGGCGATGCCGCTGGTTATCGGTCTGATGAACGTTGTCGTTCCGCTGCAAATCGGCGCGCGCGACGTGGCGTTCCCGTTCCTGAACAACCTGAGCTTCTGGTTCACGGTTGTCGGCGTTATTCTGGTTAACCTGTCACTGGGTGTGGGCGAATTCGCGCAGACCGGCTGGCTGGCTTACCCGCCGCTGTCAGGAATTGAGTACAGTCCGGGCGTTGGCGTCGACTACTGGATTTGGGCGCTTCAGCTCTCCGGTGTCGGTACTACCCTGACCGGTATCAACTTCTTCGTGACCATTATCAAGATGCGTGCCCCTGGCATGACCATGTTCAAGATGCCGGTATTTACCTGGGCATCTCTGTGCGCAAACATCCTGATTATTGCCTCCTTCCCAATTCTGACCGTCACCATTGCGCTGCTGACCCTGGACCGCTACCTGGGCACCCATTTCTTCACGAATGATATGGGTGGCAACATGATGATGTACATCAACCTGATTTGGGCCTGGGGTCACCCGGAAGTGTACATTCTGGTTCTGCCTGTGTTCGGTGTGTTCTCCGAAATCGCAGCAACCTTCTCGCGTAAACGTCTGTTTGGTTACACCTCTCTGGTGTGGGCAACCGTGTGTATTACCGTTCTGTCGTTCATCGTTTGGCTGCACCACTTCTTCACCATGGGTGCGGGCGCGAACGTAAACGCCTTCTTCGGTATCACCACTATGATTATCGCCATCCCTACCGGGGTGAAGATCTTCAACTGGCTGTTCACCATGTACCAGGGCCGTATCGTGTTCCACTCAGCGATGCTGTGGACCATCGGCTTCATCGTGACCTTCTCCGTAGGTGGGATGACCGGCGTACTGCTGGCGGTACCAGGTGCTGACTTCGTTCTGCATAACAGTCTGTTCCTGATTGCGCACTTCCATAACGTTATCATCGGTGGCGTGGTCTTCGGCTGCTTCGCTGGCGTAACCTACTGGTGGCCAAAAGCGTTCGGCTTCACGCTGAACGAGAAATGGGGTAAACGCGCGTTCTGGTTCTGGATCATCGGCTTCTTCGTAGCATTTATGCCGCTGTACGTGCTGGGCTTCATGGGTATGACCCGTCGTCTGAGCCAGCAGATCGATCCGCAGTTCCACCCAATGCTGATGGTTGCAGCGGGCGGTGCCGTGCTGATTGCCTGTGGTATCGCGTCTCAGCTGATTCAGTTCTACGTGTCTATTCGCGACCGCGACCAGAACCGTGACCTGACCGGTGACCCATGGGGTGGCCGTACGCTGGAGTGGGCAACCTCTTCTCCACCGCCTTTCTATAACTTTGCCATCGTGCCGCAGGTTCATGAACGCGACGCATTCTGGGAAATGAAAGAAAAAGGTGAAGCGTACAAGCAACCTGCTCATTACGAAGAGATCCACATGCCGAAAAACAGCGGTGCGGGCATCGTGATTGCCGCCTTCGCAACGGTATTTGGTTTCGCAATGATCTGGCACATCTGGTGGATGGCGATTGTTGGCTTCGCCGGCATCGTAATCAGCTGGATTGTGAAGAGCTTTGACGAGGACGTGGACTACTACGTACCAGTCCGTGAAGTTGAGAAGCTGGAAAATCAGCATTTCGACGAGATTTCTAAAGCGGGGCTGAAAAATGGCAACTGATACTCTGGCGCACTCAACTGCCCACGCGCATGAACATGCGCACCACGATACAGGACCGACCAAAGTCTTCGGTTTCTGGATCTACCTGATGAGCGACTGCATTCTGTTCTGCTGTCTGTTCGCGACCTATGCCGTTCTGGTGAACGGCACGGCGGGCGGCCCGGCTGGCAAGGATATCTTTGAACTGCCGTTCGTTCTGGTTGAAACCGCACTGCTGTTATTCAGCTCCATCACCTACGGCATGGCGGCTATCGCCATGTACAAAAACAACAAGAGCCAGGTTGTGTCCTGGCTGGCGTTGACCTGGTTGTTTGGTGCTGGATTTATCGGGATGGAAATCTATGAATTCCATCACCTGATTCTGGAAGGTTTCGGTCCGGATCGCAGTGGCTTCCTGTCCGCGTTCTTCGCGCTGGTAGGTACCCACGGTCTGCACGTCACCTCTGGTCTGATCTGGATGGCGGTACTGATGTTCCAGGTATCCCGTCGCGGCCTGACCAGCACTAACCGTACCCGTATCATGTGCCTGAGCCTGTTCTGGCACTTCCTGGACGTGGTGTGGATCTGTGTGTTCTCTGTTGTATATCTGATGGGGGCGATGTAATGAGTCATTCAAACGATCATGGCGCTTCCCACGGTAGCGTAAAAACCTACATGACAGGTTTCATCCTGTCGATCATCCTGACGGTGATCCCGTTCTGGATGGTGATGAGCGGTTCTGCGTCTAAGCCGGTTATTCTGGGTGCAATCCTGGTGACCGCGGTGATTCAGATTCTGGTGCATCTGGTTTGCTTCCTGCACATGAACACCAAGTCCGATGAAGGCTGGAATATGACCGCCTTTATCTTTACCGTGATTATCATCGCTATCCTGGTAGTCGGTTCCATCTGGATTATGTGGAACCTCAACTACAACATGATGGTTCACTAAGAGCGGCGAGTATGTTTAAGCAATACCTGCAAGTAACGAAACCAGGCATCATCTTTGGCAACCTGATCTCCGTGATCGGAGGGTTCCTGCTGGCCTCTAAGGGCAGCATTGATTACACCCTCTTTATCTACACGCTGGTCGGTGTGTCACTGGTTGTTGCGTCCGGTTGTGTATTTAACAACTACATCGACATGGATATCGACAAGAAGATGGAAAGGACCAAAAATCGGGTGCTGGTGAAAGGCCTGATCGCCCCTTCCGTCTCGCTGGTGTACGCCACCTTGCTGGGTATTGCTGGCTTTATGCTGCTGTGGTTTGGTGCTAACCCGCTGGCCTGCTGGCTGGGGGTGATGGGGTTCGTGGTGTATGTGGGCGTCTACAGCCTGTATATGAAACGCCACTCCGTCTACGGCACGCTGATTGGTTCTCTCTCCGGCGCTGCGCCGCCGGTGATTGGCTACTGCGCGGTCACGAACGAGTTCGACAGCGGTGCTCTGATCCTGCTGGCTATCTTTAGCCTGTGGCAGATGCCGCACTCTTATGCCATCGCGATTTTCCGCTTTAAGGATTATCAGGCAGCGAACATCCCGGTTCTGCCGGTCGTGAAAGGCATTTCGGTTGCCAAGAACCACATCACGCTGTACATCATCGCCTTTGCCGTGGCAACGCTGATGCTCTCTCTGGGTGGTTACGCTGGATATAAATATCTGGCGGTAGCGGCTGCGGTGAGCGTCTGGTGGCTCGGTATGGCGCTGCGCGGTTACAAAGTGGAAGATGACAAAGTCTGGGCGCGCAAACTGTTTGTGTTCTCGATTGTGGCCATCACCTCGCTGTCCGTGATGATGTCTGTCGATTTCATGGTGCCAGATTCACATAACCTGCTGACTTACGTCTGGTAAGCCACAACAGGTGAATAAAGGGGTGCTTCGGCACCCTTTTTTATTCACGGAATTTATTAATAACGCATGTAATATTTGTTAAATAACCCTTTATTTACCCCGCCCCTTCCCCGCACTACACTATGGCCTGCTTTTGAACTGAGGTGGTAATGAACGATTATAAAATGACGCCAGGCGAGCTTCGCGCGACCTGGGGCTTAGGGACTGTCTTCTCGCTACGGATGCTTGGCATGTTTATGGTCCTGCCTGTTCTGACCACGTACGGTATGGCGCTGCAGGGGGCCAGCGAGGCGCTAATTGGCCTCGCCATTGGCATTTATGGTCTGGCGCAGGCGGTGTTCCAGATCCCGTTTGGCCTGCTCTCTGACCGGGTGGGCCGAAAGCCGCTGATCGTCGGTGGGCTGCTGGTCTTTGTGCTCGGGAGCGTCATTGCCGCCCTCTCCCACTCCATCTGGGGAATTATTCTCGGCCGCGCCCTGCAGGGTTCCGGCGCGATTGCCGCTGCGGTGATGGCGCTGCTGTCAGACTTAACCCGCGAGCAGAACCGCACTAAAGCGATGGCGTTCATCGGCGTGAGCTTTGGCGTGACGTTTGCGATTGCGATGGTGCTGGGCCCCATTATTACGCACACATTGGGTCTGCACGCGCTGTTCTGGATGATTGCCGTGCTGGCGACCATCGGTATTGCCTTAACCCTGTGGGTGGTTCCGGACAGCAAAAACCACGTCCTCAACCGTGAGTCGGGGATGGTAAAAGGCTGCTTCAGCAAAGTGATTGTCGAGCCGCGCCTGCTGAAGCTGAATTTTGGCATTATGTGTTTGCACATCCTGCTGATGTCGACCTTTGTTGCCCTGCCCGGCCAGCTTGCCGCAGCGGGTTTTCCGGCTGCTGAGCACTGGAAAATCTATCTGGTTACGATGCTGATTTCGTTTGTCTCCGTCGTGCCGTTCATCATCTACGCCGAAGTGAAGCGCAAAATGAAGCGCGTCTTCGTGGGCTGCGTAGCGGTCCTGCTGATTGCTGAGATCGTGCTCTGGGGTGCCGGCCCGCACTTCTGGGAGCTGATTGCCGGCGTGCAGCTGTTCTTCCTGGCCTTTAACCTGATGGAAGCGTTGCTCCCGTCGCTTATCAGCAAAGAGTCCCCCGCCGGTTACAAAGGCACGGCAATGGGCATTTATTCCACCAGCCAGTTTCTCGGCGTGGCAATCGGCGGCTCGCTTGGCGGCTGGGTGGACGGCCTGTTTGATTCACAAACCGTGTTTCTCGCCGGTGCGCTGTTGGCGACAGTCTGGCTGCTGGTCGCCAGCACCATGAAAGAGCCGCGCTACGTGAGCAGCCTGCGCGTGGAAATCCCGAATGACGTTGAGATTGGCGATGCGCTGAAACAGCGTCTGGAAGCAAAAGAAGGCGTGACAGAAGTGCTGATTGTCCCCGAAGAGCGCAGCGCTTACGTCAAAATAGACAGTAAAATGACCAACCGCTTCGAAGTTGAGCAGGCGCTCAAAGCGTGAAAAAAAGCCCGGTTAAACCGGGCTTTTTATATTAATCGCGGAAGTTTTTAAACTGGAACGGCTGCCCCAGATCGCCGCCGCGCACCAGCGCCATCACCGACTGGAGGTCATCACGGGATTTCCCGGTGACGCGAATCTCTTCGCCCTGGATCTGCGCCTGCACCTTCAGCTTGCTGTCTTTGATGAGCTTCACAATCTTCTTCTGCACCGCGCTCTCGATGCCCTGCTTCAGCTTAGCTTCAACAAACCAGTTCTTACCGCTGTGCACAAACTCTTCCGGTACATCCAGAGACGTCCCTTCGATGCCGCGCTTTAACAGCTTAGCGCGCAGAATGTCGAGCAGCTGATTTACCTGGAAATCAGACTCGCTCAACACCTTGATGGTCTTATTTGCATCGTTCAACTCAAACGACGCCTCAACGCCACGAAAATCGAAACGTGACTCAACTTCGCGGGTTGCGTTCTCAACGCCGTTGCGAACTTCCTGGATATCAACTTCGGAAACAATATCGAAAGATGGCATCTTTTCTTCTCCCTTCACTTTTGTTGCGTTGCATAATACCCGCTACGAGGCATAACTCAACAGAAGCTTAGCTGTATAATTAAGCTGTAACACCTGGCGCAGTTGCAGGTGAGGAGGAACAATGAAAATTACAGTGCTCGGATGTGGAGCCCTTGGTCAGCTGTGGCTGACCGCGCTGTGCAAGCACGGACATGAGGTTCAGGGCTGGCTGCGCGTGCCCCAGCCCTATTGCAGTGTAAACCTGATTGGTGAAGACGGAAGCATCTTTAACGAATCCCTCACCGCGAACGATCCTGATTTCCTGGCGCAAAGTGACCTTTTACTGGTGACGCTCAAAGCGTGGCAGGTCTCAGACGCGGTAAAGACGCTGTCCGCCCAGCTCCCCCCCACTTCGCCCATACTGCTGCTGCATAACGGCATGGGGACCCTTGACGAGCTGAAAAGCGTTCCGCAGCCCCTGCTGATGGCGACGACCACGCACGCTGCCCGTCGCGACGGCAACATCATCGTGCATGTCGCCAGCGGGGTGACGCACATTGGACCCGCCAGAACGCAGGATGGCGACTACAGCTATCTTGCCGATGTGCTGCAGAAGGTGCTGCCGGACGTGGCCTGGCATAACCATATTCGTCCTCAGCTCTGGCGCAAGCTGGCCGTAAACTGCGTGATCAATCCGCTGACGGCGCTGTGGAACTGTCCGAACGGAGAGCTAAAAAATCATCCACAGGACGTTGCGGTGCTGTGTGCAGAAATCGCGGCGGTCGTTGAGCGGGAAGGGCTGCACACGTCGGCGGACGATTTGCGCTGTTATGTCGAGCAGGTCATTGAGAGCACGGCAGAAAACATCTCCTCGATGCTGCAGGATGTTCGGGCATTACGCCACACGGAGATCGACTATATCACCGGTTATCTGCTAAAACGCGCCCGCGCGCACGGCATCGCGGTGCCGGAAAACGCCCGTCTGTATGACCTGGTTAAACGTAAGGAGAGTGAATATGAGCGCGTCAGCCCTGATCTGCCTCGCCCCTGGTAGCGAAGAGATGGAAGCGGTCACCACCATTGATTTGATGGTGCGCGGCGGCATTAAGGTGACCACCGCCAGCGTCGCCAGCGACGGCAGCCTGGCGATTACCTGCTCGCGCGGCGTGAAGCTGCTCGCGGATGCCCCGCTCGTGCAGGTAGCCGACGGGGATTACGATATCATCGTTTTGCCCGGTGGCCTGAAAGGCGCGGAATGTTTTCGCGACAGCCCGCTGCTGGTCGAGACCGTGCGTCAGTTTCATTTATCCGGCCGTATCGTCGCCGCTATCTGTGCCGCCGCCGGCACGGTGCTGATTCCGCACGATATCTTCCCTATCGGCAACATGACCGGCTTCCCGGGGCTTAAGGATACGATCCCGGAAGAGCATTGGGTGGATAAACGCGTCGTCTGGGACCCGCGCGTCAACCTGCTGACCAGCCAGGGGCCCGGCACCGCAATTGATTTTGGCTTAAAGATTATTGACCTACTGGTCGGACGCGAGAAGGCGTACGAAGTGGCGTCATCGCTGGTGATGCCGGCGGGGATTTATAATTATTACGAATAGGTGTTTTCTCCCTCTCCCTGTGGGAGAGGGCCGGGGTGAGGGCATCAGACCGCACTCCCCGGCGAGAAACTACGGGCGATACACCTTCACATTCGCAAAGCCCTGCTCGCGCAGATACAGCGCCTGCAGGCGGCTCATCACCCCGCGCTCACACCACAGCAGGTACGTTTTGCTCTGGTCGAGATCGCCAAACTTCGTGCTCAGCTTGTAGAACGGCAGAGAAACCACGTCGACGCCTTCAACCTTCAGCGGCTTGTCATCCTGCTCGTCAATAGAGCGGATATCCAGAATCGCATCGTTAGCACCGAAACCGCTCACGGTTTCCACTTCAACCACGTCCTGCTCGGTCTGCTGGGCAATCTCGCGGATATCAATGTTGGACGCTTCCGCCACCACTTTTTCCAGAATGCTGAAGTCGAAGTGCTCTTCTTCCGCTTCGATCTTCGCCTTCACCGCTTTCACCGTTGGGCTTTTTGAGATCACGCCGCAGTATTCCGGCATGGTGCGGGCAAAATCTTCGGTGCCGATTTCGCGCGCCAGATCGATGATGTGCTCTTTGTCGTGGGAGATCAGCGGACGCAGGATCAGCGTATCAGACACGTTGTCGATCAGACGCAGGTTGGTCAGCGTCTGGCTGGAAACCTGGCCCAGCGCTTCGCCGGTCACCAGCGCCTGCACGCCGTAGCGTTCAGCCACTTTGGACGCCGCGCGCACCATCATGCGCTTCAGGATGACGCCCATCTGGCCGTCGTCTACTTTTTCGAGGATTTCGCCAACCACAGGTTCGAAGTTAATTGCCACGAAACGCACGCGATGAGAGCTGCCGAAGCGGTTCCACAGGTAATGCGCCACCTGACGAACGCCGATCTCGTGCGCCGCGCCGCCCAGGTTGAAGAAGCAGTAGTGTACGCGGCATCCGCGGCGCATCAGCATATAGCTGGAGACGCCGGAGTCGAAGCCGCCGGAGATCAGGGACAGGACGTCTTCCTGGGTGCCGATCGGGAAGCCGCCGATGCCTTCATAGCGCCCTTTCACCAGCAGCAGGCGATCGTTTTCGATCTCCAGATTGACGGTCACATCCGGGTTGGTCAGGCGCACGCGCGCAGACTCGACGTGCTGGTTCAGACCGCCGCCGACGTAACGTTCCACTTCAATGGAGCTGAACTCGTGCTTGCCGCGACGCTTTACGCGCACGCAGAAGGTTTTGCCTTCGATCTGGTCGCGGTACTGGACCAGCGCTTTCTCGAAGATATCGTGCATATCGCTGAACGGGACATCTTCCACTTCCAGGATATGGTGGATACCCGGAATACGGGTCAGGGCGTCGCGAATATCCTGACGTTTGTTTTCGTCTTTGGCACGGACCTCAACGTGGTCCCAGTGGCGCACCACGGCGAGGGTTTCGTCGTAGTGCTTTAATACGTTTCGAATGTTCCCGGTGAGAATTTTAATAAAGCGCAAACGCACAGATTGGCTTTTGATGGTGATTTCAGGGAACAATTTAATGATAAACTTCATGGCGGCAATGTTTCTTAGGCAAGCGTATTAAGGCTTGTAATGGAAAAGAGTACAGCAGCCCACACCCGTGGCTGCATCCAGGCGCGCAAGTATACCACCATCGCGCCGCTCCTGTGCACATTGCGCGTTATTTGATAATTGCCCTGAGTCCGTTACCATGTCGGGGCTGAGAATATAAGAGTCAATTCACTATGCCGAAGAAGAACGACGCACCGGCCAGTTTCGAAACTGCGCTGAGTGAACTGGAGCAAATTGTTACCCGCCTTGAGAGCGGCGATCTCCCGCTGGAAGAGGCGCTCAACGAATTCGAGCGTGGCGTGCAGCTGGCGCGCCAGGGGCAGGTCAAGCTGCAGCAGGCCGAGCAGCGCGTGCAGATCCTGCTTTCCGACAGCGAAGACGCGAAAACCACGCCTTTCACACCGGACGCCGAGTAAATGGATTTTGCCAATGAGCTTCAGGCGCGTGTCGTACGCGCCAACGACGCCCTGCGCCGTTTTATCGCGCCACAGCCTTTTCAGAACACTCCACTGGTTGAAGCCATGCACTATGGCGCACTCTTGGGTGGAAAGCGCCTGCGCCCGTTCCTGGTATACGCCACAGGCAATATGTTTGGCATCAGCGATAACACGCTGGACGCCCCGGCAGCCGCCGTTGAGTGCATCCATGCCTACTCGCTGATCCACGACGATCTCCCGGCCATGGACGACGACGATTTACGTCGGGGTCAACCCACCTGCCATATCAAGTTTGGCGAGGCGAATGCTATTCTGGCGGGTGATGCCCTGCAAACGCTGGCGTTCTCGATTTTGAGCGACGCCCCGATGGCGGAAGTGGCTGACCGCGACCGCCTGGCGATGATCTCCGAGCTGGCAATGGCCAGCGGCGTAGCCGGCATGTGCGGCGGACAGGCGCTGGATCTTGAAGCGGAAGGACGTCAGGTTAATCTGGAACAGCTGGAGCGTATTCATCGCCATAAAACAGGGGCGTTGATCCGTTCCGCCGTTCGCCTGGGCGCGCTGAGCGCGGGTGAACAAGGGCGCAAAGCCCTGCCGATTCTGGACAGATACGCAGAAAGTATCGGTCTGGCATTCCAGGTTCAGGATGACATTCTGGATGTGGTGGGCGATACTGCAACATTGGGTAAACGTCAGGGTGCGGACCAGCAGCTTGGCAAAAGTACCTACCCCGCCCTACTGGGCCTTGAGCAAGCCCAACGTAAAGCCCGGGATCTGATTGACGATGCCCGCCAGTCGCTAAATGAACTGGCCGCGCAATCGCTGGATACCTCGGCACTGGAAGCGCTAGCGGACTATATAATCCAGCGTGATAAATAAACTATATATCTCGATGAGCCTTTGATGAGTTTTGATATTGCCAAATACCCGACACTGGCGTTAGTTGACTCCACCCAGGAGTTACGTCTGCTGCCGAAAGAGAGCCTGCCGAAGCTGTGCGACGAGCTGCGTCGCTACCTGCTCGACAGCGTTAGCCGCTCCAGCGGCCATTTCGCCTCCGGGCTTGGCACGGTAGAGCTGACCGTGGCGCTGCACTATGTCTATAACACGCCGTTCGATCAGCTCATCTGGGACGTGGGCCACCAGGCTTATCCGCACAAAATTCTGACCGGACGTCGCGATAAAATTGGCACCATTCGTCAGAAAGGCGGCCTGCACCCGTTCCCGTGGCGCGATGAGAGCGAGTACGACGTGCTGAGCGTCGGCCACTCCTCTACCTCCATTTCGGCGGGCATCGGGATTGCCGTTGCCGCCGAAAAAGAGAACAAGCAGCGCCGCACCGTCTGCGTGATTGGCGACGGTGCCATCACCGCAGGGATGGCCTTCGAAGCCATGAACCACGCGGGCGATATCAAGCCGGACATGCTGGTTATTCTTAACGATAACGAAATGTCGATCTCCGAGAACGTCGGCGCGCTGAACAACCATCTGGCGCAGCTGCTCTCCG
This sequence comes from Enterobacter sp. PL_is514, assembly GCF_055816715.1. NCBI lineage: Bacteria > Pseudomonadati > Pseudomonadota > Gammaproteobacteria > Enterobacterales > Enterobacteriaceae > Enterobacter > Enterobacter sp. PL_is514. The sequence goes on along the minus strand of NZ_JBVPGN010000032.1, from coordinate 155,994 downwards.
GCAAGCTTTACTCTTCGCTGCGTGAAGGCGGCAAGAAAGTCTTCTCCGGCGTACCGCCGATCAAAGAGTTGCTCAAGCGTACCGAAGAACACATCAAAGGCATGGTCGTGCCGGGCACCCTGTTTGAAGAGCTGGGCTTTAACTATATCGGCCCGGTTGACGGCCATGACGTGCTCGGTCTGGTGACCACGCTCAAGAACATGCGCGACCTGAAAGGCCCGCAGTTCCTGCACATCATGACCAAAAAAGGGCGTGGCTACGAACCGGCGGAAAAAGATCCGATCACCTTCCACGCGGTACCGAAATTTGACCCGTCCAGCGGCTGTCTGCCAAAAAGCAGCGGCGGCATGCCGAGCTATTCAAAAATATTCGGCGACTGGCTGTGCGAAACCGCCGCGAAAGACAACAAGCTGATGGCGATCACCCCGGCCATGCGTGAAGGCTCCGGCATGGTGGAGTTCTCCAGAAAATACCCTGACCAGTATTTTGACGTTGCCATTGCCGAGCAGCATGCGGTGACGTTTGCGGCGGGCCTGGCCATTGGCGGCTACAAGCCGGTTGTCGCGATCTATTCCACCTTCCTGCAGCGCGCCTACGATCAGGTGATCCACGACGTGGCGATTCAGAAGCTGCCGGTGCTGTTTGCTATCGATCGTGCAGGCATCGTCGGTGCCGACGGCCAGACGCACCAGGGCGCGTTTGACCTGTCGTTCCTGCGCTGTATTCCGGACATGGTCGTCATGACGCCAAGCGACGAGAACGAATGTCGTCAGATGCTGTTTACCGGCTACCACTATCAGGATGGCCCAAGCGCCGTTCGCTACCCGCGCGGCAATGCGGTGGGCGTTGAGCTCCAGCCGCTGGAAAAACTGCCGATCGGTAAAGGTCTGGTGAAGCGTCGCGGTGAAAAAGTGGCGATCCTGAACTTCGGCACGCTGATGCCAGAGGCGGCGAAAGCGGCTGAAGCGCTGAATGCCACCCTGGTGGACATGCGCTTTGTGAAACCGCTCGACGAATCGCTGATCCTGAGTATGGCGGAGACGCATGACGTGCTGGTCACGCTGGAAGAAAACGCCATTATGGGCGGCGCGGGCAGCGGCGTGAACGAGGTGCTGATGGCAAATCGTAAAGCCGTGCCGGTGCTAAACCTCGGCCTGCCGGATCATTTCATTCCTCAGGGTACCCAGGATGAAGCCCGTGCGGCGATTGGCCTGGACGCTGCCGGTATCGAAGCTAAAATCCGCCGCTGGCTGGACTGACCCCTTCCCCCTTTTCCGCTCCTGCTATGCTTAAACCTGGTGTTTAAACAGCAGGAGCGGAACCGTGCAATACACTACGTTAGGAAAAACGGACCTTAAGGTTTCCCGACTTTGTCTGGGATGCATGACCTTTGGCGAGCCCGATCGGGGAAACCACGCCTGGACGCTGCCGGAAGAGAGCAGCCGTCCGATTATCAAACGCGCCATTGAGGGCGGCATTAACTTCTTTGACACCGCCAACAGCTACTCCGACGGCAGCAGCGAGGAGATTGTTGGCCGCGCCCTGCGCGATTTTGCCCGTCGTGATGACATCGTCGTCGCCACCAAGGTCTACTATCCGGTAGGCGACCTGGCTGAGGGCCTTTCTCGCGCACAGATCCTGCGATCCATTGATGACAGCCTTAGGCGCCTGAACATGGATTACGTCGACCTGCTGCAAATTCACCGCTGGGATTACAACACGCCAGTCGAGGAGACGCTTGAAGCGCTGAACGATGTGGTCAAAGCCGGTAAAGCACGCTACATCGGCGCGTCGTCTATGCACGCGTCGCAGTTTGCTCAGGCGCTGGATCTCCAGGCGCAGCACGGCTGGGCGCGCTTCGTCACCATGCAGGATCACTACAACTTGATCTATCGTGAAGAAGAGCGCGAAATGTTGCCGCTGTGCCATCAGGAGGGCGTGGCGGTGATCCCGTGGAGCCCGCTGGCGCGCGGTCGTCTGACCCGTCCGTGGGGAGAAACCACGGCCCGTCTGGTATCGGATGAAGTGGGAAAAAATCTGTATGGTGGTACAGAAGCCAGCGATGCGCTAATTGCCGAACGTTTAGCCGGGATCGCCGACGATACCGGTGCAACCCGCGCCCAGGTGGCGCTGGCCTGGCTGCTGGGTAAACGCGGCGTCGCGGCGCCGATTATCGGCACATCCCGGCAAGAGCAGCTTGACGAACTGCTGAATGCGGTGGATATCACGCTGACGCCGGAGCAGGTTGCCGAGCTTGAGACGCCGTATCAGCAGCATCCGGTGGTAGGATTTAAGTAAGCACGTAGGCCGGGTAAGGCGGAGCCGCCACCCGGCAATACAGAGCGCACAACATCACGCGAAGTGATCGTACCCTTTCCAGTCCAGCGTAACCGGCTCACCGTCTTTCACAAACTTCAGCCCTTCACTCTCCGGCATGATCTGACCGATGCAGGTAAATTTCGCGCCGAGATGCGCTAATGCCACGTCGAGCGTTCCGCGGTTCAGCTCCGGAACGGTAAAACACAGCTCATAATCTTCGCCACCGGACAGCGCCCAGAGCAGTGCCTGCTCAGGCTCTACATGGCGAAGCAGTTCCTCTGACAGCGGGAACAGATCCAGGTCAACGCGCGCGCCGACGCCGCTGGCCTTCAGAATATGGCCGAGGTCTGAGATCAGCCCGTCAGAGAGATCGATAGCCGAGCTCGCCCGCTCGCGCAGCGCCTGGCCGTGCAAGATACGCGGTGTTGGCCGCAGATGGCGTTTTACCAGATATGCCGCATCATCAGCATCTTCAACCGTTAAACGGTTCTGAAGGATCGCCAGCCCTGCCGCACTGTCGCCCGGCGTACCGGTCACGTAGATCCAGTCACCGGGTTTTGCGCCTGAGCGCTTAAGCGCACGGCCAAGCGGCACATAGCCGTGGATCGCCAGCGTCATCGACAGCGGACCGGCAGTGGTATCACCGCCAATCAGCTGCATATCATAGTAGCTAAGCTGCTCAAATAGCGCATCGCTAAAGGCTTCCAGCCAGGCTTCATCCACCTCTGGCAGGGTCAAAGCCAGCGTCAGCCACGCAGGATCGGCACCCATCGCCGCCAGATCGCTGACGTTCACCGCCAGCGCTTTATACGCCAGATCGGCAGGATCGATATCCGGTAAGAAATGACGGCCGCACACTAAGGTGTCGGTGCTGATTGCCAGCGTCTGTTTTTCGGGAATATTGAGAAGTGCACAGTCATCGCCAATGCCGGTTTCAACATCAAGACGAGAGGTTCTGACACGGTCGAAATAACGGGCAATCAGGGAGAATTCGCCGCATGCCATACGTTATGCCTCAGCAAATAAAAGAAAAAACCGGAGCCGCACTGCCCGTCAGGCAATGCAGGACTCCGGTTTGCGGATCACTTTTTGTGGGGACGGATCGCAGGTGCTGCTTTATCAAGTACGCCGTTTACAAACTTGTGGCTGTCTTCAGCGCCGAAGGTTTTCGCCAGTTCGATCGCTTCGTTGATGGCCACTTTATACGGCACATCATCACGTTTAGACAGCTCAAACAGCGCAATACGCAACACTGCTTTTTCTACCTGGCCCAGCTCTTCGAGCAGACGGGACAGGTAAGGCTTCATCAGACCATCGAGATACGCGCTATTAGTCGCCACTCCCGACAGCAGTTCACGGAAGTACAGAACGTCAACGTCTTTCACGTCCTGTTCTGACAGGAACTGGTATTCAACATCAGAGATGTCGTTCTGGGACAACTGCCAGGAGTAAAGTGCCTGGACGGCACATTCACGGGCGCGGCGACGAGCAGCAGGTTTCACGGAATTCCCCTTACAAAAAAATCAGGCCTTGATGGCTTTCAATACATTGATCATTTCAAGCGCGGTCAGTGCAGCTTCTGCACCTTTGTTACCGGCTTTGGTGCCAGCACGTTCGATGGCTTGTTCAATACTTTCGGTGGTCAGCACGCCGAACGCGACAGGAATTTCAGCATCCTGCGCAACGTGTGCCAGACCGTTGCTTGCACCGCCCGCAACGTATTCGAAGTGCGCAGTGCCGCCACGAATAACGGTACCCAGTGCAATCACCGCGTCATATTTACCGGTTTTCGCCAGCGCGCCCGCCGCCAGTGGCAGTTCGTAAGCGCCTGGAACCCAAACAACGGTAATATTGTCATCTTTAACCTGGCCGATACGTTTCAGGGCGTCAATAGCACCTTCCAGCAGGCTGTCGTTGATGAAGTTGTTGAAACGCGCAATGGTGATGGCGACGCGAGCGTCCGGGGTAGCTACAGCAGCTTCAATAATGTTCATACTCTTCCTTTACGGGTTCATTTGGCCCCGCAGGGGGGCGGATTTTATCATAATACTTTGCGCACTGCTTCCCTATTTCAGGAGCAATTACGCTGTCGTTAAGTGGAGGCAGACATCCGGACCTACCGGACGAATCTCGCTAAATTTGAGTTGCGGTGCGTCGGCCAGTTTTTCAAGGCCAGGCAGCACAAACAGGCCGCGCGCATCGTGACCTAACAGTTTAGGCGCAACGTAAACAATCAATTCATCCACCAGTCCGGCCTGTAAGAGCGCACCGGCGAGCATTGGCCCGGCTTCGACCCAGATGCTGTTCACCTGCTGCTTGCCGAGCAGCATCATCAGCACCACCAGATCCAGATGACCGTTATGCTCCGCCACCATAATGCTGCGCACGCCTTCCGGCCATTCGCGCGTATCTTCTTTAGTGCGGGCAATCCAGGTTTCACCCGGCTGCTGGACGATGCGGTGCTCCGGCGTCACCCGGTTCTGGCTATCAATGACAATACGCAGCGGCTGACGCAGGTTCTCCTGCGGGTAAAGCGCCTGAGTATCGGCATTCAGTTCGTCCCAGCGCACGGTCATAGCCGGATCGTCAGCCAGAACGGTTTCACTGCTGGTGAGAATAGCATGGCTTTGCGCGCGCAGACGTTGCACATCGCGCCTTGCCTGTGGCGACGTGATCCACTGGCTTTCGCCGTTTGCCATCGCCGTACGACCGTCCAGCGAGGCGCCCAGCTTGAGCTGAATATACGGGAACCCCGTGCGCATGCGCTTCAGAAAGCCTTTGTTGAGCGCTTCCGCGTCCTGCATCATCAGGCCATGGCTGACGTCAATGCCTTCCTGCTGCAGGCGATACAGACCGCGTCCGGCTACCTGCGGATTCGGATCCTGCATCGATGCGACCACGCGCGAAACACCTGCCGCGATAAGCGCTTCGCAGCACGGCGGCGTACGCCCGTGATGGCTGCAGGGCTCCAGTGTGACGTAGGCCGTAGCACCGCGCGCCTTCTCGCCGGCCATGCGCAGCGCATGAACCTCAGCATGCGGTTCGCCGGCACGATAGTGAAACCCCTCCCCCACGATCTCGCCATCTTTGACGATAACGCACCCGACGTTCGGGTTAGGATGGGTAGTAAAACGACCGCGCTGCGCCAGCTTCATGGCTCTCGCCATGTAAATCTCATCCTGCATGAGCTTAATCCTGTAAGCGGGCGATCTCTTCGCCAAACTCTTTGATATCTTCGAAACTGCGGTAGACCGAAGCGAAGCGGATATAGGCGACCTTATCGAGCTTTTTCAGCTGCTCCATCACCAGGTTGCCGATCATTTTGCTCGGCACTTCACGCTCACCCAAACCACGAAGGTAAGATTTTATGTGGTTTAACGCCATTTCAACGTCGTCCGCGCTGACGGGACGTTTTTCCAGGGCCTTCAGCATCCCGCTGCGCAGTTTCTCTTCGTTAAACGGCTCTCGCACGTCGTTGCTTTTTACCACGCGCGGCATTACCAGCTCAGCAACCTCAAAGGTCGTGAAACGCTCGTTGCACACCAGACATTGCCGACGACGGCGTACGGATGACCCTTCGCCCACAAGACGAGAGTCGATGACTTTGGTATCCACAGCGGAGCAGAATGGGCAATGCATACGGTATCCCTGTTATCCGGTTAACTAATTTTCATTTTACCCTGATCTGGCCTGACAACAAAGGAAGAGCTTTTTGAGACAAAGGATCTATGTCTGACACGATGATGCTGGCTACCATTAGGACGATCCGTTATTTCAAGGAAATAAACGCAATGACAAGACGTTACCTGAAAATTTTGCTGGTGGGGAGCCTCTTCACCCTTAGCGCCTGTGCACAGCAAACCGAAGTCCGTCAGATGAAACAGAGCGTAAATACGCTCAATACGGCGATGGACAAACTGAACAAAGAAACGGTGAAGATCACCCAGCAAAACGCGCTGAATGCTAAATCCAGCAGCGGGGTTTATCTGCTACCGGGGGCGAATACGCCCGCGCGGCTCAATAGTCAGATTGGCACGCTGAAAATGTCTCTGGTGAACGTGGCGGCAAATGCAAATGGTACTCGCGCAACATTACGCATCCAGGGAGAATCCAACGATCCGTTGCCAGCCTTCAGCGGCACCGTCGAATGGGGACAGATCCAGGGCACCACGGAGAGCTACCAGGAGGTGAATGTTAACCGTCAGCTGTTCACCGCACCGGCCAGCGTGCTGGCTCCGAGCGATGTTGACATTCCACTGCAGCTTAACGGACTGACTCCGGATCAGTTAGGTTTCATCCGCATTCACGATATCCAGCCCGCCGCTCAGTAACCCCACTTTTAGCGGAGTGAAATGTCACTCCGCTAACATTTACATTTCGTATGGATTGGCAACATAAATGATTGCCGCTACAATCCCGGCCGTTTAAAGTACGCAAACGTGAACGCAATCGATTACGCGTGTGAGAGATATGTGAAACAACACATATTTTTGTGAGCAGGGATTCCTATAATAGGCACCGCAGAAACACGAAATATTTAGAAACGCAATTCGCGCATTTTTCACTCCCGGAAGGGAATTTCAATCAGTGGCATGATTATGAAAAAAACATTACTCGCAGCTGGCGCCGTGCTGGCACTTTCTTCCTCTTTCACTGTTAACGCAGCGGAAAACGATAAACCACAATATCTCTCCGACTGGTGGCACCAGAGCGTTAACGTGGTCGGCAGCTACCACACGCGCTTTTCTCCGAAGCTGAACAACGACGTTTATCTGGAATACGAAGCGTTTGCTAAAAAAGACTGGTTTGATTTCTACGGCTATATCGATATTCCTAAGACCTTTGACTGGGGTAACGGTAACGACAAAGGTATCTGGTCCGACGGTTCCCCGCTGTTCATGGAAATCGAACCGCGTTTCTCTATTGATAAACTGACGGGTACCGACCTGAGCTTTGGTCCGTTCAAAGAATGGTATTTCGCCAACAACTATATCTACGATATGGGCGATAACAAAGGCAGCCGTCAGAGCACCTGGTACATGGGTCTGGGTACAGATATCGATACCGGTCTGCCAATGGGCCTGTCTCTGAACGTGTATGCTAAATACCAGTGGCAGAACTATGGCGCTTCAAACGAAAACGAGTGGGATGGCTACCGTTTCAAAGTAAAATACTTTGTGCCAATCACTCAGGTTTGGGGTGGCCAACTGACCTACATCGGCTTCACCAACTTCGACTGGGGCTCAGATCTGGGTGATGACAAGAACCGTACCAGTAACTCTATCGCGTCCAGCCACGTTCTGGCCCTGAACTACGATCACTGGCACTACTCTGTCGTCGCGCGTTATTTCCATAACGGCGGCCAGTGGAAAGGTGGGGATACCGTTAACTGGGGTGAGGGTGACTTCACGTCTAAATCAACCGGTTGGGGTGGCTACCTGGTTGTAGGTTACAACTTCTAATCAGTGTGGGTTTCGCCCGGTGGTGCTACGCTTACCGGGCCAACGATCCGAATGCAGGCCGGGTAAGGCGTAGCCGCCACCCGGCTTTTTACTGCTTAACCTTCCGCAAAAAATCTGCCAGAGACCTGTCCGCACTCTCGCTAAACCGCCTTTCCGTAGTCACAATATTGAGGCATCTGTCGAGCCGGAAACAGCGATAGTCATCGCGCCGTTCACACCACGCCGCCAGCAGCCAGCGCTCTCCCCAGAAGAACAGCCCCAGCGGCTGAACCTCACGATTAGACAGCTGTCCTGCTTCATCACGGTAATGCAGCGCCAGCACCTGTTGGGCGGAAATCGCCTGATGAATCCTGTCAAAATCGCTGCGGGAGTGGCTTTGCATGCAAAAATCCGGGGCGTAGATCCGCGTCTGCTCCGCCTTTCGACGACTCTCCTCGGGCAGAATCGCCAGCACCTTTTCCTGAGCCGACTCCAGCTCGCGCGACAGCGATTCGCCTCCCCAGGTTTTGAGCAGGCGAATCGCGACGATCAGCGCCTCAGATTCCTTATTTGTCAGCATCAGTGGCGGCAGGTCAAAACCCGACATCAGCCGATATCCGCTCCCTGCTTCACCTTCCACCGGCACACCGGAAAGCGACAGGTCGCGGATATCGCGGTAGACCGTGCGCTCGGACACGCCAAGCCGGTCCGCCAGATGCGCTGCCGTTGTCAGACGCCTGCCCCGCAGGATCTGCACAATCTGAAACAAACGGTCAGCGCGTCGGGTCATATATTATTCCGCTCTCAGGCAGGTTGATGGAGGCCGACGCGGTTGCCCTCGCTGTCGGTAAACAATGCGATAGTGCCAATGCCATGCGGCAGTTCCAGCGGGCCAAACACGCACTCGCCGCCCGCAGAGGCGATGCGATCGAGCGTGGCCGCCAGATTGTCAGTATGCAGGTAAATAATAGCGCCCTGCAAAGACGGTGTAACGCCGTCAAATTTTGCCAGTGCGCCTCCGGTGGCGGGATCCTCATGCGGGAAAACCGCCAGCTCCGCGCAGTCCATTTTCTCGCGACGCAGCGCGAGCTGCATCACCGGCTCATAAAATTTGATGGCGCGCTCCATATCCGAGACCGGAATTTCAAACCAGTTAATGACGCTTTTCATACATCCTCCTGCCTGTTGTTTGGGTTCAGAAGGAGTCTACGACAGGGCTCCTGACAGCATACTGTCAGGAGTGTTTGTCAGAAGGAGATAAAAAAAATCCCGGTCAACCGACCGGGATTTCGATAACGCGCTAAACGTCGCCTTACGGCAGAATGGACGGCTGATCCGCCCCTTCTTTCTCGACTTTCTGCTGGAGCAGGTGCTCGCGCTTCATGCCGAGTTTCAATGCCAGTGCGGACGCGACGTAGATAGACGACGCTGTACCGATGGTAACACCAATCAACATGGTCAGCGAGAAGCCTTCCAGCACCGGACCACCGAAGAGGAACAGCATCAGGATCACCATCAGGGTAGTACCGGAGGTGATCAAGGTACGGTGCAGCGTCTGGGTCAACGACACGTTAAAGATTTCGTACGGCGTACCGCGACGGATCTTACGGAAGTTTTCACGAATACGGTCAGATACCACGATACTGTCGTTCAGTGAGTAACCGATAACGGACATCAGGGATGCCACAATCGTCAGGTCAATCTCAATGTGGAACAGCGACAGTATGCCCATGGTGATCACCACGTCGTGCGCCAGGGCGATAACCACACCGGCCGCCAGTCGCCACTCAAAGCGGAAACCGACGTACACCAGGATGGAGATCAGCGCCACCAGCAGCGCCATCGCACCGGTCTGGGCCAGGTCAGCACCCACGCTTGGGCCGACGAACTCAATACGCTTAACCGCCGCGTTCTGGCTGGTTGTTTCGTTAATCACGCTAACAACCTTACTGCCCAGCTCCTGGCTGCCGTTAGCATCGTGCACCGGCGGCATACGCACCATGATGTCGCGGCTGCTGCCGAAGTTCTGCAGCAGCGGCTCTTCAAAGCCCGCTTTCTGCAGAGACAGGCGCATCTGGTCCATATCGACCGGTTTTTCCAGGGAGATCTCGATAACCGTACCACCGGTGAAATCGAGACCCCAGTTAAAGCCTTTCACGCCCATAATGACGATGGACAGAATCAGCAGGAAACCTGAAATGCCGAAGGCCCAGTAGTCCCAGCGCATAAAGTCCCAGACTTTACGGCCGTGGTTCAATTGTTCAACAGTATATTCCTGTGCCACAACGCACTCCTCAGATAGACAGCTTTTTGACGCGCTTGCCGCCGTACAGCAGGTTCACGATGGCACGGGTGCCGACAATAGCGGTAAACATTGACGTTGCGACACCGATACCGGTTGTAATCGCAAAGCCTTTGATCGCGCCAGTACCCACTGCATACAGGATAAGAACCTTAATCAGTGTTGTTACGTTCGCATCGAAGATGGAGCTAAACGCGCCTTTATAACCTTCATCAATCGCCTGCTGAACAGAGCGACCGTTGCTCAACTCTTCTTTGATACGTTCGTTAATCAGTACGTTGGCGTCGACCGCCACCGCAAGGGTCAGAACGATACCCGCAATACCCGGCATGGTCAGCGTGGCCCCCGGCAGCAGGGACATAATGCCGATGATCAGCACCAGGTTCGCGATCAGCGCGGAGGTGGCAATCAGACCAAACTTCTTATAGAAGAAGATCATGAAGAGGATAGACACCACCAGACCGGCCAGACACGCTTCCAGGCCCTGCTGGATGTTTTGCATCCCCAGCGTTGGACCAATGGTACGTTCTTCAACAATCTGAATTGGCGCAATCAGCGCACCGGCACGCAGCAGCAGAGAGAGCTGACGCGCTTCGTTCGGGTTGCTAATACCGGTAATGCGGAAGCTGTTACCCAGACGAGACTGGATGTTGGCGATGTTAATCACCTCTTCCTCTTTCACCAACACCGCACGACCGTTTGCATCTTTCTTACCGCTGTCTTTGTACTCCACGAACAGGGTTGCCATCGGCTTGCCGATGTTGTCCTTGGTGAAGTTAGACATGATGTTACCACCCGCGCTATCAAGCGAGATGTTAACCTGCGGCTGGTTGTATTCGTCCTGGCTCGACGTGGAGTCGGTGATATGGTCACCGGTAAGAATCACGCGTTTGTACAGCACAACAGGCTGACCTTCGCGAGTCTGTTTCACTTCGGAATCACCCGGAATACGCCCTGCGGCTGCAGCGGACTGATCGACGTTGGAGTTCACCAGACGGAATTCCAGGGTTGCGGTCGCACCCAGAATCTCTTTCGCACGCGCAGTGTCCTGGATACCCGGCAGTTCAACCACGATACGGTCAGCACCCTGACGCTGTACCAGCGGCTCAGCCACGCCCAGTTGGTTTACACGGTTACGCAGAATGTTGATGTTCTGCTGAACGGCATATTCACGCGCTTCTTTCAGACGCGCATCGGTCATCACCGCGCGCAGCTGGTTGCTGCCCTGAGAGGTGATGACCAGGTCACGGTGACGTTGGGTCAGGTAATCTACAGCCTGATCGCGCGCCGCACTGTCGCGGAACGTGATGCTCATGCCGTAATTATCTTCTTTACGCACGGTGGTGTAAGCGATGCCTTTATCACGCAGATCGCTGCGCAGGCTGTCGATATTCTGTTCCTGCAGCTTGCCAAGCGCGGTATCCATATCCACTTCCATCAGGAAGTGAACGCCGCCACGCAGGTCAAGACCGAGTTTCATTGGCTCTGCTTTCATCGCAGCCAGCCAACGCGGGGTTGCAGGGGCAAGGTTAAGCGCCACGACGTATTTGTCACCCAGCACGCCCATCAGCGCTTCGCGAGCGCGGAGCTGCGTGTCGGTGGTGTCGAAGCGAGCAAGAATTGCCCCCTCTTCCAGAGCCACAGACTTAGCGGTAATTTTTTCTTCTTGTAACGTTTTCTGGACCTGGATCAGCGTTTGCTCACTGGCGGCGACACCGCGCGCGCCAGTGATTTGAACAGCCGGATCCTCACCATACAGGTTGGGAAGCGCGTACAGCAGGCCGACGAGAATCACGACGACCAGCATGATGTACTTCCACAAAGGATAACGGTTTAACACGGCAGTTCCCTTTGGGAAAAGTTGGGATTACAGCGCCTTCATGGTGCCTTTCGGCAGAACGGCAGCTACGAAGTCACGTTTGATGACCACTTCAGTGGTGTCGTTCAGGGCGATAGCAATGTAGCCGTTTTCAGCCACTTTGGTTACGCGACCGACCAGACCACCGTTAGTCAGTACTTCATCGCCTTTCGCAATGGAGTTCATCAGGTTTTTGTGCTCTTTGGTGCGCTTCTGCTGGGGACGCAGGATCATGAAGTAGAAGATCAGACCGAACACAACCAGCATCAGAATCAGAGACATCGGGCTGCCCTGCGCTGGAGCACCTGTTGCCGCTACCGCATCAGAAATAAAAAAGCTCATTCAAATTCCCTCATTATTAAAATTAATCAACGTTCAACGGTGGAACATCCCGCCCCTGACGTTGGTAGAAATCGGTCACGAAGCTCTCTAATTTACCCTCTTCGATAGCCTTACGTAAACCAGCCATTAAGCGCTGATAATAACGAAGATTATGAATGGTATTGAGACGCGCGCCCAAAATCTCGTTACAACGATCGAGATGATGCAGATACGCGCGAGAATAATTGCGACAGGTATAGCAATCGCACTCGGAATCGAGCGGGCTGGTGTCACTCTTATGCTTCGCGTTACGGATTTTCACCACGCCATCGGTAACGAACAAGTGGCCGTTACGCGCGTTGCGGGTTGGCATGACGCAGTCAAACATATCAATGCCGCGGCGTACGCCTTCAACCAGATCTTCTGGTTTACCCACGCCCATCAGGTATCGTGGTTTATCCGCCGGGATTTGCGGGCAGACATGTTCCAGAATACGGTGCATGTCTTCCTTCGGCTCACCCACAGCCAAACCGCCGACAGCGTAGCCATCAAAACCTATCTCTACCAGACCTTTAACAGAGATATCGCGTAAATCTTCGTAAACGCTGCCCTGGATAATGCCGAACAGCGCATTTTTGTTCTGCAGAGAGTCAAAACGGTCACGGCTACGCTTCGCCCAGCGCAGGGACATCTCCATGGAGCGTTTTGCGTAGTCCCAGTCCGCCGGGTACGGCGTACATTCGTCGAAGATCATCACAATGTCAGAGCCGAGATCGTACTGAATCTCCATCGACTTTTCGGGATCGAGGAAAATCGGATCGCCGTTGATCGGGTTACGGAAGTGTACGCCCTGCTCGGTGATCTTGCGGATATCGCCCAGACTGAAGACCTGGAAGCCACCGGAATCGGTCAGGATGGGGCCTTTCCACTGCATGAAATCGTGCAGATCGCCGTGGAGCTTCATGATCTCCTGACCCGGACGCAGCCACAGGTGGAAGGTGTTGCCGAGGATAATCTGTGCGCCAGTGGCTTCTACTTCTTCCGGCGTCATCCCTTTTACGGTGCCGTACGTGCCCACAGGCATAAACGCGGGGGTTTCCACCACGCCGCGATCAAACACCAGGCGACCGCGACGCGCGCGACCGTCGGTGGTATCGAGTTCAAATTTCATTTTTTCTCCGACGTCAGAAAAACAGTCCAACGTTGTAAAACGGTGCCGCGGACTTATTCCCCGACACGCTCATTCAAAGCCAGCGGATTGTACGTGATAAACATCGCGTCCCCGTAGCTAAAAAAGCGATATTTTTGTTCTACCGCAGACTTGTAGGCATTCATCGTATGCTGATAGCCCGCGAACGCGGAAACCAGCATAATCAGCGTCGATTCAGGCAGATGGAAGTTGGTCACCAGCGCGTCAATCACTTTGTACTGGTAGCCCGGGTAGATAAAGATCTGCGTATCGCCAAAGAACGGCTCGATAAGATCGTTTTTCGCCGCCTGCGCGGCGCTCTCCAGCGAGCGCACAGACGTCGTCCCGACCGCCACGACGCGGCTACCGCGCGCTTTCGCCGCCAGCACCGCGTCCACCACATCCTGAGGCACTTCAGCATACTCAGAGTGCATGATGTGGTCTTCAATGCTGTCCACGCGCACCGGCTGGAAGGTCCCCGCGCCGACGTGCAGCGTCACGAACGCCATCTCCACGCCCTTCGCACGCAGTTTTTCCAGCAGCGGCTCATCAAAATGCAGGCCCGCGGTCGGCGCAGCGACGGCACCCGGTTTCTGGCTGTAGACGGTCTGGTACAGCTCGCGGTCGGCCTCTTCGTCCGGACGCTCAATATATGGCGGCAGCGGCATGTGACCGATGGCGTTCAGGATATCGAGCACCGTGCGCTCGTCGTCAAACGCCACCTCGAACAGCGCGTCGTGGCGCGCGGTCATGGTCGCCTTGATGCTCTCATCATCGCCCAGCAGCAGCTCCGCGCCCGGCTTCGGCGCCTTAGAAGCGCGAATATGTGCCAGAATACGTTTATCATCGAGCATACGTTCGACCAGCACTTCAATCTTACCGCCGCTGGTTTTACGGCCAAACAGGCGCGCCGGGATCACGCGGGTATTGTTAAAAACCAGCAGATCGCCAGGGTTGAGCTTGTCGAGCAAATCGGTGAAAGTACCGTGCGTCAGCTCGCCCGTTGGCCCATCCAGTGACAGTAAGCGACAGCTGCTGCGCTCAGGCATGGGATAGTGAGCAATCAGGGATTCAGGTAGTTCAAAGGAGAAATCGGCGACGCGCATGACGTATACTCGTGACTTAAAAACAGGCGGCATAGTCTAGTGCTCACACCCTTTTGCTGCAACAACTAGCCGCCCCCGGACAAATAAAACGCATGAATTTTCTCGCTCACCTGCATCTCGCGCACCTTGCTGACAGCTCCCTCTCGGGCAATTTGCTGGCCGATTTCGTACGCGGTAATCCCGCAGAAGACTACTCCCCTGAGGTTGTCGACGGGATTTTTATGCACCGCCGCATCGACGTGCTGACGGATAAGCTGCCGGAAGTGACGGAAGCCAAAGCCTGGTTCCGCCCGGAAACGCGCCGCGTTGCCCCGATCACGCTCGACGTGATGTGGGATCACTTCCTGTCGCGCCACTGGGAACAGCTGTCACCGGAGATGCCGCTGCCGGCGTTTGTGCGCTATGCCCACCAGCAGGTGTCGATTATTCTGCCCGACTCGCCGCCGCGCTTTGTGAATCTGAATAACTATCTGTGGTCGGAACGCTGGCTGGAGCGCTATCGCGAGATGGACTTCATCCAGAACGTGTTGAATGGGATGGCGAGCCGTCGCCCGCGCCTGGATGCGCTGCGGGATTCCTGGTATGACCTGGATGAACATTACGATGCGCTGGAGACCCGATTCTGGCAGTTTTACCCGCGCATGATGGCGCAGGCGAAAAACAAACAACTTTAATGGAGATTGGATTGATAGGTAAAAGCTGGCGGAACGATTGTCACCACCTCTTTGTCTTATCCATGAACACTCTCTATACTGGCTCGCGTTGCGTTCCAAATAACCTTAGTATCTACAGGAGAATCATATGGTTCTGGTAACTCGTCCGGCTCCGGATTTTACAGCTGCAGCAGTTCTGGGCAACGGTGAAATCGTTGAAAACTTCAACTTCAAACAGCACACCAACGGTAAAGCGACCGTTCTGTTCTTCTGGCCAATGGACTTCACTTTCGTTTGCCCGTCTGAGCTGATCGCTTTCGACAAACGTTATGAAGAATTCCAGAAGCGTGGCGTGGAAGTTGTTGGCGTCTCCTTCGACTCTGAATTTGTACACAACGCATGGCGTAACACCCCTGTCGACAAAGGCGGCATCGGTGCGGTGAAATACGCAATGGTTGCGGACATCAAACGCGAAATCCAGCAGGCTTACGGTATCGAACATCCGGACGCTGGCGTTGCGCTGCGCGGTTCCTTCCTGATCGACGCGAACGGCATCGTTCGTCACCAGGTTGTGAACGATCTGCCGCTGGGTCGTAACATCGACGAAATGCTGCGCATGGTTGACGCGCTGCAGTTCCACGAAGAGCACGGCGAAGTGTGCCCGGCTCAGTGGGAAAAAGGTAAAGAAGGTATGGCTGCTTCCCCAGACGGCGTGGCTAAATACCTGTCTGAGAACGTATCCAGCCTGTAATCGGCACGGTTTACGAGAAAGGCCCGCTTATGCGGGCCTTTTTTTATGCCTTACGCTGCGTTTCACGCCAGATGCGCCAGGCCATTCCCGCCAGCAGAAGCACGCCCGCAATCAGCACGCCCCACACCAGCAGGGCGTTCATCCAGCTCGCCCGATCGACCGCAGAGGTGGCGGTCAGACGCCCCTCGCCGCCTAACGCAACGTCATCCACAATGTCGGCCTGCGGCAGGTTCGCCATAGCATAGGTCTTGCGCAGGTCGGCTGGGATCAGCATGCCGGGCTCCACGCTGGCAGGCTTTGCGGCACCGTTGCCCCAGGCGAGCACATACGGCGCTTTCCCCTGGGCGTTAAACACCAGATCGTAGCGGTCGCGATGTCCCGTGACGCTCGGCAGGTATTCTGGCAGACGCGCATTCAGCGTCGTGATTTTCACTGCCTGCACCAGGCCCCCGTTAAGCGAAACCGGTGGCGACGTTTTTCCCTCAAGACGGTAAAGGACCTCTTTTTTCAGGGGGTGCCATGCGTCTTTTTCCGTACTCCGCCACGCTATCTCCACGGGAAGGACGCCATCACCGTTCAGTGAGATGCTGACAGCACTCAGCGGCTGCGGGCGCGCCCAGCGCCACTGCGCTTCGCTTGTCGATAGCTGCTCCCCTTCCCCCTCAAGCTCGACCGCTTCCGGGATCGCCTGGGCAGGTGCGATGATTGCGTTAACGCCGGTCAAGGTTATCCCCTGGCTCTGCGCGTTCAGCACCACCATGAGATAGCGATTCGCATCGGGAGATAAAACCGTATCGGTATCGATCCGATCGAGCTTAAGACGATCCTGGCCGCTGACGGCGTCAAGCAATGGCATATCCTCGCGCAGGGTATACCAGCGCTTAAGATCCTCGCTGTAATAGACCGACGCCGTTCCCTGCCACGGCGTCTGAGGAGAATTCCAGAGCAGCTGCAGCTGGGATATGGCCATCTCCCCCGTAGCCTGCTCCGGCAGGGTCAGCAGATAATGTTGCCCGGCTGCGGCGGCTTTTTGCCCCTCCAGCACAATCTCAACGCCGTTTCCGGAGCGGAGCAGGATCTTATCGCTATCACCGGATCCTTGCGAAGCCGCAAGCGGCGAGGCATCCAGCGGGAAGAGGCGCAGCGCCGTGGATTGCACTGACGCCTGCGGACGCGTCGCGCTGACCAGGCTGAAGGGAACCGGCTCGCCCGACTGGTTAAAGACGCGGACATCATGCAGATCTGGCGACGTGCTTTGCTCATAGACGGCGAGCGGCAGCATCACCCGATACCACTGGGAAGGAACAGACGTATCAAGTGAAAGACCAAAAGCATAGTCCCGGGGCGATTCCGTTTGTCCCTCGTCGCAAAATGCCGGGCCGGAAAGCGCCAGCAGCGCGGTACACGCTACCGCTTTCATCCATTTCATTTTTCATCTCCTGTTTTGGGCGGTAGCGGTGAGAAATACCCCACAATCAGAA
The DNA here is from genome assembly GCF_055816715.1 of Enterobacter sp. PL_is514. Classification (NCBI taxonomy): domain Bacteria; kingdom Pseudomonadati; phylum Pseudomonadota; class Gammaproteobacteria; order Enterobacterales; family Enterobacteriaceae; genus Enterobacter; species Enterobacter sp. PL_is514. Next base: position 138,573 of record NZ_JBVPGN010000032.1, on the reverse strand, counting down.
CCAGTATCGCCACGCCGATAAACGCTACCGCGCGCGACAAACCGCCTCCGCCCGCGCTGTCCACCAGCATCAGTTTAACCATTACCACACCCAGCAACGCGGCACCGCAGAGCCACTCCTGCCGGGAAGCCCGACGGGTGGCATGGATCATGACCACCAGCGCGCTCAGCATCCAGAACAGGGCAAAACTGGTCTGGATAAGCCGCGAATCCCACAGCGATGCCATATTCCAGGCCACGTCGCCGTACCAGGCCAGGGCGCGCATCAGCGCACCGTTAAGCCACCAGAAGCCAAACGCCATGAGCGCGACGGCAGGCCACGGGCGCGCTTGCGCAAGCCACGCCGGGTAGTAGCGATCCACCGCCCGATAAAAGACGACCAGCCCCAGCAACGCGAACGCAGCACCTTCCTCAAGCGGGTTCACCAGCGGCAGCCAGGTCTGACGATAGACCACGCCGTCCTGGAAATTGGTCACCACCAGCAATACCAGCAGCGCCACGACTACAGGAATCGGTGCCAGGCAGGCGTAGAGCGCAGGCCACTCCCGGAACGGCCACACGCGACGCCGTACCGCAGCAGAGAGCGCCATAATCACCCCGCCGCCTGCGGCCATCGCTAAACCGCTACCCCAGGCCGCCATGCCCCAGGGCAGAGACCGGGCAAACCAGTAAAGCTCGGCGGCCAGCGCCAGTAAAATCATCCAGAAGAGCGACAAATGCAGCCCCATTGCGATGCGTGGCAGGAGTCTTTCACCGTCGCGCCGCAGCAGTACCAGCGCGGCAGGAAGCGCAACGCACCAGGCCAGATTTGACCAGCCAGCGGAGACGATCTGCTGGTGCCAGAGCTGATAGCCCACCATCAGCAGCATAATCGGCCACAGCAGCCATTTGCTGGCATCCAGTTCCCGCCACGCCAGACGAGCGGCCACCTGCCGCCAGCCCCAGACCGACGCCGCCGTCAGCGCCAGCACGCCCGCCAGAATCGGTAATTCCTTCGTCAGCGCCAGCCGCGCTGCGCCCAATAGCGCCACGAGCCAGAACAGCAGCCCGCCAGCCAGCAGCGCCCAGCTGACCGGCAGGAAGAGAGTCCGCCACAGCCAGCCAGCCGCCAGCCAGCAAAGGCTGAGGATGGCGAAGATCAGCAGCAGACTCAGCGACGTAACGCCGTTCGTTTGTGCCCACAGCGCGCTGCCGAGCGCCAGCACCAGCAGCACCGTCCCGCTATAGCTCATGCGACGCTGGTGCTGCTGCACGCCCAGCCAGAGGATACCCAGCCCTTCCAGCGCCCAGGCCATCGCCGTCCAGCGCGCTGACAGCGCCAGCGGAATCGCGAGCGTCGCGAACCCGCCGCCGATGGCCAGCGCCGCCATGACCAGCGGTCGTCCGAGGGAGGGATAGCGCCGCAGCGCAAGGAACGCGAGGGTAAGATAAAATGCGCCGTATCCCAGCGCACTCAGGGCCGGGCCATATTCCCAGTGCCGGGTCATGCCGTACTGCATCCCAAAACCGATCAGCGGCGGGGCAAACAGCAGCACGCCGTCAATAATCTGCTTCCCTTTCTCCTGCGCCCGCAGCGACAGCGCCACGCTCAGGACGCCGAATATCAGCGTATTGGCAATCAGGAACAGCTGGCAGATCCAATAGTCTTCAGGCTGGTAGTCACTCAGCCCCCACAGGCCGCCGACGCCGAACGTGAACAGCAGCCCAAGCAGGTTCAGCTCGCGCCAGTGTTGCCAGATGCTGATAGCGAGAATGCCGATAGACAGCAGGAGATAGAAAGAGAACAGCGCGACAAAGCTGCCGCCCCCGGTAGACAAGAGCAGCGGCGCAAGATAGCCGCCGAGGCTCGCCAGCATGGCAAGGCTCAGTGCCTTCTGCAGCACCGCCAGCCCGACGCTCGCCGCGCAAATCACCACCAGCAGCGCAAAGGCCAGCGTCATCGGCAACATTTGCCAGAGCCGGAAGGCGCCAAACACCGTCAGGTAGAGCACGCCGGTCGCCCCGCCCTGGAGGATCAGCGCATAGACGCGCTGCCTGTGCCGCAGCCGCCACCCGACAGCCAGCAGAACGATGGCAAACAGCGCCGTTGCCACGAGGCGCAGCTCAAGCGGGAACAGGGAATGTTCCACGGTATAGCGCAGCAGGAATGAAAGACCAAGGAAAAGCAGCAGGATCCCAAGCTTCGCCAGCGGATTACCCTGCATAAACCAGCGTACCAGCGACGTCAGGATGCCGCCAAAGGCAGAAGGTTGTTTTGCCGCAGGCGCCGGGGCCGGGGCAGGTTCTGCCACGGCAGCGGGAGTATCGGGGCGCCAGGGGTCGACAGGCGCGGGAGCGTCCTCAACCACCGGCGCGGTCACAGGCGACGGCGCCGTGGTCTGCACCGGCTCCGGCGCGTCCTCAGGCACGCCGCGCTGCTCAAGCGCCTCAATGCGCTGGCGCAGCCGGGCAATCTCCTGTCGCGCCGCCGTACTTCGATTAAAGCCTATAACCGCAAGCACGGGTGCCACCACCAGCGCAAATACCAGGAACAAACAGCCAAGGATGTAAAGCTCGTCCATGTTTCCACCTTCACCGTAAACGATCCGTTAAGATTGACACAAATCGTTGCATTTGCGCCATCTTAAAAGGTGGAAACATTAGCAGGTCTTAGCTGCCGGACCAGATCGTTGCGGATACCGCAGGCAGCGCCAGCACGCCGTCCTGTATCGTCGCCTTGCCCTCTTTATTCTTCCACATAACCACCTTCAGCAGCGGTGAATCATCCAGCACCACTTCGCAGGCCTCGCCCCGGTTGATGGCCACCAGCACGCGCTGCTGGTTATAAACGCGAGCAAATACCACCACGTTATCGTGGGCGTACAGCACCTGACAGCCGCCGTAGCGCAGGGCGAGACTCTGCTTACGCAGCTTTGCCAGCCGCTGATACAGGCTGAACAGCACCTTGTCCTGTTTCGCTGGCTCCCACGGGAAAGTTTTGCGGCAGAACGGATCGTTGTTGCCGTCCAGCCCCACCTCGTCTCCGTAGTAGATGCACGGTACGCCCGGCCAGGTGAAGAGCCAGGTCACCGCCAGCGGCAGACGCGCGACATCCTTGCCCAGCAGGGATTTAAAGCGCGCGGTATCGTGGCTATCGAGCTGGTTAAACATCCGCAGCTGCTGCTGATGCGACAGGCCGGCGCGGTAGTTCTCCATCCACGCCATGCAGGTTTCAGCGTCGATATGATTCGGATCGTAGGAGATATCGGTGTTAGCGAGGAATCCCCACAGCGGGAAGGTAAAGCCGCGATAGTTCATCGCCGCATCTTCCGCATCGTTCTGCAGCCACTGGCGCGCGTCGCCAAAGTGCTCGCCAAAGACGAACGCCTCCGGCTGGGCTACTTTTGCCGAGCGCGTAATCCCGGCGACGTGCTGAAGGTTATTCCGCGCCCCGCCCGCTTCGCCGAGCATATGCACCACGTCCAGGCGCCAGCCGTCCATATTCCACGGCGCCTTCAGCCAGTGACGCACGATGCTGTCTTCCCCGCCGTAAATCTCGTTCACAAGCGTTGGCGACTGGAAATCCAGCTTCGGGAGGCTCGGGTAGCCCAGCCAGTCCAGCGCACGGCCCTCCTCGTTAAAGCTGTACCAGTCGCGCTGCGGCGAATCCGGGTTATGACATGCCCCGCCCATCGACTGATTATGACGGTCAAACCAGGCGTGTGAATCTCCGCTGTGGTTGAACACGCCGTCAAGAATGAGGCGCATGCCTTCGTTTTGGGTGTTCTTACGCAGGCGCAGCAGCGCCTCGTCACCGCCAAACTGCGCGTCAACGTGGCGATAATCTTCGGTATCGTATTTGTGTACGCTCGGGGCCTTAAACACCGGGTTGAGATACAGCGCCGTCACGCCCAGTTTTTTCAGGTACGGCAGCTTTTCGCTGATACCGTCGAGATCGCCGCCATAAAACGTCGATCCGCCAGCCTGCGCGGTTAATGGCTCGTCCCACGCTTTCAGGATAATGTCATGGCCCGCCGCATGATGGTGATAGACCTTATCCTGGTCGGCAGTGCGTTTTTCGCTGCGCGCAAAACGGTCCGGGAAAATCTGGTAAAAGACCTGGTCGTTAACCCACTGCGGGCCGTTATCCGGATAATCGACCGCAAACTGCTCCAGCCGTGCGGGCGGGAAACGGCTAAACCCCTGCGGGGTAAACCACAGCTGGCGGTTATTCCACAGCAGTTTGAAGCTGTAGCGGCGGCGCGGCTGCCCGCGGCTCAGGTCGATATTCGCCCGCCAGGCGGTGATCCCCGGCTGCGGCTGGCTGCGCAGCTTGTGCATTTTCAGCCCGGTCTCTTCGTTATCGATTTCGGCGCGGAGCGTCACGCGTTCAGGCTGATTTTCCCCCGCCAGCCAGAGCGTAATCACAAGGTTGTCTTTGTTTTGCTTAACAAATGGGGCAACCGGAAGGTGCCAGGCGTTTAACATCACGAATCCCCTTTGATGAAATTGACGTCACCTTGCCACAGGGTGGTTAAGGATAGCTCATCACGATCGGGATTATTGGGGGAGGAGAAAGGAGGAGGAGGCATCAGTGCGGCCTGATGCCCACCCCCCAACCCTCTCCCACAGGGAGAGGGAGAAAAAAGATTACTGCGCTTCTGCCAGCTGACGGTCGCGACGGCATTTAAACACCCAGCCCACCAGCAGCAGGACGATCCACGCGCAGCCCACGTACAGGGAAATGCGGGTATCCGGATGGTAGCCAATCAGGGCAATGATAAACACCAGGAAGATCAGCCCGACGACGGTCGTCGCAACGCCGCCCGGTACTTTGAACTTCAGCGCTTTCGCCTCATCCGGCGTCAGGCGACGGCGGAAGGCAATCTGCGACAGCAGGATCATGATCCACACCCACACCGTCGCGAAGGTCGCCAGCGATGCAATCACCAGGAAGACGTTCTCCGGCATGATGTAGTTCAGGTAAACCGAGAACAGCAGCGCCACGGTCATGACCACGACGGTCACCCACGGCGTGCCGCGGCGTGAGGTTTTGGCGAACACCTTCGGCGCACTGCCCTGCTCCGCCATGCCGTGCAGCATACGGCCCACGCCAAAGACGTCACTGTTGATCGCGGAGAGCGACGCGGTCAGCACCACAAAGTTCAGAATGCTGGCGGCAAACGCAATCCCCATGTGCTGGAAGGTCAGAACAAACGGGCTACCGTTGGTGCCCACCTGGTTCCACGGGTAAATGGACATGATCACAAACAGGGTGCCCACATAGAACACCAGAATACGCATTGGCACCGAGTTGATGGCGCGCGGAATAGACTTCTCCGGGTCTTTCGCTTCCCCGGCGGTAATACCGATAATCTCGATACCGCCGTAGGCGAACATGACCATCTGGAGCGACATGACCATGCCGAGCCAGCCGTTGCTGAAGAAGCCGCCGTTGCTCCAGAGGTTATGGATGCCGGTCGGCTGCCCGCCGTTGCCGATTCCCCAGATGATGATGCCAAAACCGGCCACAATCATGATGATGATGGTGGCGACCTTGAAGAAGGAGAACCAGAACTCCAGCTCGCCGAACACCTTTACGCTCATCAGGTTGACGGCGCAAATGATCAGCACCACGCTCAGCACCCATATCCAGTGCGGCACCGCCGGGAACCAGACGCCCATATAGATGCCAAACGCCGTCACGTCGGCAATCGCCACGATCAGGATTTCAAAGCAGTAGGTCCAGCCGGTGATAAACCCGGCCAGCGGGCCGAGGTTTTCCTGCGCGTAGCGGGAGAATGAGCTGGCAGACGGGTTGTGAACCGACATTTCGCCGAGGGCGCGCATGATGATATACGCCGCCACGCCGCCGATGATGTACGCCAGCAGCACGCTGGGACCGGCCATTTTGATGGCATCTGCCGAGCCATAAAAAAGACCGGTGCCGATAGCAGAGCCCAGCGCCATAAAGCGGATGTGGCGCGTGCTCAATCCACGTTTAAGTTTGTTAGTGCTTTCCATTTAAATCTTGCCATTCAACACGAAAAAAACAAAAAACCACGGGGCCTTAAGCCCCGTGGTTAAACAGTTTGTTGCCGTTGATTAATGGGCGTTCGATGCGACCTGACGCCCTGCAGCACGGTCCCAGATAATGGCCAGAACCAGTGCAACAACGGTAGGCATCAGCCAGGCCAGACCCTGCTCGGACAGCGGCAGACGCTGTGTCCATGCCGGCAGTATGTGCGCGAAAGCTGATGCTTTAATCCCGTCAAGGATACCAAAAATCAGGCTGATAAACATGGCTGGCGCAATAATTCGTGAAGAGTTGTTCCACCACGGGCGAGTAAAGCTCAACACCACCAGCACGATGCACGGCGGATAAATCGCCGTCAGCACCGGAATAGAGACCTGAATCAGGTGGCTCAGACCGAGGTTTGACACCGCCATAGAGAAGATGCCGAGGATAAACACCAGGGTGCGGTAAGAGAGCGGCAGATACTGTGCAAAGAACTCTGCGCAGGCGCAGGTCAGGCCAACCGCGGTGACCAGACAGGCCAGGAAGATGAGCGCCGCCAGCAGCATACTGCCCGCACCGCCGAAGGTGTGCTGAACGTAGGCGTGCAGGATAGCCGCACCGTTGGCGTTCTGATCGACCAGCATGGCGCTGTCGGAACCCAGACGGAACAGTGCCAGATACAGCAGCGTCAGACCCACACCGGCCATCAGGCCAGCCCAGATGGTATAGCGGGTCAGCAGACGCGCTTCGGTCACACCGCGGGAACGCGCGGCGTTAACGATAACGATACCAAACACCATGGCGCCCAGCGTATCCATCGTCAGGTAGCCGTTCACAAAGCCGTTAGAGAACGCGGCGTTTTTATAGGCATCCATCGCATCGCTAATCGGGCCCGCTGGCCAGACGATGGCCGCTACCGCCAGAACAATCAGCGCCACAATTTTGAGCGGAGCCAGGAAGTTACCCACGGTATCCAACAGTTTGCCCGGATAGAGGGAAACCAGAATCACGATCGCGAAGTAGATCAGGCTGTAGATAAACAGCGGCATCGCGCCGTCACCGGTCAGAGGAGCAATCCCCACTTCAAAGGAAACGGTCGCCGTACGCGGGGTCGCAAACAGCGGGCCCACGGCCAGATAGCAGACGGTTGCCAGCAGAACGCCCGCCACTTTACCAATCGGGGTGCTAAGGCTATCCACACCGCCACCGACTTTCGCCAGCGCGACGACGGTGAGAACCGGCAGACCCACGGCAGTAATCAGGAAACCAAACGCGGCGGTCCAGACGTGTTCACCCGCCTGTAAGCCAACCATTGGAGGGAAAATGATGTTGCCTGCGCCAACGAACAGCGCAAATGTCATAAAGCCCAGCGCGATGATGTCACGCGATTTTAAGTGATGGGTCATAAAACCTTACTGCCTGTGGATGTGGTGTTGAAAACATTGAGATTTTCGATATCCCTGACGGGACGATACAGCCGAAAATTTGCTCAATTTCAGCGGGAAATGCTCCCGTCCTGGCGTGGAGAAGAATAGTTTTTCGATTTACCACGCAAATACAGTCGGTCTGACAGTATCTGGGGCGCAATTTAAACGCTTATAACGTTTAAAGGCAAGGTGGGATCGCAAAACCAGAACAATATGCCAGCATGAAAATACACGTTAGAATAATACGCTGTTTATAAGAAAAACCCATGGCTAATCATGCGAACAAAAAACAGACAGCCGTATAAAATTCATCCGCGTTTCGCTTGACTGCAAAGCAAACGGGCCAGCGATGGCTGACCCGTGGAAAGGTAAAATGACACGCCTGCCGTCAGGCGATCTTTTTGGCAATTAATCGTTCCGGAATAACGAAACTGAAACGGGTTCCTTTACCCAGCGTACTCTGAATATCGAGACGGCTTTCGTGGTGATTCACCGCGTGTTTCACAATTGCCAGCCCCAGGCCGCTTCCGCCCGTCTGCCGGGATCGCGCTTTATCCACACGGTAAAAGCGCTCGGTCAGACGCGGAATATGCTCCGGCGCGATCCCCGGCCCATTGTCTTCCACGCTAAACTCCGCCCCCGTTGGGGCATGGTGCCAGCGCACCACGATATTTGTCCCCTCAGGCGTATGATTCACCGCGTTATACACCAGGTTGGAAATAGCGCTACGCAGTTCATCTTCGCTGCCCAGCACCTTCAGCGTATTGTCGACCTCAAAGGTCAGGTGATGCTTTTTGTGGCTTAACGTCTGCGCTTCACGCTCCACGACCCGCAGCATCATCGGGACATCAATGGTGTCATTTAGTGCCAGCGTTGGCGCCGCTTCAATCTTCGAGAGCGTCAGCAGCTGCTTCACCAGCCCTTCCATCCGGTGCGTTTGCTCGCGCATGGTGTGCAGCGCTTTTTCACGCGGCGCGCCTTCCAGCGTTTGCTCCTGCATCATCTCCAGGTAGCCCTGCAGCACGGTCAACGGGGTTCGCAGTTCGTGACTGACGTTGGCGAAGAAGTTGCGACGCGCCCCTTCCAGCTGGTGCATTTGGGTAACATCGCGCGCCACCATCAGCCACTGCTTATCGCTGTAGGGCATCACGCGGATCTCCAGATGGCGACCATTATTGAGCTTCAGATTGTGCGGACGGGTAAAATCACGCTTTTTCAGGTACAGCGTAAACTCGGGATAGCGCAGAAGGTTGAGGATATTTTGACCGTTGTCATCCGGCCAGCGCAGGCCCAGCAGCTGTTGCGCCAGGCCGTTACACCAGAAGATCGTCCCTTCTTCGGTCGTCAGAATCACGGCATCCGGCAGCGACTCTGCACCGCTGCGGAAACGCTTAATCAGGCTTCCCAGCTCGCGGCGACGCTTTTTATTACGCATCTGCATCTGATGCAGACCGTACAGCAGCGGCTCCCAGCTGCCGCTTCCCGGCGGCGGCGTCATACTTCGGTCAACCCACAGCCACCAGGAGAGGCGCAGCAGGTTCCAGAAATGCCAGATCAGCAGCCCGGTGACCGACGCCAGCAGAAACCACGGCAGGTGTCCAAGAAAGGCCCCAAGAAGGAAGGCCGGAATACAGCATAAGATCAGTTCAAAGACGAGCCTTTTCCATGACAGACGTTCCAGCACGCGTCACACTCCTGTCATTGTTCAGAAACGGGTAGAAAAACGATAACCCGTGCCGCGGACCGTCTGCACCATGCGATCGTGGCCGCTCAGTTCCAGTGCTTTTCGCAGGCGGCGAATATGTACGTCAACCGTCCGGTCTTCGACATACACGTTAGTTCCCCAGACGTTATTCAGCAACTGCTCGCGGCTGTACACGCGTTCCGGGTGGGTCATAAAGAAGTGCAGGAGTTTAAATTCGGTAGGCCCCATGTCGAGGGGATTTTCACCGGTCATCACGCGGTGTGAGGTGGGATCAAGGCTCAGCCCCTGCATCTCAATCACCTCTTCCACCGCCATCGGCGAAATACGGCGCATCACGGCTTTAATGCGGGCGACCAGCTCTTTTGGGGAGAACGGTTTGGTAATGTAATCGTCCGCGCCGGTCTCAAGACCGCGCACGCGATCCTCTTCTTCTCCGCGCGCCGTGAGCATCACAACCGGGATGTCGCGGGTCAGCGCTTCACGCTTCAGGTGTTTGATAAACTGCAGTCCGGAGCCGCCAGGCAACATCCAGTCCAGCAGAATCAGATCGGGCCAGGGTTCATTCAGCTGGTTCACTGCGCTGTCATAATCTTCCGCTTCAACCGGCTGGAAACCGTTTTGCTCGAGCACGAAGCACACCATTTCACGAATTGGAGCTTCATCTTCTACGACCAGAATACGTCTCGCCATACTTTGCCCTGTCTTATCTTATTTAAGTTACAAGTTTGTAATTCGGCGCCATTATGCGTCAGATTTATGACAGATTTATGAAAAACAGTACCACGATAACGGGCAAACCGTTGTTTTATTACAGCGGTTATTTTCCCTTCTCTGAACGTTTATAATCCTGCTTTCTCTTTTTTGCCACGGATCAGCTATGCGCATACTTCACACCTCGGACTGGCATCTGGGTCAAAATTTTTACAGCAAAAGCCGTGCGGCTGAACATGAAGCGTTCCTGAACTGGCTGCTGGAAACGGCCCGGACGCACGAGGTGGACGCGATTATTGTGGCGGGTGACATCTTTGATACCGGCTCGCCCCCCAGCTATGCGCGTGAGCTGTATAACCGCTTCGTGGTGAATCTGCAGCAAACTGGCTGTCACCTGGTGATTGTCGCCGGCAACCATGATTCCGTCGCCACGCTCAATGAATCCCGCGATATCCTGGCATTTCTCAATACCACCGTGGTCGCCAGCGCCGGGCACGCCCCACAGATCCTGAATAAACGCGACGGGTCGCCGGGGGCTGTGCTGTGTCCGATACCGTTTTTACGTCCGCGGGACATCGTGCAAAGCCAGGCGGGGCTGTCGGGTACAGAAAAGCAGCAACATCTCTTACAGGCCATCACAGACTATTACCACCAGCAGCACGCCGAAGCCTGTGCCCTGCGGGGTGACCAGCCTATTCCGGTGATTGCGACCGGGCATCTCACCACCGTCGGGGCCAGTAAAAGTGACGCCGTGCGTGACATCTATATCGGCACGCTGGATGCTTTTCCGGCGCAAAACTTCCCGCCAGCCGACTACATTGCGCTCGGGCATATCCACCGCGCGCAGGTTATTGGCGGCAGCGAGCACATCCGCTACTGCGGCTCCCCTATTTCGCTCAGCTTTGACGAAACTGGCAAAGCCAAATCCGTGCATCTGGTGAGCTTCAGCGAGGGAAAACTCCGCGCCGTCGAGACGCTGGAAGTACCGGTCACCCAGCCGCTGGCGGTGCTGAAAGGCGATCTCGATGCCATCACCGCCCAGCTGGAGCAGTGGCGCGGTGTCGAACAAGATCCCCCCGTCTGGCTGGATATCGAAATCACCACCGATGACTACCTGCACGATATGCAGCGCAAAATTCAGGCGCTGACGGAGGATTTGCCCGTCGAAGTCTTACTGGTCCGCCGCAGCCGCGAGCAGCGCGAGAAAATTCTGTTAAGCGCTCAACGTGAAACGCTCAGTGAACTGCGGGTTGAAGAGGTGTTTGAACGCAGGCTCTCGCAGGAAGAGATTGACGACGCGAAGCGCGCAAGACTCAGCGAACTGTTCAGCCATACCCTGCATGCGCTCAATGATGAGGAAGAAAACGCATGAAAATTTTGAGCCTGCGCCTGAAAAATCTCAACTCACTCAAGGGCGAGTGGAAAATTGACTTTACCGCGGAGCCGTTTGCCAGCAACGGGCTGTTTGCCATCACCGGCGCGACCGGAGCAGGAAAAACTACCCTGCTCGACGCCATCTGTCTGGCGCTTTATCACGAAACGCCGCGACTGCAGAAGGTCTCTCAGGCGCAAAACGATCTGATGACGCGCGACACCGCCGAATGCCTGGCAGAAGTGGAGTTCGAGGTAAAAGGCACCGCCTATCGCGCCTTCTGGAGCCAGAACCGGGCGCGCAACCAGCCGGACGGGAACCTGCAGGCGCCGCGCGTGGAGCTGGCGCGCTGTGAAGATGGCAAAATCCTGGCCGACAAAGTGTCGGATAAGCTGGAGCAAACCGCCGCGCTTACCGGGCTGGACTACGGGCGCTTTACCCGCTCGATGCTGCTCTCACAGGGGCAGTTTGCCGCCTTCCTTAATGCCAAACCGAGCGATCGTGCCGAGCTGCTGGAAGAGCTGACCGGCACCGAGATCTACGGCCAGATTTCCGCCATGGTGTTTGAAAAACATAAAGCCGCCCGCAGCGTGCTTGAAAAGTGCGAGGCGCAGGCGGCGGGCGTCGTGCTGTTGAGCGAAGAACAGCAGCAGCAGTTACAGCAAAGTTTGCAGGCACTTACTGACGAAGAGAAAACCCTGCTGGTTCAGCAGCAAAGCCAGCAGAAAGATTTTCAGTGGCTTACGCGTCATGATGAGCTCGTGCGCGAGCAACAGCGCGTCACCGCGACGCAGCTGCAGGCGCAACAGGCGCTGACGAACGCTGCGCCAGAGCTGGCAAAGCTCCAGCTTGCTCTGCCCGCCGCCCAGCTTCGACCGCTCTGGGAACATCAGCAGGAGCAAACCGCGCGTCTGGCACAGACACAGCAGCGAATTATCGAAGTAAATACTCGCTTACAAGCCAGAACCGCGCTGCGCTCACGTATCCGCAATACCGCCCTGCGTAACCACGAGCAGCTTCAGACCGAACTGACGGCGCTGGCGCAGTGGCTGGCGGAGCACGAGCGCTATCGGCTGCTGGGCCAGGAGATTGCCGGCTGGCGCGCCCAGTTCTCGCAGCTTAACCGCGATAAAACGCAGTTAGCCTCGCTTGCTGCGCGGATGAGTGAATTACGCAACAGGCTGGCTGAGATGCCGGAAAATGCGCTGACCCTGACGGCGGATGAGGTCAGCGCGGCCATGGAGCAGCAGTCCCGGTCACGCACGCTGCGCCAGCGGCTAACGTCGCTGCATGCCCGCTATCAGCCGCTGCAAAAGCGCCTGCGCCAGAGCGGTGAAAGCGTGCAGAAGGCCCAGGCCGAACAAAATAAACTCAATGAAACGCTGACGCTGCGCCGCCAGCAGTACAAAGAGAAACACCAGCACTATCTGGACCTGAAGGCCCTGTGCGAACGCGAAGCGACGATTAAAGACCTGGAAAGCTATCGTGCCCGGCTTGAGGCCGGCAAACCCTGTCCGCTATGCGGCTCCAGCGAGCATCCCGCCGTTGAGCAATACCAGTCGCTTGAGCTGACGGATAACCAGCGCCGCCGTGATGCCCTGGAAAAAGAGGTCGCCGCGCTTAAAGAGGAAGGCCTGCTTGTGCTGGGACAGGTTAATGCCCTGACTCAGCAGATCCAGCGCGAGACAGACGAATTTCAGACGCTCTCTCAGGAAGAGCAAGCACTCACTAAAGAGTGGATTGAGGCCTGTGCTTCCCTGAATATAGCGTTGAATATTCAGGACGATATCACGCCATGGATGAACGAGCAGGAACAGTACGAGCGCCAACTTTATCAGCTCAGCCAGCGTCTGACCCTGCAAAACCAGTTGAACGAGCAGGAAGCGCAGGAGCGACAGTATCAGCAGCAGCTGACTACCGCGCGCCAGGCGCTGGAACACGCCCTGCTCTCGCTATCACTCAACGTACCTGAAGACGGAAATGAAGCCTCCTGGCTGCACGCCCGCGAAGCGGAATTCTCGCAGTGGCAGGAGAAGCAAACGCAGCACGGCGTGCTTCAGGAACGCATAAACGCCCTGAAGCCGCTGCTCGACGCGCTTCCGGCAACGAACAGCGCAGACGCCGAACCGGTTATTCCTGATAACTGGCGCGACATCCACGACGAGTGCGTGTCGCTACAGAGCCAGCTGACCGCGCAACAGCAGCAGGAGACGCTGGAGCAAGAGCGTCTGCAGCAGTCGCAGACGCAGTTCACCGCGGCGCTCTCGGCAAGCTGCTTTGCCGATCGGGACGCGTTCCTTGCCGCGCTGTTGGATGACGACGCTATTCGCCACCTCGCACAGCTGAAACAGTCGCTGGAAAGCCAGATACAGCAGGCCGCGGCCCTTTCCGGCCAGGCTAACCAGCAGCTGCAGGCTCATCTGGCGCTGCGGCCGGAAGGGCTCGACGCCGATGCACCTGCGCTGCAAAGCCAGCTGCAGCAGCTGGCGCAGCGGCTGCGCGAGAACACCACGCATCAGGGCGAGATCCGCCAGCAGCTTAAGCAGGACAGCGATAACCGTCAGCACCAGTTGGCGTTGATGCAGCAAATTGAAGAGACCGCGCGCCAGGCGGACGACTGGGGGTACCTGAACGCGCTGATCGGCTCCAGCACCGGCGACAAGTTCCGTAAGTTCGCCCAGGGGCTGACGCTGGACAATCTTGTCTGGCTCGCAAACCAGCAGCTTAACCGTCTGCACGGGCGTTATCTGCTGCAGCGTAAGGCCAGCGACGCGCTGGAGCTGGAAGTGGTCGATACCTGGCAGGCGGATGCGGTTCGCGATACCCGTACGCTCTCGGGCGGTGAAAGCTTCCTGGTCAGCCTGGCGCTGGCGCTGGCCCTTTCCGATCTGGTGAGTCATAAGACGCGGATCGATTCCCTGTTCCTGGATGAAGGGTTCGGCACGCTCGACAGTGAAACGCTGGATACCGCGCTGGATGCGCTCGACGCGCTGAACGCCACCGGGAAAACCATCGGCGTGATCAGCCACGTTGAGGCGATGAAAGAGCGTATTCCGGTGCAGATCAAGGTGAAGAAGATCAACGGCCTGGGGTATAGCAGGCTGGATAAGGTGTTTGCGGTGGAATGAATGGGGTGATCGTGCGGTCTGATGCCCTCACCCTGGCCCTCTCCCACAGGGAGAGGGAATAAACGTTTATTCTGGCCATAACCACGCCGCGCCGCGCACGCCGCTTGAGTCCCCGTGCAGCGCTTTGCGGATCGGGGTTTCGCATTCACCGCCGAAGACCCACTGTTTCACCAGGTTCGGCACCGTGGCGTACAGCCGATCGACGTTGCTCATGCCGCCACCCAGCACTATCACGTCAGGATCGAGAATATTCACCACGTGGGCCAGCGATTTCGCCAGCCGCATTTCGTAGCGGCTAAGCGCCAGTTCGGCGACAGGATCCTGTTCTTCGACCAGACGCATGATTTCGTTGCCCTTGAGCGGCTGGCCGCTCAGACGGCGGTAGTCGGTCGCAAACCCGGTGCCGGAGATAAACGTCTCGATACAGCCTTGTTTTCCGCAGTAGCACGGAACTTCAGCGCGGTATTTAAGCTCGTCTTCATCCATCCACGGCAGCGGGTTGTGTCCCCACTCGCCCGCCGTGCCGTTGCCGCCGATATGGGCGCGCCCCCCGAACGCCACCCCCGCGCCGCAGCCGGTGCCGATAATAACGGCAAACACGGTCTGGACACCCGCTGCCGCGCCGTCGATGGCCTCAGAGACCGCCAGGCAGTTGGCATCGTTGGCCAGACGCACGTCCCGGTTCAGACGCGCGCTTAAATCTTTATCAAACGGCTGGCCGTTGAGCCAGGTGGAGTTAGCATTTTTAACCACGCCGGTATACGGCGAGATCGACCCCGGGATCCCCATCCCGACGCTGCCGGTTTGCCCAGTCGCCTGCTCTGCCATCTCAACCAGCCTGGCAATCGTCTCGATAGTCTGGTGATAATCATCGCGCGGCGTCGGCAGACGATGGCGAAACAGCTGCTCCCCCTGCTCGCTCAGTGCGATAACTTCTGTTTTGGTGCCGCCCAAATCGATCCCAATACGCACAAGACTCTCCTCATTATTTTGATTATCAACAGAGTAGAAGCACGCTTCCCGATTAGCAATGCAAGCGATGCGACAATTCGTTATCATGCCCGCTGATTTAACGACAAGGCCGTGGAAATTATCATGCTGTGGTTCAAAAATTTGATGGTTTACCGTCTCAGCCGCGACGTTTCGCTGCGTGCAGAAGAGATGGAAAAACAGTTAGCCGCTTATACCTTTTCCCCTTGCGGTAGCCAGGATATGGCGAAAACCGGTTGGGTTCCGCCAATGGGTTCACAAAGCGATGCACTGACCCACGCCAGCAGCACGGGTCAAATCATCGTCTGCGCCCGTAAAGAAGAGAAAATCCTGCCGACGCCGGTGGTTAAGCAGGCGCTCGAGGCGAAAATTTTCAAGCTGGAAGCCGAGCAGGGCCGCAAGCTGAAAAAGACCGAAAAAGATTCGCTGAAAGACGAAGTGCTGCACTCTCTGCTGCCGCGCGCCTTCAGCCGCTTCAGCCAGACCATGATGTGGATCGACACCGTTAACGGGCTGATCATGGTGGACTGCGCCAGCGCCAAGAAAGCAGAAGATACGCTGGCCCTGCTGCGTAAGAGCATCGGCTCGTTACCGGTCGTTCCGCTGGCGCTGGAAACGCCAATTGAGTTAACGCTGACCGAATGGGTACGCAGCGGTGCTGCGGCACAGGGTTTCCAGATCCTAGATGAAGCCGAGCTGAAAGCCCTGCTGGAAGACGGTGGCGTAATCCGCGCGAAGAAGCAGGATCTGGTCAGCGACGAGATCGCCGTACACATTGAAGCGGGTAAAGTGGTCACCAAACTGGCGCTCGACTGGCAGCAGCGTATTCAGTTCGTGATGTGCGACGACGGCTCCGTGAAGCGTCTGAAGTTCTGCGATGAGCTGCGCGATCAGAACGAAGATATCGACAGGGAAGATTACGCCCAGCGTTTTGACGCGGACTTCATCCTGATGACCGGCGAGCTGGCCGCGTTGATTCAGAATCTGGTGGAAGGTCTCGGCGGCGAAGCGCAGAGATAACGGGTAAAACGTAGGCCGGGTAAGCGTTAGCGCCACCCGGCTAATTTTTTATTTCAGGTAGCGGCACAGATAAGAGGTAGGCTCAGCCACCTGCAAATGAAATTCGCTATGGCCAGGGACGTTGAAAACTTGCCCGGCAGCGTAAACTTTCCATTCCGTTTCACCCGGCAGCAGGACGTTCAGCGCGCCGCTGACCACCGTCATTTCTTCCGCTTCCGCGGTGCCAAAGGTGTATTCCCCTTCCGCCATTACGCCGACACTGGCGCGGCCAGTGCTGCTGCTGGTAAAACCAATGGATTTCACTTTACCGGAAAAGTATTCGTTACTCTGAAGCATGAACTGGCCCTTATATTTTTAGATAAAAATTCACTATAGGGGCCATGCTCATCACCTGTCACGCAAAATCATTACATGAGGAGTTCCGAGGCCAGGCGAGCCATCAGAACGTTGGATAACAGCACCGGCACATCCAGCGCTTTTTGCAGCAAATCACGATGATGCTGGTGGAACCCCAGGCAGTCCAGGATCAAGACATCTGCCCCTCTCTCCAGCAGTTCCTTCCCGGCAGCAATGAGTTTAGCGTCACTGTCCCAGAACGGATTTGCCAGCGCATACAAGGGCACTTTTTCCAGCACGTGCCATTTTGCCTCCTGGTTATCCATGAGCTCCTCAATGGGAACAATCACCCCCACCTGATGACCATCAACGATAGAGGCCACCAGCGGCGGAATGATGCGCATCGGTTCCAGCAAAATCGCATTACGCGCCGTGAGACCTTTAATGGGGGCAGTACTCATCAGCAAAATAACGTCATAACCTTGATTATCGAGCACTTCTATCACGCCCTGCAGCGAGCGCTCGATTTTCTGGCGTGAAACGTGCGCCAGTTTACCGTCACTTAATAACGTCGCCAGGGGATCCTCCCCCGCCTCGACAGCGTAGTCTTCCATGACCTCTTCCCGACTCATCTTCCCCAGCAGGCTGAGATGCGTTATCTGTTGTTCAGATACGTGCTCGGTTAAGAGCGGTAACACTTCGCTTACAGGGACCACACCAATGGTGAGGATCGCCAACGTTGCCTTCATTTTTATCGCCTTCCATTACTCCAACATCGTGTACACAGGTACAGGCTCACTACGCTGCACAGTTCATTTTTTCAACAAAACAGCACCAAGCGTAGCAGGTGATCCCGACATCGAAATGTAAAGATCGCCTGCCGATACCGGAGTTACTTGTAATAACTAAATATTAACTCCTGCTTAACTTTCCCGATGAGTAAAAAGTGTGATTCAGGCACGATCCTGGAGCGTTTAGGAAAACATTCAGGTTATGTCGGGATCTTCATAGCGCCGTTTCGCATCCAGCGCTTCCTGCTCAGTCTCGTGTTCACTGATCAGCGAGTCCGGTTTTGGGTGATCCGCACGCAGTTGATACCAGGTCACGGTATGACCCGTATGGCCTTTTTCAACGGTAACAATGCGCGCTTCACGCGGATAGGGAGGTCTGGTTGGCATAGCTCATCCTTTTTTTATGTCTGAGCTATAAGTATAGACGCCGCTTAGCTGGCACACGCCAAACGCAGGGCGGTAATAATCTGAATCACAACGTCTTCGGGAGTGGCTGACGCATCCACCACGTGGTGAGCCGCTTCGCGGTATAACGCATCGCGTTCGGCCAGCACTTCACTCACCTCTTCGTTGAGTGGCCTGGAGGTCAGCGCAGGGCGTTGCCCCTCTTCCGGAAAAGCTTCCAGACGCCCTACCAGAGCCGACACCGGCGCGCTGAGATAAATCACGATCCCCTTTTCGCGCATAAAGTGTCGATTACACTCCGCCAGAACAATGCCACCCCCGGTCGCGATCACGGCAGACGGGGTAGTGACCGCTTTCAGTGCGGCGGTTTCGCGTGCGCGAAAGCTCTCCCATCCCTCTTGCTCAACGATCTCAGCGATGGTTTTTCCGGCCTCGGTTTGCAGCCAGTGGTCGGTATCAACAAACTGGCGATGACACACGCGTGCCAGCTCCAGGCCAACGGTGGTTTTCCCACAGCCGCGGGGGCCAACTAAAAAGATGGGTTGGGTCATGCCAGGTGTTCCCCTTGATGCCGAATGGCTGAAGAGTGTAAAGAAATAATTGCAGAAGATGTTTCGATTACTTTACTGCAAAGCGGTACGGGATGACAACCCTGTGGAGGCCACACTGTACCACAAATTGACAATAATTATCATTACGCTGTGCGGCGCTTCACTTCCAGCAGCCATTTATCCAGTTCGGCAGCGAACTGCTGGCGATCGCGCTGGGACAAGCTGTCCGGTCCACCGGTCTGCACGCCGCTGGCCCGCATCGTATCCATAAAATCGCGCATGGTGAGCTTTTCCCGAATGGTCGAAGGCGAGTAACGCTCCCCGCGCGGATTGAGCGCCGCCGCCCCTTTCTCGAGCACTTCAGCGGCCAGCGGAATATCCGCAGTGATCACCAGATCCTCCGCGCTGCACAGGCGAACAATTTCGTTATCCGCCACGTCGAACCCGGCCGGCACGCGCAAAGAGCGGATGAACCGCGAAGGCGGCACGCGAATGTTCTGGTTTGCCACCAGCGTCAGCGGCATCTGAACGCGCTCGGCGGCGCGAAATAAAATCTCTTTAATCACATTCGGACACGCGTCCGCATCAACCCAAATCGCCATATTGTCTCCCCATAATGACTCTGTCGACTATTGTCGCCTGCATTTCGTTGTTAAGCTATCAATCAGAGAAAACAACGCATAATGACGGAGAATCGTGATGGACAAGAAAATCGGGTTTATCGGCTGCGGTAACATGGGCAAAGCCATCCTGGGCGGTCTGATCGCCAGCGGGCAGGTGCTGCCGGGTCAGATTTGGGTCTATACCCCGTCACCGGACAAGGTCGCCGCATTGCGCGATCAATACGGGATCAACGCTGCCGAAAGCGCGCAGGAAGTGGCCCAGGTCGCCGATATCGTCTTTGGCGCCGTCAAGCCGAACATCATGATCAAAGTGCTGAGCGATATCACCTCCAGCCTGAACAAAGAAACGCTGGTCGTGTCGATTGCCGCGGGCGTCACGCTCGATCAGCTGGCGCGCGCGCTGGGTCACGATCGTAAAATCGTCCGCGCGATGCCCAACACCCCTTCGCTGGTCAACGCCGGCATGACCTCCGTCACGCCTAACGCGCTGGTGACCACGGAAGAAGTGGCCGATGTGCTGAACATTTTCCGCTGCTTCGGTGAAGCTGAAGTGATTGCCGAATCGATGATCCATCCGGTGGTCGGCGTGAGTGGCTCAGCCCCTGCCTATGTTTTCATGTTTTTAGAAGCGATGGCCGACGCCGCCGTGCTTGGCGGAATGCCGCGCGCGCAGGCGTATAAGTTCGCCGCGCAGGCCGTCATGGGCTCCGCCAAAATGGTGCTGGAAACCGGCAAACACCCGGGTGAACTGAAAGATATGGTCTGCTCCCCGGGCGGTACCACCATCGAAGCGGTGCGGGTGCTGGAAGAGCGCGGGTTCCGCTCGGCGGTCATTGAAGCGATGGCAAAATGCATGGAAAAATCAGAGAAGCTGAGTAAATCTTGATACTCTCCATCGGGTTTCAGGCCGCCACTTCGGTGCGGCCGCGCCCGGCATTTTTCGCCCTGTACAGCGCCACGTCAGCCGCCTTTAGCCATTCCCGATAATGTCCAAACTGCGGTCCCCAGGGGGCAACGCCTACGCTGATGCGCAGCGCTTCTTTTGGCGCGCATGGTAACGTCAGGTTTTCCAGCCGCTCATGCAACCGCGACATCACGGCGATGGCGCTTTCAGCTGCTGTCTGGGACATGATCACCGCAAACTCATCCCCACCAAACCGGCCGATAGCATCGCCTGACCGTACTGACCGCTGGAGCTGGCGCGTAATAGCAATGATCGCCTCATCGCCCACGTCGTGCCCCCAGGTGTCGTTGATGTTTTTAAAGTGGTCGATATCAATCAGCAGTATCGTGGCGGTGCTGTGGTCGCGCCGACAATGCTCAAATTCATTTCGCAACAGCATTTCCCAGTGTCGGCGGTTAAAGACCCCGGTCATGCCGTCGCGGGTGCTCATCATTTCCAGCCGCTGCTTGTGCTCCGCAAGCCTGACGGCAGTGCGGTGGCTGAGCCAGGCAAACAGCATAGGATAAAATACGAGAACAGGCAGTGTTAAGCCCCACTCCACGGGGTCGGGGTTGAAGACGGCCACCTTCCCGACGAGTGGCAGGGTCACCAGCGCGGAGAGCAGCGTCAACGCGATCCCCGGGATGAACAGACGACAGCCCCCGGAGCCCATCATATTCATCCCCACCATCATCACCAGCGCTGCCGTGGGTAACGCATTCATCCCCATCACGCCGATCCAGAGCCCGGCAATAATGGCATCTATTTTAAGATTGAAAGTTTCCTGCTGATGAGGTGACGTGGCCCGGCAGGATAGCTGCCAGGCGAAATGGGGCCAGACGAACGACCACCCCACCAGTAAAAGCCACCAGCCTCCGGGTAAAAAATGGGTGACCAGCATTCCCGCAACCGGGAAAAACATCGCCGCCAGCCCCACGGCGCGCGCCAGCCTAACTCGCCGGGCAAACTGAATGCCGGCGCGGTGAGGGTCATCCTGAGAAAGGGTTAAATTCCACTCTTCCCGAATGCGCTTTTTGTTGTAATACGTTTCATCATTCATCATTTTTGGGAATATTCTGAAACATTTTCCCAAATTATAGAGAGGGGGTCTGCGGGGAAAGTATGAAATTTCGGGTGAGCCGCCGGTGCCGCTCACCCGTTAGAACTACACTTTTTTCTTCAGGCAGGCACTCATGAACTTGCTGCGGTCGTCCCCTTTCAGGGACTGTTCGGTTGCCTTCGCATTACACTCGCGCATTTTTTGCTGCTGCGGGGTCAGGCTTTTTTCAGCCGGCTTCGCGGCGCCGTTTTTGAGGCAGTCGCTCATGTAGGTCTTGCGAGCATCGCCCTTCAGACTCTGAGACGTCGCCTGTTGATTACAGGTGGTCATACGCTGCTGCTGCGGCGTTAACGTTTTCTCTTCCGCGTTCGCCGATGCGACCAGGAACAGGCCGGAGAGCAGAGTAACCAGTAATGTTGTTTTCATTGCACCATCCTTTTGTGAACATTCCCTGTAAGTCTGGTTCGTGACAGGAAAAAAACCAGCCGACAGATGTGATTTCCGCCGGGCTTTTATCATTTCAGACCCAGCGCCGCCTTCATGGTGTAGAACAGATCCGTTTGATCGGTCAGGCCTACCACGTTGGCCGCATGCGGACCGTAGGCGGCAATGCGCAGCTGGGTGCCCGTGTGCTCCATGGACTCTTCTTCAGAGTTGCCGTAGCTCATCACCATGACGGAGCCATCTTTGGTGTTCAGCGCCTGCGTCAGGCCAGGGGCTTTGGTATCTGGCGGAATGATCTGGCTGGCGTGCGCATGGTCCGCGGTGACGATCACCAGGGTGTTACCGTCTTTTTTCGCGAACGCGAGCGCCTTCTGCACCGCTTCGTCCAGATCGACGGTTTCACCAATCTGACCGCACGGATTCGCAGCATGATCCTGTTTATCAATCGACGCGCCCTCAACCTGCAGGAAGAACCCTTTTTCGCTCTTGCTCAAAAGAGAGATCGCTTTATCGGTCATCGCCGCCAGCGTCGGAATGCTGTCCGTACGTTTCGGGTTCTGCGTACAGGTCACAGCAGGCTGATCGATGTTGCCGTGATACGAGGCTTTTGGTCCTTCCCAGCGCACGGGCATGTTGCCGTCAGAGAACAGCCCCAGCAGCGGCTTGTCCTGGTTCGCCTCGCTTATCGCCGCCAGAGCATTTGCGTCACTCACCAGCTGATAGCCGCGAGCCTGCGCCTGCTCGCGCAGCGTTTTGCCCTGCCACTCGCCCGCCGTCGCGGTTTCCGCGAAGGTTTTCGCGCCGCCGCCCAGGGTCACGTCAGGACGCGCGTTCAGCAGCTGTTCCGTAATCGAGCCTTTGCCGCCTTTTTCCAGCGCATTCGTTGGGCATTTTTCACTGGTCACTGACGGGCCGTAGCACTTACGCGAGGTCACGTGCGCCACCAGCGCCGCGGGCGTTGCATCCTGGAGTTCCGCAGTGGAGACGTTGCCGGTCGCCAGGCCCGCCGCTTTTGCCATCTCCAGAAGGGTTTGATGATCTTTCTCGTGAATATCCACGCCCAGCGCACCATTATAGGTTTTCACGCCGGTGGACCACGCCGTGGCAGAGGCCGCTGAGTCCGTTACGTAATCCGGTTTACCGGTTTTTTTATCCAGCGCGTAATGGGTATATTGTCCGGTCAGAGGTAAGGCGTCGATACCTTTAAAAAAGCCGCCCGCTCCCTCGGCATAATTTCGCGCCGCCGTGATTTCGGAATCGCCCATTCCATCGCCAATCAGCAGAATAATATTTTTCGCCGGCTTATCATTCAGCGAAGCGCGAATAGCGGCAGTTTGATCTTCTGATAAACGGCGCGCGCCGCCAGGCTGGGTGATATCCCCTTTTGCCGCACGATTATCCAGCACGCTGGTTTGCGTCGTATCAGCATAAATGGCAGGGGTAATTAACAGGGGAAGTAATGCAATGAAAAGTGCGCTCTGTTTCAATTTATTTTCTCCATGTACAAATACATAAAAATAAAAACAGAGCGACTATAGGCATCCTGCATGACAATTCTATGACACGTCGTTACGTCCTGTGACGGTTTAGCTGCGCGGATGCCTTAACAGCTTCTTTACGTACTGGTGGAGCATCTCGGCATCCTCAACCGGAACCTGCGATTCAGGCCTGACGCTGTCCAGCGCGCCTTCCACGCTCTCTATCAACGCCTGTTGATCGGTTTTTGCCATTTGTCGCAGCAGCGCGGTGACGACAATTTCAAGCGCTTCGACCTGAGCCACCAGCTCTTTTGACTCTTCTTCCTTTTGTGCCAGCTTAACCAGCAATTCAGCAATGAGGTTTTTCATCGTGCCAGTTCCTTTTTCAGTTTTGTCTGACGTTATCACTCTGAATCCATATTGCAAAGAGAAGAAATTAATTATGGTATGCAAAAGTGACACAGGAACAGAAATAAAGAGGTAGCGCCGTGATCGAAACGTTTTTCTATAAAAAGACGCCGCATTTTGTTATATAAAAATGTGGCGACCATAAGAATATATAATACATCTGCGAAAGTGTTATCTCGCCGATTTGGCCTCCGCCATTTGTCTGCGGCGTCGCAGCGCAATAGCCAGCTGGATAATATTGATTAAAACAACAATCGCTGTCGCCGCAAATACCCAGCGAAAACCGGCCATCGCGGAAACGGATGCGCCAATAAGCGGACCGGCAACATTCCCCAGATACATAAATGACTGGTTATATCCAAAAATACGCCCCGTCACCTGGTCGCTGGAATATTTAACCAGCAGGGTCTGCACCGCAGGCAACATGGCGCCATCAGCAAACCCGAGCAGAAATCGCAATACGCCAAGCTGAAGCGGAGAGGTGACAAACGACATCGCGAAGAAGAGTATCACCGCAAAGATCAGCGTCGCCATCAGGATGCGCGCCGTGCCGATCCTGTCACCCAGCTTGCCCAGACGCGGCGCGGAAATCAGGGCGGATACGCCCGGCACGGCGGCAATCATGCCGCTCAGAAAAGCGATATTGGTGCTATCCGGCTCCATCGACTTGATAAACAGCGCCAGAATCGGACCGACCGAACCGTTACAAAGCTGGATCACCATGGTGGTCACAAACAGGCTGATCATCAGTCCCGGATAGGGCAGCGAGGCGAAGACGGCCTTGCCGCTGAGGCGTTCAGATTTACTGATAACCGGACGGCCCCCCTCTTTAATAAGAAAGAGCGTCACCAGAAAACTGACCACCAGCAGAACCGCAGTGATGATAAATACCGCGCGTAGCCCGACGTGGTCCGCCAGAAAGCCCCCCAGCAGCGGACCGCCGATGACGCCGCTGATCTGTGCCGTGGAAAGCGTACTCAGCGCCCAGCCGCTACGCTCGCGCGGCACCTGAGAGGCGACCAGCGCCATGGCATTCGGAATGTACCCGGATGTCAGCCCCATCACCGCGCGCAGGAAAAACAGCTGCCAGACGTTGGTGACGAAGGCCTGCAGCAGAATGGCAATCGCCATCCCGAGCGAGGCGCGCAGCAGCATCAGTTTTCGGCCTTTCCGATCCGCCAGGCTGCCCCACATTGGAGACACAATGGCGGAGACCAGAAACGTGACGCTGAACGTCAGACCGGACCACATGGAGAGCGCTTCATGCGAAGTCACCCCCAGCTGCGAGACGTACAGCGGCAGGAACGGCAGGATCTGGCTGATGGCCAACCCGGTGAAGAAGCAGCCGAACCAGACCGAGATGAGATTAACTTTCCAGGATTCCATAAAGAAATAGTCTTCATTTTTAGGCGAATTCGCCGTCAGATTAGCAAGTTACGCGTTTTGACGTCGCACCAGAGATGCGGCCTGACTGACTTTGGTGTTTTATCTTCCCAGTCATCATATTTTTGAAATAAGTCACAATTCATCCATTTTCTGGCGGAATATTATGCTTCACCGACAGAGTCCGAAACCGCGCATGCCCAGATGAAAATGGTTGGCATGCGCCGCGTTATACTCCGGCCCCAGGCCGTTTCCGTAGTAGCCGCAGCTTGCCACCAGCATGGCCTTCAGCCATGGCTGCGTTGTTGCCGCCTTCCAGCCGTTCATCACCGTGACGCGTTCCCCGTTCGTCAGACGAAAAGCGGCGATATCCAGCGCCTCAGCCGTAGCATGTTCACTGCGTCGCGCGTCAGGGCGGTGGTAAATATTGCGGCAGGCAAAGCTGCCGAGATGATCGATACGCGCCAGGTCGCTGCCCGTATAGCGTTTTGTCAGCGGCCGGGCCTGCTGGCTGATAAACAGCGCGGAGCTGAGCGCCAGCGGGCAGCTGGAAAGAAAACTGCTGCTCAGGCCGACCGGACCGAAGTCACGCACGCGTACAACGTTATTAAGCGGACACGCGCCGCCGCTGTCAGCCACCGGCTGGGTGCGGATGAGATCTCTTTGGTTAGCCTGCGAAAGCAGGCTCGCGCACGCCTCGGGGGTTAAGCGCCGAAGCTTATACTGGGTGATTCGGCCCGGCGGGTCGTCAAGCGTCAGCGGCATGAAAGGGTTGTAGTAAGGCGGCAACCAGCGGTAACCCACCGTTGCGATGGCCAAAATGATAAATACGGTCAGCAGCGTTTTTCCTTTCACTCTCCCCCCTCAACATTCCCCAAAACATTATGGCAGAAGGCCGCGAAACCCGCCGGGCATCGTGGTATGTTATTGGCTTTTCGTCAGACTGGAAGAGAGTGAGATGGCTAAGCAGCGCGTAGGTATTGTCTTTGGGGGAAAATCAGCGGAGCACGAAGTGTCATTGCAATCGGCCAAAAATATCGTTGATGCGATCGATAAAAGCCGCTTCGACGTGGTGCTGTTGGGCATTGATAAACAGGGCCAGTGGCACGTTAACGATGCCAGCCAGTATCTGCTGAATGCTCACGATCCGGCACACATCGCCCTTAATCCTTCGGAAGTGAGCGTCGCCACCGTACCCGGCGTCGTGAAGGGGCAGCTTATCGACGCCGGCAATGCACAGGCTCTCGCCCAGATCGACGTTGTCTTCCCTATCGTTCACGGCACACTGGGCGAAGATGGTTCCCTGCAGGGAATGCTGCGCATGGCCAACCTGCCGTTCGTCGGCTCGGACGTCCTCGGCTCTGCCGCATGCATGGACAAAGACGTCACCAAACGCCTGCTGCGCGATGCCGGGCTGAACATTGCGCCATTCGTGACCCTCACCCGCGCCAACCGCGACAAACACAGCTTCGCGCAAATTAGCGGAGAGCTGGGTCTGCCGCTGTTTGTGAAGCCTGCAAACCAGGGCTCCTCCGTGGGCGTCAGCAAAGTGACCAGCGAAGCTCAGTTCACTCAGGCCGTCCGCCTGGCGTTTGAGTTCGACCATAAAGTGGTGGTTGAGCAGGGTATCAAAGGCCGTGAAATTGAGTGCGCCGTGCTGGGCAACGATTTCCCACAGGCGAGCACCTGCGGAGAGGTGGTGTTAAACAGCGACTTCTACTCGTACGACACTAAATACATTGATGACAAAGGCGCCCAGGTTGTCGTGCCTGCGGATATCGATCCGGCGGTTAACGATAAGATCCGGGCGATCGCCATTCGCGCTTATCAGACGCTCGGCTGCTGCGGCATGGCGCGCGTGGATGTGTTCCTGACGCCGGAAAACGAGGTGGTGATCAATGAAATCAATACGCTGCCGGGGTTCACTAACATCAGCATGTATCCGAAACTGTGGCAGGCAAGTGGCCTGAGCTACCCGGAATTGATCACCCGCCTGATCGAACTGGCGCTGGAGCGTCACGCCGCCGACAGCGCGCTTAAAAGTTCCGTAAACGGTTAATCGGCGCGCTTCGCCGACTCCGCCTCATCCGCTGTCGTCTCTTCAGGACGACGGCGGATAATCAACCCCGCCAGCCAGAAACTGATCACCCAGGTCACCAGCCCAACGGCATACGTTTGCCAGCCTTTTGCCTCAAACCCCAACAGGCCCACAACACCGTTAAGAATAAAGATCAGCCCGATAGCGAAGGCGTAGTAGTGCCAGTCTCGGCGTAGTTTGGACGTGAGCTTCATAACAACTCCGGCAGGAAAAAAAGACATCCTCTCACAGATTTACGGCCAGGTCTGTGGCAGATACGGAAATTCTGAAACGCGACGCAATTTCAGTTAAGTCATGAAATTGTGATGTGCTGCAGAAATCAACAATCCAGGAGGATTCCGGCGCGTAAATTACCACGATTCTGATATTGACAAATGCGATGACCTGTCAAACTCACCCTGTACGAAGCGTATTAACAGAGCGATTTATCCGGAGGTCATCATGGCTGACTTTACATTGTCGAAACCGATTTTTGGCGGAAAACCAAAAACCTCCACGGCGGGTAATATCGCGTATGCCCTGTTTGTCCTGTTCTGCTTCTGGGCTGGCTCACAGCTGCTCAATATGCTGGTCCATGCGCCAGGCGTTTATGAACACCTGATGCAGGTACAGGATAACGGACGCCCGCGAGTTGAGATTGGCTTTGGCGTCAGCACCCTGTTCGGCCTGATTCCCTTCCTCGCGGGATGTATGATTCTGGGCGTGGTGGCATTAGCGCTGCGCTTTCGCCGTCGCCGTTAAAGCCCCATACAGCGAGCCCGGCGATCGTCCACGCGTTTTGCGAACCACGCGGTGGTCAGGTTACGCGTGATCTTCGGGCTTTCCAGCTGAATGCCCGGCAGGATAGCCCTCGGTAACGTTTTCCCGCTTTTCTGCTCTGCGAGCGCAAACACCTTCTTGTACAGATCCGTTTTCTCAAAGGCCAGGCTATCGCCTTTCTCAAGCTGACGGCGAATGTCGCTGTTGCTCAAGCCAAGCGTTGTCGATAATTTCCGTACGGCAAGCTCAGTGCTTCCCGCCTCGCTGCTGCCGTAAGCGATGAGATCGCCGTCCAGCGCGAGCTTAACGCCGCTTGCGCGGCTGACCGCACTCTGGAATGCCGCATTACGGCTGGCATACCAGCCGGCGTTAAAGTCGGCAAAGCGGTACAGCGGCTCATCGTAGTTCGCCGGGTAGTTCAGCAGGTGATATGTGCCGAACCACAGCCCACCGCGCAGGGAGAAGACCTCCTGACGCACCGTGCCGTCGATTTTCCACGGGTAGCCGTCGGTATGCTTCTCCGCGAACGCGATGCTTACCTGCATTGGGCCACCGGTGTGGACCGGGTTCAGTGAGCCAAACAGCTTCTGCCCCATCGGGACCATACTGATGAAATCATCAAATATGGCGCTAAGCTGTTTTTCGGTTTTCACCGTATCCAGCCGCTCGCTGTAACTTTTGCCGTTCGGTGAGGTGATTTTAAGCGCGGTATGCACGAGGAACACCGGGATGTGCATGGACTCCGCGCGGCGGTCGATCTCTTTCCAGGCAATTTTATTCAGCCCCGGCACAGCTGGGTCTGACTGGTACATCGACTCCTGCTGCGCCACCGCCAGCACCGAACAAATGTTCTCCTCGGTCGGCGCGATCTTTTGGCTTTCAAAGGTTTTTGCCAGCGCGTCTGCCCACGCATTGCGATCCTTCACGCTGGCGGGCATTTTCTGCCGCACAACGCTTGCCACATCGACGGGCTTCTCCCCCTTTTTGAGCGGAGCAGCCCCTTTTTCGGCACAGCCTGCCAGCACAAGAGCGGCCAGCAAGGACAACGGTAACGCGCGCGGTACGGCAAAAGACATAGCAACGTCCTGTATTAGCTAAATGTGTTGGTGACTTCCTGCAGGTCACGATCGTCCAGCTCGCGTTCAAAGCTGCGCAGACGTTTGTAGATAGACATCAGTTCTACCAGCGTGGTCCAGGAGCTGATCAGGTACTGGAACGACCCACGAACCTGACCGAAAACGTTAGTGATCTGCGTCATCAGACCGAGCGTAATCGTACCCGCAACAATCGACGGGAACAGCAGGAACAAACCGAAAACGTTATCCACCTGCAGATACAAAATACGGGCAATGTTGAAATACATATAGTGGAAGTAGAGTCGGAAGTAGTTACGGCGTACGGCGCCAAACAGCTCGCGGACGGTCGGCGGCAAGGCGCGGTTGGCATCATCTTCGCCGTAAACCAGCTCTTTACGGTACGCGGCTTCGACGCGTTGATTTTTAAACTCCAGCCCCGGCAGTTTGATCCCCACCACCGCCAGCAGGCCCGTTCCCATCAGCGACCAGACGATCGCGGCAATCACCAGACCATACGGAAGATGACCGACAATAGGCAGATCCGGCACGTGCGCAGAGAGCGTCACCAGCACCGGCAGGAAGGCAATCAGCGTCATGATGGCGTTGATAAAACTGACGCCCATGTCTTCAAGGGTGGAGGCAAAACGCATGGTGTCTTCCTGCACACGCTGCGCGGCGCCTTCGATATGGCGCAGGTGCTGCCAGTGCGCCATATAATGTTCGTTCATCGCGGTACGCCAGCGGAAAACGTAGTGGCTGACGAAGAAGTTGTTCATCACGCCGATGATAACCGCAATCAAGGCAATGCCGAGGAAGATGCCAACTTCATGGTAGAACTGGTTGATGGTCACCTTATGCGGCGAGCTGAGCGCGGTCTGGATCAGATCGTAGAACGGCGCATACCAGGCGTTAACCGCCACGCCCACCTCCACGAGGAACCAGGTCACAAAGATAATCAGCGATGTGCCGAGGATCGACCAGTACTGCCAGCGGTGTGGTGAATAGACAAACCAGAACAGTGCAAACAGCCCTACGCACACCGTGTAGTAGGCGTAAAACAGCAGGTAGCTTAGCGACCAGAAGCGCGCCGCGCTAATCGGCACCTCGCCTGTCGCCCCCGTGATGCGCGTCAGCCATGCGCCGCCGCCCGCCTGCCAGAAAATGACAGCGATGAGTGCCCAAATAAATGCCGACAGGAAAAAAGGCCCTGGCTTTGGGAAAAAAGACTTAAACATAATGCTTCCTTCTTGTTGTTATGGCTGTTGCTGTGTACAACACGTCACCACACGAAAACCTGCCCGAGCCAGCCTCCCGGCTCCGGCAAAAAGGTCAGACCCGAGCGTTAATTATTAGTTCGCTTTCCAGTTTTCAAGAATTGTTTCGGTGCGTTTCACCGCGAGAGGATTCGCCGGCGCAATGAAGTTACGCCAGACGTCGTTGTGATGGTTAATCAGGATCTGCGCATCTGCCGCCGGGCGATTGGCTGTAGTATGGGCATCTTCCGCCACGGTGATGTGATAACCCCGGCTGACGCCGTTCTTAACCGTCGCATCGACGCAGTAATCGGTGGCGCAGCCGCAAATGACAAACTCGCGAATGCCCTGCTCACGCAGCAGCGCCTCAAGCGCGGTGTTGTAGAAGGCATCACAGGCGGTTTTGGTCACGTAAAGCGCGTCAGCAGGTTGATGGAGTTCAGGCAGTAGTGCAAACCCCTCACTCCCCTCTTCCAGGCCACCAGCCTCAGTATGCTGAATAAAAATCACCGTGTCGGCTGCCTGCGTAAGCTGGTTGATCAGAGAGACACACTTTTCACGCTGATGACGAGGGGTTTCAAATACCCCGTTCTGCATATCGACAACCATAACCACACGCTTCTCAGACATACCGTTCTCCGTAAGATTGAGTGAAACTGGTGCCTATCATAAGCCCGATGTCACAAAATGGGAGATGGCTCGTAAGTAAATTGTTCATATTTACCCATGGTTACGTTTTTCTCGCTATCGTTATGCAATTCGGGGCATTGCGCGGTTCCGATTAGTAGTATAAATACCCATTACTTTCCTCATTCACTTCATGGATGCTTTTCGTTGAAACGTTGTCTGCTCTCTTTTGCCGCGCTGTGTGCGGTGAGCTTTTCTACCGCCCAGGCAGCCCAACCGCTGACGGCACCCGTTTTAGCTTCAGATATTGCCGATCGCTACGCGAACCTTATCTATTACGGCAGCGGCGCGACCGGGATGGCGATGGTCGTCATCGACGGCAACCAGCGTGTGTTCCGCAGCTTTGGCGAAACGCGTCCGGGAAATAACGTTCACCCGCAGCTGGATTCCGTTATCCGCATCGCGTCCTTAACCAAGCTGATGACCAGCGAAATGCTGGTGAAACTGCTCGACCAGGGCGTGGTGAAGCTTGACGATCCGCTCAGCAAATACGCGCCGCCAGGTGCCCGGGTACCTACGTATCAGGGGACGCCGATCCGGCTTGTGAACCTTGCAACCCACACCAGCGCCCTGCCGCGTGAGCAGCCAGGCGGAGCAGCGCATCGTGACGTATTTGTCTGGCCAACGCGCGACCAGCGCTGGAGCTATCTGAGTACCGCCACGCTGAAAGCGGCACCGGGCTCGCAGGCCTCTTATTCAAACCTGGCGTTCGACCTGCTGGCGGATGCCCTCTCAACGGCGGCTGGCAAACCCTATACGCAGCTGTTTGAAGAGCAGATCACCCGTCCGCTCGGCATGAAAGACACCACGTTTACTCCGTCCCCGGATCAGTGCCGTCGCCTGATGGTGGCAGAGAAAGGCGCCAGCCCCTGTAATAACACGCTCGCGGCTGTGGGCAGCGGCGGGGTTTACTCCACGCCTGGCGACATGATGCGCTGGATGCAGCAGTTCCTTTCTTCAGATTTCTACGCTCGCACCAGCCAGGCCGATCGCATGCAGACTCTGATTTATCAGCGTACTCAGCTGCACCGCGTCATCGGGATGGACGTGCCGGGTAAAGCCGATGCGCTCGGCATGGGGTGGGTCTATATGGCGCCGAAAAATGGGCGTCCGGGTATTATTCAGAAAACCGGCGGCGGCGGTGGATTCATCACCTATATGGCCATGATCCCGCAGTCAAACGTGGGCGCGTTTGTGGTGGTCACCCGCTCCCCGCATACGCGTTTCGTCAATATGAGTGACGGGATTAATAACCTGGTGGCAGAACTGAGCGCCAATAAAGCCCAGGTGCTCACCGCGTCTAACTGATCTTAATATTCCGTGGGCAAGCGGTTGATGCTGACCAGCTTGCCCCGGCTCATATTGATGTAGTTACCTTGCCGCAGGGCAGCGAGAACCTCAGCAACCACTGAACGTGAAATACGCGTACTTTGTTGAATATGATTCATCACACCGATTTTTGAACGCAACGTTTCATCCCACTCCGCCATATTCAACAGCATGGCGCGGATCTGGTGATAGGAATTATTTCCCACCAGCTGCATATCGCGTTTCTCAAGAATGTAGTTTATCCAGGACAACCAACCGAAGGCCTCTTTCCATAGCGCGTTCTGTTGTATAAGTTGACGGGTGGTTTCAGTGGGCAAATAAAAACCCGTGCAGGATGTTTTGGCTATCACTCTATATTCCTGGCAGTGATTAATCATCACTGTGGACAAACCCATAATAAACGGCGCTGTCGCGATGCCCACAAGCAGTTCATCTGAATGTCGATAGATTTCGATAACACCGGTTTGGAATACGATGGTGCGGCACTCATTACATTCACCGGATATAATTAATTGTTTTGGAGCAGATTTAAAAGGGGTACTGGCTGATTTCAAACACTGTTCGAGCCGGCGTAATTCAGAAAGTGGTTTCGCATTAACCTTCATGCAGACCTCAAGGCATCCGTATTTGTCGGTTCAATATTATTTTTATTACTTCTGTAAAAAGCGGGGGGAGGTAACGCCTCCCCCCGCTTTTATTTATTACCAGGTATATTTCACACCCAGGTTTGCGCCCCAGTTCTGATCAACGTCGCCGCCGCCCAGATAAGTGGCATCAGTGTAAGCACTGAAGTTCTTCGTGAAGCTGAACTGGGTGCCCAGCCCTACGCGCACAGCGGAGCCTTTCACGCCGTTATCAATGCTGTCACCGTTAATGTCGGCATTGTTATCGGCGTCGTCATAGACCCAGGCCAGTTTGAAGTAAGGCGTCAGAGCCTGATCGCCGCCGTAGTTGAAGGTATAACCCGTATCAATACCAAGTTCATAGCGCAGGCTATCGTAAGATTGCCCATCCATGCGCATGTCATTGCTGAGACGATAATCATCGCCAGACTGGAACAGGCCAGACACGGCTGCGTATGGTGTGACGTAGCCGGACAGGTTTGGTTTCCAGTCATAGCCCAGTTTCAGCCCAAAACCAACTGCGTCATTGGTGGTGTTGCCGTCAACATACTGGCCGTTGCTCATGTTAGCAGAGAGATCGCTGTTGAAGCGGGTGTAGCTCAGGGAGCTGTCGAGGAAAAGATCGTTCATGAACTTCGCAGACGCGTAGATCATCGCCGTCTGGCTGTCCTGATCGACCTGACCGGTACGATCGCTTATATCCCCCTTCGCGAAACCTGCCGCACCACCGACGATCCACTTCGCATTATTACCGTCAATCTGGGTATCCAGACCGACCATAATACCGCTCACGTCCTGATCGTAGCTAAGAACGCCATTGTCGCCGTCGAAGTTACCGCCGAAGTAACTCACCCACGCTCCGCCGCTATCCGCCAGGCCGTGACGGCTGTTGGTCAGACGCGTACCTACGGTATCCTGCTGCAGATTCCAGATGTTGGTGTTGGCAGAAGGGATGCTCAGCGCCATATTGGCGTAGTCGGTCAGCGCTTTCTGCTGGAGGACAACGGCGTCACCCTGCTGCTGCGCCTGGTAGGTGTAGGCACCTAAATCGGCTTTGTTTGCAGCAGTAAAGCTGGCTGCAGTATCCGCGTTATTGTCATAGACGCGAATAATCTCTTTGTTTTTGTAATCGGCGACGGAACCGGCTCCGGTCGCGTTGTCGATACGGACCTTGTAGTTACCGGCGACGTCACCGTTCACTGACAGATGACCATCAGAATTAATCGCCACAACGCCGTAGTCGTAATCGGCATTGTGCTTATCGTTGGTGATATAGCGTGCGTTGTTCAGATCGCTGTTCAGCACGTAATCACGGCTGGCAACGTTCAGCACACCGCCATCGGTCAGTACCATATTGTGCGTATCAACCTGTCCCAGCCCCAGCACCAGCTCTGCACCGTTATCCACCGTGATGGTGTTGGCATACAGATCGGCCGTTTCTTCCGTCAGTGCCGCACGGCTATAGCTGTCCAGATACAGATGGTCGGTGGCCACGCCGCCGCTGTCGCCGATATTCAATGAGGAAGCATTGGTCAGGGTGATGGTATCCGCCAGCAGACCTGAGTTTTCAACATTGACCTGAGACTGGTTGTTGACCGTCAGCGTGTCGATGTTAGACACCTTGCGGGTATCCCACTCGGAACCGTTATCCAGCGTGATGTTAAAGAGACCGCTCTGATACACCGCTTCGCCCGCAACATGTCCGTTGCTGTCATAGGTGGAGTCTGGCCAAATGCTGTTTGGGGACAGAGCGCTCCAGTCTACGTTGCTGTAGCCCAGGCCATACATCTGCGCCGTGCCGATAGCCTCGACGCTCGACTGCGCTGCACCAACCCATTTGCTGCCATTGGTCAGAGTAACGTCCAGCTTATCGGTACCGTCCCAGCCGTTGGTAGTTGGGTTATAGACACCGTCTGCACTGGTATCCGTTGCCGGATCGCCGTTCGGATAGAAGTTGTTGTCGAAGGTACTGGAGAAAAGAATGTCGCCAGTAACGGTGGAGTGATCGAACGTGGCGCTGGTCTGCATCGCGTTATCAGACGCGCTGGCGGCCACAATCAGCGCCGCATCATCTGCCGCTGTCGCGTTGGTTTCACCATAGTCGCTCGGCTTCGCGGTTTGACCGTAGAATCCGCTGGTACCTAAATCGCTGTACGCACCAGAAGTCAGTACCGAATCTTTCACCAGTAGCGTGTCGGTAAAGACGTTGCTGCTGTTGGCTACGCCTTCAACACCGTCGTACGGGGTATTATCCAGCTCCTGATACCCCTGCGTCAGGGTAATACCCGCGACGTGAGAGTTATTCTGGATAACAATATCCGATTCAACATCCAGGGTAATTGCATTGCCCAACCCATAGGTATCAAGATAGTGGGTTTCGGTATTATCGCCATTTACCACATTGTAAGCATAATGCTCATAGGTGTCGTTAATGGTGGAGTGATCAACGGTCAGGCTAAAACGATCGTACTGAGAATGGGTCGTGCCGTCGGTATCTATACCATCAGCACACGAGGTGGTCATACACTCAGAGGTAATCATGCCATTAATGGTACTGTTGGAAATGCTTAATGCATTAGCCCGACCATTGATACCATCATCCAGATAGTATGTTGAAATAATACCATTCACGGTGGATTTATTAATCACCGGATAAATATCACCGTCGTGGGTAACGTCTGAGCAATCCCAGTCGGCATAGCCATAATACCAGGGTGTGGACGCTGTATTATCGTATCCAAAGGTATTATAAGTTGTACCGGAAATATCCTTCGCACTGGCCTGAGAAGCGATAGCCAGGGTGCAGGCTAATGCAAGTTGAGATACAACGAGTTTCTTTTTCCATGTTTGCATTGGGTCATCCCTCCTCAGGGACGTAAGCAAGTTTGTCCATCAATGAATTTGCAACATTTAATTGCGGAGGGAATTATGCAGTTTCATTTCGAAAAGGTTCAATGAATGTTTCCATTAAGTCCGTATCCAGACCAATAACACATCAAAAATAACAAACGCAGGGGTCACTCAAGATAAATATTATAAAAACAAAACGTTAAAATACAGACAAGCGAAGGAGAAATATATAACAAAAAATAATAAATCACTTTTAATGATGCATCCCACTTAATATAGAAACAATACGAATATCTCACCCCCAATCAGTAATATACTAACCAGTATTAAATATTGATGAAATGAAACCTGACCTGCCGCATTTCGCAAAAAGCAAAATGCCCACTTTAGTAAAACACCCGTCTTCACTTTGAGGTACACTAGCCTTCTTTGTTCCACAAACATCAGGCATACCATGACCGATTTAATTGCACGCCCACGCCGCCTGCGCAAGTCACCTGCACTGCGCGCTATGTTTGAAGAGACAACCCTGACCTTAAACGATCTGGTGTTGCCGATTTTTGTCGAAGAAGAGATCGATGACTACAAAGCCATCGAAGCCATGCCGGGCGTCATGCGCATTCCGGAGAAATATCTGGCGCGTGAGATTGAACGCATCGCCAACGCGGGGATCCGCTCGGTGATGACCTTCGGCATCTCACACCATACCGATGCCACCGGCAGCGACGCGTGGAAAGAAGATGGCCTCGTCGCCCGCATGTCCCGCATCTGCAAAGAGACCGTGCCGGAAATGATCGTCATGTCCGATACCTGTTTCTGCGAATACACCTCACACGGCCACTGCGGCGTGCTGTGCGATCACGGCGTGGATAACGATGCCACCCTGCTGAACCTTGGCAAGCAGGCTGTCGTCGCGGCCGCGGCAGGTGCGGACTTCATCGCCCCATCTGCGGCAATGGACGGACAGGTTCAGGCGATTCGTCAGGCGCTGGACGCGGCGGGCTTTACCGACACCGCCATCATGTCTTACTCCACCAAATTCGCCTCCTCCTTCTACGGCCCGTTCCGTGAAGCGGCGGGCACGGCGCTGAAAGGCGATCGTAAAACCTACCAGATGAACCCGCTGAACCGCCGCGAAGCGATTCGTGAATCCCTGCTTGATGAAGCCCAGGGCGCAGACTGCCTGATGGTGAAACCGGCTGGCGCGTACCTTGATATCCTGCGCGACATCCGCGAGCGCACCGAACTGCCGCTGGGTGCTTATCAGGTGAGCGGCGAGTACGCGATGATCAAATTCGCCGCGCTGGCGGGTGCCATTGACGAAGAGAAAGTGGTCCTCGAAAGCCTCGGCGCCATCAAACGCGCAGGCGCGGACCTGATCTTCAGCTACTTCGCGCTGGATCTGGCCGAGAAAAAAATCCTTCGCTAATCTTCACCAAACTGCAATACAACCGACATCTGCTCCTTCTACTGTCTTCGCAAGACGGCAGGAGGAGTAATCATGTTTAGCCTCGATAGCGTTCTCGACGATCTTTGGCCTCAGGCGAGGCCTGCACCCTGGCAAAAAAGTCTGTTAAAAAGACTGTTTTACGAAGACGAATTTCAGCAATTTGCCGCAGCACACCGCCACCTGAAAGGCCTGGATATGGTGGAGCAAGTTCTGGAACACCTTGATATTCTCTGCACCGTTTCCGCCCGCGATCTTGAACAAATCCCCGGACATGGCCCGCTGGTCATTATTGCCAACCACCCGACGGGTACGCTGGACGGGCTGGCGCTGATGTACGCCGTCTCCCGCGTGCGACGCGATGTGAAAGTCGTGACCAACCGGATGCTGACCCACCTTGAGCCCCTCAGCTCGCTGTTTATTCCGGTGGACAATATGGGCGGCAGGACGGCGAAAACATCCCTGGTGCAGATGGAACAGCATCTGCAAAACGCGGGCGTGCTGATCTTCTTCCCGGCCGGAGAAGTTTCCCGCCCTACGCGCAAAGGCATTCGCGACAAAAAGTGGCACTCCGGCTTTATTAAACTCGCCGGCAAGCTGCGCGCCCCGTTGCTGCCGGTGCATATACAGGCGCATAACAGCCTGCTCTTTTATGCCAGCACGCTGGTCTCCCCGACGCTGTCGATGCTGTTGCTGATGCAGCAGATGTTCCGCCGCCGCCACAGCCAGCTGCCGATCAAAATCGGCCAGCAGATTGCGTGGCATCACTGGCACAGCGCCACCCTTTCGTCGCGTGAGATGGCCGAGCAGTGCCGTCAGCACGTGATGCGTCTTGGCAAGGGAGTGCCCGGCGTCTTTAAAACCCAGTGCGCGATTGCCCGTCCGGAAGATCGGGCCACCCTGAAACGCGCGCTGGCGCAGACCGAATGTCTGGGCAAAACCAGCGACGGTAAAACCATCTATCTCTGGCAGCGTAACGGTCAGGAAGACGCTCCGCTGCTGCGCGAGCTGGGCCGCCTGCGCGAGATTGCCTTTCGCGCGGTGGAGGAAGGGAGCGGCAAACGCCGGGACACCGACAGCTACGACGATGATTATCTGCACCTGATCCTGTGGGATGAGGACGATCTGGAGATCGTCGGGGCCTATCGCTTTATGCCGACGGCCATGCAGATCGAAAAGCGCGGCGTTGAGGGGTTGTACAGCTATAGCCTCTTCCACTACGACGACAAAATGCAGGACGTGCTGGAGCACGGTATTGAGCTGGGGCGCAGCTTTATTCAGCCGCGCTACTGGGGGCGCCGCGGCCTGGACTATTTATGGTCCGGCATTGGGGCCTATCTGGCGCGTTATCCGCACTACCGCTACCTGTTTGGCCCGGTCTCCATTTCCGGTGGCTTACCGCCTGCCGCGCGGGATCTGCTGGTCGCCTTTTACCGCCTGTGGTTCCCGGCGACGCATCCGCTTGCCGCCTCGCGCCAGCCGTATCCCGCCTCCCTGCCGGACGTGCTGGCACAGTTTGGCGGCGTGGATTACGTGGACGATCTGACGAAGCTGAAGTCCCTGCTCGGCAATCTTGGCTGCGGTATTCCGCCGCTCTACAAGCAATATTCCGAACTTTGCGAGCCCGGCGGCGTACAGTTTATTGATTTTGGCAGCGACCCGGCGTTCAACAACTGCGTTGACGGGCTGGTGCTGGTGGATTTGTGTTACCTGAAGGCGAACCGCTATCAGCGGTATATTGAGGCGCATTTAATACCCTCACCCCAGCCCTCTCCCTAAAAGGGAGAGGGTGAAAATCGCACCGGGCAGTCCCCTCGCCCCTTTGGGGAGAGGGTTAGGGTGAGGGGATCAAGGAGCACGATAAAACGGCTTATCGCCCAAAATCGTCGCCCGCTGCATAATCCGGCGCTGCGGCAGATAGTCCGCATTGGCATAATGCTGCGTTACGCGGTTATCCCAGATCGCCAGATCGTTCTCCTGCCAGCGCCAGCGCACCTGAAACTCCGGCTTGGTGATATGCGCGAACAGGAATCCCAGCAGCGCCTCACTCTCTTTCTCGGACACGTCCACAATGCGCGTGGTGAACCCTTCGTTTACGAACAGCGCCTGTTTGCCCGTCACCGGATGGGTCCGCACCACCGGGTGCAGCAGCGGAGGATGTTTCGCCACAGCCTCCTGCCAGCGCTGATGTTCCTCTTCCGTTTTACGGTACTTGTACTCCGGGAACGATTTTTTGAAGTCGTGCTCCGCCCGTAGCCCGCTCAGCAGTGTCCGAAGCGGCGCGGAGAGCGCCTCATACGCCGCAATCCCGCTGGCCCACAGCGTATCGCCCCCCGTCTCCGGCAGCCGTTTCGCCGCCAGAATCGCCCCCGCAGGCGGCGTGTCGATAAAGGTCACATCGGTATGCCAGTTATCGTTATCCGGCGGATTATCGTTGTGGGTGTCGAGGACGATAATCTCCTCCACCCCTTCCGCATGCGGATAGACCGGGTGGATATGCAGATCGCCAAAGCGCAGGGCCAGCGCGCGCTGCTGCTGTGGGGTGATCGTCTGCTCGCGCAGGAACACCACCTGATGGCGCAGCACCGCGTGGTACAGCTGCTCGAACTGGTTATCGCTCAGCGGACGGGTCACATCCAGGCCCGACACCTGTGCACCAATATACGGCCCCAGCGGGGTGATGGTCAGACGTTCACTCATTGTATTTCTCCATGCCAGGGCGTCAGACGGCGCTGTAACGCGCGCAGCCCCAGTTCTAATCCGAAGGCGATCGCGGCGATCACCGCGATCCCTGCCAGCACCACGTCAGTCGCCAGGAACTCTCCCGCCGACTGCACCATAAACCCAAGTCCGCGCGTGGCCGCAATCAGCTCCGCCGCCACCAGCGTGGACCAGCCCACGCCAAGGCCGATGCGCAGCCCGGTTAAAATCTCCGGCAGCGCGCCCGGTAAAATCACGAACAGCAGCACCTGCGTACGGTTGGCTCCCAGCGACTGCGCCGCGCGGATCCGCACCTGCTGGGCGCTCTTCACGCCCGCCAGCGCCGACATGGCAACCGGGGCAAAAATCGCCAGATAGATCAGCAGGATTTTTGACGTTTCACCGATGCCGAACCAGATCACCATCAGCGGCAGATAGGCCAGCGGCGGCACCGGGCGGTAAAGCTCAATCAGCGGGTCAAGGATGCCGCGCACCGTCGGGCTTAAGCCCATCGCGATCCCGACCGGTATCCCGATAATCACCGCCGCCAGCAGCGCCACCAGAATGCGCGCCAGGCTGGCACCTAAGTGCTGCCAGAGCGTGGCATCCATAAAGCCCTGCGGCCCGGCGATGGTAATGAGTTTGGCCAGCACCTGTCCCGGCGGGGGCAGAAACAGCGGGCTGACCCACTGCAGGGCAGCAACTGCCCACCACACCGCCAGCAGCACCAGCAGCGTACCGACGCTCAACGTGATTTGACGTGAGAAAGGCCAGCGCAGCGCCAGACGCGTGCGGCGCGTTTTTTCACTGAAGACGATGCTCATGAGAAGGCCTCCCGCTGTTCAAACACGCGACTTAAAACGTATTCACGCTGTTCGATAAACAGCGGATCGGATTTGATGCTGCGCACGGGTTCCCCCGCGACGTAGCGGCGGGCGAATTCCAGCGGCAAGCGCTCCAGCACACGGCCCGGCCCCGGCGAGAGCAGCACCAGCTCGGTGGCCATAAACACCGCCTCTTCGATATCGTGGGTAATCAACAGCACCTGCTTGCCCGTCTCATGCCAAAGGCGCAACAGCAGGGTTTGCATCTGCTCGCGGGTAAAGGCGTCGAGCGCCCCGAACGGCTCGTCCAGCAGCAACAGCTGCGGATTCGCTGCCAGCGCGCGGGCAATCCCGACACGCTGTCGCTGGCCGCCGGAAAGCTGCCAGATATAGCGTTTTTCCGCCCCTTCCAGCCCCACTTTTTTCAGCATCGCCCGCGCCGTTTCCAGCCGCTGTTCACGATTGATGCCCGCAAGCTGCAGCCCAAACGCCACGTTTTCCTGCACGTTGCGCCACGGGAGCAGGCCTTCATTCTGGAAGACCACGCCGCGCTCGGCGCCGGGGCCTTCCACCTTTTTGCCTTCCAGTTGAATGGTGCCATGCTGATAAGGGACAAACCCGGCGATCAGATTCAGCAGCGTGGTTTTTCCGCATCCGGACGGACCCAGCACCACCAGCAGTTCACCGCTGTCCAGCGTCAGGTTGATCTCCTCCAGCGCGGGTTTGCCACCGTAATCAGCAGACAGATTTGTAATATTCAGCATGGCGGACTCCTTATTTCACAAAACGATCGGTCACGTACTGGCTGTAATCCGTCGCTACCGCGGGCACTTTGCCCTGCTCTTTCAGGAAGGTGGCGGTATCAACAATCGCTTTGTTTACCGGCCCGGTCAGCTGCTGCACCTGCTGCGCGGGGGTCAGATAGGTATTGCCCTTCACCAGCCCCGGCACGTCCGCTTCCGGCACGCCGCTCAGGCGGGAGAGTTTTTCCAGGTTGGCGGGCTGCTTCAGCCATTCATCCGGGTTACTGATGTACGGCTGCTGGGCGTCAATCGCGCTTTTCGCGAAGGCTTTCACCACCTCAGGATGTTTCTCGGCGAAGTCTTTACGCACGACCCACACGTCGAGCGTTGGCGCGCCCCACTGTCCCACCTTTTCGGAGTCGGTCAGCACGGTGCCGTCTTTTTCCAGCTCGTTCACGGCCGGTGCCCACACATAGGCCCCGTCTATATCGCCGCGCTGCCAGGCCGCGATAATCGCCGGCGGCTGGAGGTTGATAATTTGTACCTGCCCCGGCTTGATGCCCCAGTGTTTGAGCGCCGCCAGCAGGCTGTAGTGGGTGGTTGAGATAAACGGCACGGCGATGCGTTTGCCGATCAGGTCTTCCGGTTTGGTGATGTTTTTCTTCACCACCAGCGCTTCAGAGTTACCGAGCTGCGAGGCGAGCAGAAACACCTCAATCGGCACCTGCTGGCTGGCCGCGACCGCCAGCGGGCTGGAGCCGATATTGCCGATCTGCACGTCGCCGGAGGCTAACGCACGCACGACGGAGGCCCCGCTGTCGAACTTGCGCCAGTCGACTTTCGCGCCGCTCTCTTTGGCAAAGGTGTTGTCCGCCTGCGCGACTTTCGCCGGTTCCGCAGAAGTTTGATACGCGACGGTGACGTCCACCGCCTGCGCCTGAAATGCCCACAGCGCCAGTGCGCCGAGAAGTGTGATTCGCGATGAAATTGCCATAGTGCCTGCTCCCCTTGTTGTTATGAGGGCAGTATTTCCAACGCGAGAATTTTGATAAAGGAATAAAAATGAATCGCTCATAACGATTCGTTTTTAGATAAAAAGCGGGAAAGGATAGTTGGTTTTGTGCGGTTGTTTTTTTCCCTCTCCCCGTGGGAGAGGGTCAGCGATCCGTAGGCCGGGTAAGGCGCAGCCGCCACCCGGCAAAGCACTCAGCGCTGCGCGTTCAGCTCAGCAATATCCTTCGGCGTGGTCCGACAGCAGCCGCCAATCAGCTTCGCTCCGGCGTCCAGCCACTGGGGCAGATACCCTGCCAGCGTCTCGCACGCTTCACCGTGGTGGTGCCAGGTTTTGGTTACCGCGTCATAATGCTCGCCCGAGTTCGGGTAAACCACCAGCGGCAGCGACGTCAGGCTTTGCAGATGCTTCAGCGCCGCCGTGGTGTTTTCCAGTGCGATGCAGTTAATGCCCAGCGCAACAATGCGCGGAGAGTTTGCCAGCACGCTGACCACGTCACGCAGGGGCGTACCGTCGCTCAGGTGCTCGCTGTCCCGCAGGGTAAAGGAGAACCACGCCCGGGCGCGGGGATATTCAGACAGCAACGCCGCCAGCGCCTTAATCTCCTCAAAGGACGGTAGGGTTTCGCAGGCCAGCAGGTCAGCGCCCGCATCCAGCAGCGCTTCCACGCGCGGGCGGTGGAAGTCGGTGAATGCTTCCGCACTGCGCACGTAGTCGCCGCGATACTCTGAGCCATCCGCCAGATACGCGCCGTACGGCCCAACGGAGCCCGCCACCAGCAGCGTGCCCGCATGCGGATTTTCAGCCAGATACGCTTCGCGCGCCTTACGCGCCAGCTCCACGCTTCTGCCGATCAGCGCCCGGGACTGCGCCTCGTCCAGGCCGCGCGCCGCAAAACCCGCAGGCGTGGCCTGATAGCTGGCGGTGATCGCCACCTGCGCGCCCGCGCGATAGTAATCAAGATGCACTTCGCGGATAAGCTCCGGGTTTTCCATCAGCACTTTGGCAGACCAGAGGCTGTCTGCCAGGTTACAGCCGCGCGCTTCCAGCTCCGTCGCCATCGCGCCATCCAGCACCACAAACGGCTGCTTTTCAAGGAGGGCGGTAAGCGGATTATTCTGCGACATGTTCGGGCTCCTGCGATGTCATATTTCGGGTCAGATAGTAGGCACCATAACACAGGGCGACAAACGGAATCCCGCAATAAAGGGCAATGCGCTGGCTTGGGTCAAACCACAGGCCGACACAGGCCACCACGCAGAGGATAAAACCGAGCACCGGCACCAGCGGATACCACGGCGCGCGGTACTGCAGCGCAGAGAGCGGCTGACCGGACTGCAGATGACGACGACGGAAAACGAAGTGCGACGCGCAGATGCTGATCCAGACGGCCACCACCGCAAAGCCAGAAATCGCCGAGAGCGCGACAAACACCGTGTCCGGTGCCACGACGCTTGAGAATAGCGCCAGCACGCCGCCGAGCATAGAGACCGAGAGCGCCGTCAGCGGCACGCCGTTTTTGTTCACGCGGGCAAAGCAGCGCGGGAGCG
Organism: Enterobacter sp. PL_is514; assembly: GCF_055816715.1. Lineage (NCBI taxonomy): Bacteria > Pseudomonadati > Pseudomonadota > Gammaproteobacteria > Enterobacterales > Enterobacteriaceae > Enterobacter > Enterobacter sp. PL_is514. The sequence goes on along the minus strand of NZ_JBVPGN010000032.1, from coordinate 94,850 downwards.
TTTTCTCATTAGAGAGCGACCACAGCATGCGCCCGGAGGCGTACAGCCCGGAGTTCGCCGCCGAGAGGATCGCCGTCAAAATCACAAAGTTAAAGATATCCGCCGCGTAAGGAATACCAACCTTTTCGAACACCAGCACGAACGGGCTTTTTTCTACCCCGGCCTGCTGCATCGGGATCAGCGCCGCCAGCACAAACACGGTGCCGATAAAGAAGATAATCAGGCGCGCAATGGTGGTGCGGATCGCGACCGGGATGACCTTGTGCGGATTTTCCGTTTCCCCTGCGGCGATACCGATAAGCTCGGTCCCGGAGAAGGCAAAGTTCACCGCCACCATGGTCATCAGGATCGGCAGGCCGCCGTGCGGGAACCAGCCCTCGGCGGTGATGTTGCTTAAGCCCGGCGCGGGTGAACCGTCCTGCATCGGGATAAAGCCAAAGACCGCCGCGCCGCCAAGAATAATGAAAGCGATGATGGTGATGACTTTCACCAGGGAGAACCAGAACTCGCCTTCCGCAAAGAAGCGCGTTGAGATGACGTTCAGGCCAAAAATCACCACGCAGAAGACCACGCACCACGCCCAGACGGGCACCTGCGGGAACCAGTACTGCATGCAGAACCCGGCGGCGGTAAAGCTCGACCCGAGCGCCACCGTCCAGGTGAGCCAGTAGAGCCACGCCACGGTGTAGCCCGTCGCCAGGCCAAGATAGCGGGCGGCATAGACGTGGAACGCGCCGGTTTCCGGCATCGCCACGGAGAGCTCGCCCAGACATTGCATCACCAGCCAGACCACCAGGGCGCCTATCAGGTACGCCAGCAGCGTGCCCGCCGCCCCGGTCGTGGAAATGATGTAGCCGGTATTGAAGAATAACCCTGTCCCAATCACGCCACCCAGCGAGAGCATAATCAGGTGGCGTGTTTTCATGGTGCGCTTAAGCTGCCCATTTTCTTGTTGTGTTTGCATATTACCTTCTATACGTATGGACATCTAAACATCCAAAGAAGGTGTGTTATACCGCGATTGTTAATAAAAAGCTAGATGACCAGACGCAAACGGGCGCGCCGCGCGCTGAGTCTGGGGTGGGTTGTGAGGATCACATAGAGAATCGGACGCCAGGCCATAAGCACCTCCGCAAGCAGATACTTACAGCATGGTGCGGGAAAAGGCGCTCTTCGGTCAGTCGAAAGTGGTATCCGTAAAGCGCGAAGTCATACCGTAACACTGCCCGCGGGACGGGTAAGGCGCAGCCGCCACCCGATGCAAGGTTGGTAATTCTCACAATCAGTTCTATAGTCGACACAGTTTATGAGTAACCAGGACTGACTGATGCGCTTTAACGGACTGACTAAAGGTTTCTTTATTTTCATTCTCGCCCTTGTGACCTGGGCCTTCTTCGACGTGCTGTCGCCCTACTTCTCCGCGATACTGTGGGCCGCCATTCTGACCGTCATCTTCAACCCGGTAAAAAACAAGCTGCGCGCCGCGCTGGGGGATCGCAACGGGCTGGCCTCGCTGTTGACCATCGGTATTATCTGCCTAATCGTCTTTATCCCGCTGATGGTGATCCTCTCCTCGCTCGCCATTGAGCTGAACGTGGTTTACACCAAACTACAGGAGAACAACACCCAGTTCCCGGAAGTGGTGGCGAGCATCTTCAACCACCTGCCTGACTGGGCCAGCGGCTTCCTCGCGGATCACAACCTGACCAACGCGGCGCAGATCCAGAAAAAACTCTCCGATGTCGCTCTGCAGGGCGGACAGTATCTCGCCGGCAGCGCGTTTCTGATTGGCAAAGGCACGTTTGGCTTTGCGATTAGCTTCGGCATCATGCTGTATCTGCTGTTCTTCCTGCTGAAAGACGGCCCGTATCTGGTGCGCCAGATCCTCGACTCCTTACCGCTGTCTGATTTCGCCAAGCAGCACCTGTTCGCCAAATTCGTTGGCGTATCGCGCGCCACGGTAAAAGGGACGGCGGCAGTGGCCGTGGTTCAGGGCATACTCGGCGGTATTGCGTTTGCTATTGCGGGTATTGACGGCAGCGTGCTCTGGGGCGCATTGATGGCGTTCCTCTCTCTCGTGCCCGCCATCGGCTCGGCGATTGTCTGGGTGCCCGCCGCCATCTTCCTGTTCGCCACGCACCAGATCTGGCAAGGGCTGTTTATTGTCGGCTTCTTCGTGATCGTCGTCGGGCTGGTGGACAATATTCTGCGCCCGCTGCTGGTGGGGAAAGACACCAAAATGCCGGACTACCTGATTCTGATCTCCACCCTCGGCGGCATGGAGCTGTACGGCATTAACGGTTTTGTGATTGGGCCACTCATCGCCGCGCTGTTTATCGCCTGCTGGAACCTCTTCTCAGGGCGCGATCACGAAGGTAACGCCGAAGAGCTGGACCCCGATTTCATCGAAGAAGGAAAAAACCCTCCAGATTTGTAAGGACGTGACGATAAAGACCACACCAGGCGGCGCTGTGCCGCCTTTTTTTTACGCCTTAAATCAAACGTTTTCTATAATTTAAAGAACGCCATCCTACTCATGTCGTAAAAGGATCATCTGGTGCGAATCGCGACGATAACAAACTGGGCCTATGGTGCCACGGTCTGCCTGACCATCGCCTCCGGCATTATCATGCTGTTGGCATCCAATGCTGACACGGCAGAGCGCCAAGCCGTTGAACAGCGACAGCGATTTGATCAGCTCACAGAGGATGTTGAGACAGACGCCTGGGCACAGTCCGATTTAGCACGCCTCTATGTCATCAAAAAAGATCCCCAAACGTTAAAAGAATACAATCAGTCAGAGAATTACCTTAAGAACATTGAAATACGGCTGGAAAAACTGCGGGACAACGGCGCATCGGATGATGAGCTCTCCCTGCTGCGCGAAGGCATAAAAATCATCGATGAGCTGCAGGACGAACAGCAAACCGCCCTCGCCAGCCTTGAACGCGGAGAAGACGCCCAGGCCGTTGCCTTACTCTATGGTCAGCCCTATGAGCAGGAGCTGGATCGCGCGCAGAATCAGATCGATCACTTTCGCCAGATACTGGACAAGCGCGTTATCGGCTCCGTTAAAGATGCGACAAAAAAATCGAAAGCGCTGCGTACCGCCTCTGAGCTGACGGTCGGCCTGACCGCCCTGCTGTTCCTGTTTGTGCTCGGTTTTATATTGAAACGCCGGGTGCTGCGCCCCGTGGTGCGCCTGAGCGACGTGGTGCACCGCCTGGCATCCCAGGATTACGCGGTTGAAGCGCCCAATTTCAACCAGATCGATGAGATAGGCGATATGGCCCAGGCCATCAGCATCTTCCGTGAAAACGGCCTGGCACGACAGCGTTTGGAAAAAGAGCGCGATGCCGACTGGGCCATCCGCGAGCTGCTGGCGCGCATGACCCAGCGGCTGCAGGGGTGTGAGAACTTTAACGATGTGATTAACGTGGCGGAGCTGTTTGCCCCCAATATCGCGCCGGGGATCGCGGGCCGGCTCTACGTCCTTGACCGCGAACCGTGGCAGATGCGCTGCGTCGCGCAGTGGCTTTCGCCGGTTGGTGAAGAGACGACGTTCCATCCGGACGAGTGCTGGGCCGTGCGACGCGGGCAAAGCCACCCGCCGGTAAACGGTGAGCCGGATATTGCCTGCTACCATCTTCCGGCATCCCAGGCGGAAAGCGCGCTTTGCGTGCCGCTTATCGCTCAGGGCGAGGCCATTGGCCTGCTCTCCTTCCAGAATATCACGGCGGACAATGCCCCTTCCCGCGCATATCTGGAGCTGATGGCCGAGGCGCTCGGGCTGGCGCTGGCCAACCAGCGTCTGCGCGACGCGTTGCTGGAAAAAGCGTTGTTTGACCCGCTCACCGGCCTGCGTAATCGTCACCATCTGGAAGATACCCTGCAAACCCAAACGGCACAGGCGATACGCACTGGCGTGCCCTTAAGCTGCATGATGATTGATATCGACCACTTCAAGAGCATTAATGACCGTTTCGGCCATGAAGCGGGCGATCTGGTGATCAAAAGCGTGGCGTCAATTGTTCAGCGGGCCGCACATGACAACGGACTGGCATTCCGCTACGGCGGCGAGGAGTTTCTGGTGCTGCTTTCCGGTGCCGATGAAGCAGAAGCGTACGCCTGCGCGCAGAAGATTTACACCGGCGTGCATGAGCTGTCGCTTCGCTACGGGCTGACCGAGATTGGGCCGGTGGACGTGTCGATTGGGATTGCCAGCTACCCACAGCATGCCCAGACCGACAACCTGTTGCGCGCCGCGGATGTGGCCTTGTACCGGGCGAAAGAGCTGGGCCGCGCGCGGATTGTGAGTTTTGGGATGCTGGAGGCGGGCTGACGCTAATTCTCGCGCCCTGACTTTCCCCGGTTCAGGCGCGCGTGATAGCCCAAAGCACCACAATCCCCAGGGCATTGCTCCGCTTTTCCACATACAGGGTGGTATCGGAATAAACGTCACCCTGCGGGTTACAGATGCGGATCTCCTTCTTTAATTCCGGCTCGTAGACTTCCGCACCCGAGCAGCTGTGGCGGGTACTGGACTCATACCGGTAAGGTTTGCTCCAGGCCGAATAGTCCCCCTCCAGCAGCCAGGCCGTTGTAAAGACCACGAACATGGCAACCGGCAGACTGCAAATAAAGAAGCCGAGGTAGATTTTTACCGCGCCAGCAAGGCGCTTACCTTTCAGTCTCCCCTTTCTGATGAAATAGACCATCGGCACCAGCGCCAGCAGCAACGCCCCACAGGCAAGGTACTGCTCCCCGCGGATCGAAAGGTATGTCACGCGGTAAATGTTGACTGACCAGACCACAAAACCCGATATCAGTGCTATCCCGCTCACGATGAGTGGGATCCAAAAGGAAAAACGCGCTTTTTTCATGGTGGACTCGTCCTTGTCATTCTTGTCGGGTCAGAAGGTCAATCATTGCCCGGGTGGCTGCTGACTGACGTCGGTGCGGGGCAAACAGCACGGAGAAAGGTCGCGATCGTCCCCGAAGGTGCGGCAGCACCTCAACTAACTGGCCGCCCTGTATTCTGTCGCGAACGATAAATTCATAGCTCTGGCAGATCCCCATCCCCTGCTCCGCCAGCGAAACCACGCCGAGTACATCGTCCGATATTTCAATGGTTGAACCCGGCAACCAGTCAATATCGCGCCCTTCATCATGAAATACCCAGGGGGCGATACGACCGGTGCGCGGCATGATAAACGGCAGGCACTGATGGCGCTGCAGCTCTTCCAGCGTCTGAGGCTTTCCTCTCCGATGCAGGTAGTCCGGAGAGGCGACCAGAAGCAATGCCGCGTCTTCCAGCTTACGCGCCACAAGTCCACTGTCAGGCAACTGTCCCAGACGGATCGCCAGATCGAACCCCTCTGCGATCAGGTCAACGTTGCGATTGGTAATGTTCAGCTCCACCTGTACGCGTGGGTAGCGTTGATTATAGTGCGCCAGCAGCGGCGGCAGGCGGTAGTGGGCATAGGTGGTCGGGACACTCATTCTCACGCGACCGGTCAGATCGCCCTCCTGACCCCGGCCAACGCGTTCGGCGTCATCGAGCAGAGAAAACGCTGAGCGCGCCTGCTCAAGATAGACGCGTCCGGCTTCAGTCAGCCCCACCCGGCGGGTCGTGCGCTGTAATAGCTGCCGTCCAAGACGCGCTTCCAGACGGGTGACCGCGCGGCTCAGTACCGAAGGGGTGGTTGAAAGGGCAACCGCTGCGGCAGTAAATGAGCCGTGCTCAACCACAGCAATGAAGACTTCTACGTCGCCGAGGTAATCGAATTTCCGGCTCATTTTGCTCTCTCAGGAACAAATGTTTTTCAATTTGGCTAATTTATCTCCCGTTGGGCAATGAGTAAAGTGGCCAGCATTCATCACCTGATCGTTCCACTGGAGTCTGTCAATGTTCAACCGTCCCCATATTCTGCCCGCCATCGCAATGGCGGCGTTGTTCCCTTTCTCGAGTATTGTCAACGCGGCGAACCACCCGCCTCTGGAGCGCTGGCGAAGCTACGCCGGCGTGAGCTGGGATACCGCTCAAGACGGAAAGATACCTGCGACGTTTTCCGGTTCGGTCAATGCCCCTATTGCAGGTATCCACTTTGATGCAATGGACCGGGCCTTTGTCAGCACGCCCCGGCTGGTTTCCGCCGCAGCACCCGCCACGTTAAGCATTCTGGATACGACGGCGCAGTCTGGCCCTGCCCGCCTGACGGCGTTTCCCTCCCGCGAGGGGAATGCGGTGAACACCGATCCGGCTCAGAGCCTGCGCAACGTGCTCGGTTTTTATATTGACCGTAAAAACGGCTGGCTATGGGCGCTGGACATGGGGTTTGTTGCAGGCGAAACAGAGTCCCCCGTGGGGGCGCAGAAACTGGTCGTACTGGATCTCCACTCTGGCCGCACCATCAAACGCATCGCCCTGGACGGCGTAGCGGACCGCAAGGCCAGCTTTCTTAATGATGTGGTGGTCGATGAGAACCGCCGTGTCGCCTATATCTCCGACAGCGGCTCGCGGAGTGCGCCTGAAAACCAGGTGGGACTAATTATCGTCGATTTCGCTACCGGTACGGCCCGGCGCGTGCTCGATCGTCACCCTGCGCTGCAGATTGAGCCAGGCGTTAACGTCGTCTCGCACGGGACTGAAGTCTGGCCTGGTAAACCATTACTGATTGGTATCAATGGCATTGCGCTTTCACCCGATGCGGGCATGCTGTACTGGACGGTGACAACCGGCACGCGCGCCTATGCGGTACCGACCGCGATACTGAGGCAGCCTGCGTCAACCAATGCGCAAATCGCCGGGCAGATCCGCGATCTGGGACGCGTGGGGGGCAACACCGACGGAATGGTGACAGATGTAAAAGGTAACCTCTACATTACCGATGTCACACGCAATGGTATCGTCAGATACGATCCTGAAACCCATTCCATGTCGCTCATTGCGGCAAGCGAAGAGGTGCGCTGGCCAGACACGCCGGCAATCCGTCCGAACGGAGACCTGGTATTTACCTCGAGTCGCCTCAATGACCACTTCGCGGGAACCGTTAAACCGGGAGAAGAACGCTATGATTTGTGGCGCTTGCGTCTCGATGCTTTACAAAAATAAGGGCAAGTAAACCAGGAGACCTGCATATATGGGCTCATAATTTCACACGTTCTTATTTCCTTAAAGGCTGAACGTGATGTCTTCCCCCTGCTCAGAAAGAAGTGGTTAACATTGCGCTCCTGGAAATTCCGTGAGGCGCGTTTTACTTCGCGCTTCACCGAAGTAACGCACGTTTGCACAACGTAGACTGGGTCTCCTTTAATCAGAGGATGATAAAATGAAAACCCAGCAGGTCGATTTTGCTTCTTTATATTTTGGTACACCGGTCGCCATTATCTCCAGCCAAAATCCTGACGGTTCAACCAACCTGAGCCCGGTCTCCTCGTGGTGGATCCTTGACCGGAATATCGTGTTCGGGCTTGGCACCTCCGGAAAATGTTATGAAAATATCACGGGTAACCCCGATATTGTTCTGAACATACCGGACAGTAGGCTCTGGCAGAATATTGAAGCTATCGCAAATAAAACGGGAAAAGCATCGCCACCGGAATGGAAGAAAAAGATGGGATATGTTTTTGAACAGGACAAATTTAGCTGCGGGAATTTCCATAAGGAAAAGGCGGTGACGATTAACTCGTTGAGAATTAAAGAGTGTCCTGTACAAATAGAGGCTAAGGTTTGCGGGATATCGCTCCTGACCGGTTCGCAGGGAAACCTGGTGTCCGTTGATGCCACGATAACCTGCGTCCACATATCTGAGGCATTATTAATTCATACTCAGAGAGGAGTAAAATTTAATGTGGAGAAATGGAACCCCCTCTATTATCTATTTCGCCACTATTTCTCGCTGGGTCACCGACTCGGTCACAACTTCCGACACGATGAGTAACCCGGACTTTTTGACAGCGGAAAGGTTTAAACTTTTCGTGATATTCTTTCTTTACGCCCCTTAGTTCCTATACTCGAGCCATATTCGCCACTGTATTAACACCTGTCACGCGCAATACGTTGTGCATGACAGATGAAAATATTTTGTTCTGGAAAAACGTCTATGTCGAAACTGGATTTGAGGTCCAAAAAAACCTGGGGCGCGCTGGCTGCAATCGCCGTTGTCGCCGGTACATTAGCATCTGCTTTTGCATGGACGGCGGGCTGGCTTGGTTCACGCACGGTCAGCCAGGCACTGGTAGGGGAAACACCGAAACCCTTCCCGCCGGGTTTTCGCCGCGCGCATGGAAAAGGCATCTGCTTTGCCGGCACCTTTACGCCAAACGGCTCGGCGGTTTCTCTTTCAACCTCCCGCCTCTTCTCACAGCAGGAAGTGCCCGTGGTGGGTCGATTCTCTATTGGTACTGGCGATCCGCATGCCCCGGATAGTACGACCAAAACCCTGAGCATGGCGCTGCTGCTGAAGACAGATGACAAGCAACAATGGCGGATGGCGATGAACAACGAGCCTTTCTTCGCCACGCACAGCCCGGAAGGTTTTCTGGCCTTGCGAAAAGCCACGGCCGTTGATGTGGCCACCGGAAAACCGGATCCGCAGCTTCTGGCAGACTTTTTAAAAGCGTACCCGGAGGCGGAGAAATACCTTAAATGGGCGGCACAAAAACCCGCGCCCGGCAGCTTCGCAGGCGCGACGTTTTACAGCATTAACGCCTTTTACCTTGTGAACGCGCAGGGGGATCGCCAGGCCGTTCGCTGGATGATGCGTCCGCACGAGCCTTTCCTGTCGATAAACGATGAGCAACGACAGAAAGCCGATGACAACTTCCTGTTCGAGAACCTGCGTCAGCGCCTGGCGCAGAAGCCACTCTACTGGGATTACGTTTTGCAGCTCGCACAGCCGGGCGATCCGGTGGATGACCCATCCCAGCCGTGGCCGGACGATCGCAAAAAGGTGGTAGCCGGCACGCTGGAAGTGACGCGGGTCGAAGCACAATCCACAGGTGCGTGCCGCGACGTTAACTTTGATCCTTCTGTCGTTCCTGCAGGCGTTGCGGTGTCTGATGATCCCATCTTAAACGCCCGCTCCGCTGCCTACTCCCACTCTTTCAGCCGCCGTGAGCGGGAAATCGGCTACGGCAAGGCCACCGAAGCCGTGCAAAAGCAGGAGGTAAAATGAGCTCAAATAAAGATATGCGAGCGCACGCGCCGCAGCATTTCAATACCCTGGCGCGAACCCTGCACTGGCTGATGGCGGTGATGATCCTGGCCATGCTTTTCATCGGTGCCGCGATGATGACGTCGTTACATCATCGGATTTGGTTAATCGACCTCCACCGGCCTCTGGGTATCGCCATTTTACTGCTGGCACTGGTTCGTCTGGTCAACCGGCTCCTGAGCCGCACGCCCCCACTTCCTGCCGATTTGCCCGTCTGGCAGGTGCTTGCCGCAAAGGCATCACACTGGATGCTGTATGGGTTAATGCTGGCAATGCCTCTGCTGGGCTGGGCGCAGCTGTCGGCAGCGGGCCTGCCAATTGTCATGTTTGATGGCGTCAACCTGCCGGCGATTGTCCCGACCAGTCCAGCACTCTATGCCTGGTGCCACGACGCCCATAGACTTCTGGCAAAGTTGCTTTTTGCCGTGGTGCTGGTCCATCTCTCCGCCGCACTCGTTCATGCGTGGATCTACCGGGACACAGTGTTTGCCAGCATGGCGAAAGGGGGTAAGTCGGCGTCAGCCATCCGGGATGACGTGAAGTAAGGCAAGCGGTAGGGGACACGCACAATCAGAATGTTCGTGTCCTCGCTTATCATCATCATCCTGAAACAGCGCACACAACCGGGGCGCGTATTTCGTCGCCAGATTCGCGCGCCAAAAAGCCACGGACACCCCGCAATTATCGTGGAAGATAATATCTCTCAATTAAAGCGGTTATTTTTTAAACAGAAGAGCATTTATGGCCGCAATTTTAGCTTTTATCAAAAAGTTAAGCGTCGCTCTAGTATCAAACACCCTGACACTCACAACACCTAACTCATTGATTAAAATGAGTTTACATCAATAAAAACGATAAAACCCCCTACTCCCCAACAAAATATATCAACTCGTGTGATATCTAAATTATAATTCTTATACTTCTGTTAAAAAGGTGGAGGTCAAAATGCGATTAACCCTACTGTTGTTATGCTGTCTGGTACAAAGTGTAACCTGGGCTGGCGACCTGCCAAAACCAGTTGGTAAACCCATTTTAACGATTTACGGTAATATAGAAAATACCAATGAAAATGGAAAAGCAGTGTTTGATCTCGCCAGCCTTGAAAAACTCGGAGTAGTGAGTTTCGAGACGACTTCACCCTGGTATAACGGTCGTACGAAGTTTGAGGGTGTCCCCATGAGCAAGCTCATGGATTATGTGGGTGCAAAAGGTACGAACGTTAATGTTATTGCGCTCAATGATTACTCAACCGTCATCCCTCTCAGCGACTTTAAAAAATACAACGCCATCCTTGCCTTAAAGGTCAATGGCGAATATATGCGCATCCGCGATAAAGGCCCATCGTTCATTGTATACCCCTATGACAGTCTTCCTGAGTTGAATAATCAGATTTATTACTCACGATCAGCATGGCAGGTAAGCAAAATGAAGATTGAGTAGTCGTTCAGGAGAACATAATGAACAGGATACTGGTTGGTATCATTTTTTCTCTTTTTATCACGACAGGATATATTGCATACCTTGTTTATGATCGACAGCAGGAATTGCAAAAACTGACTCAATACACTGAGTCCTGGTCCGTGGCACAACTGGTATCAGAGTATTACCGTTTTGAATCATGGCTTGGTCTATACGCAACCGATACTGATGACGTTACGATAGACCAGGTCCGTATGCGCCTCGAAATTATGCTCAGTCAGGGCGATTTAATGAAGGGGGGCGATTTAGGTCGCTACATTAACAGCGATAAAACGCATCAGGAGCTCGCTTTACGCTTAGAAAAAATACTGGCCTATCTGGATAGTCATCTTGAAAAAATGAGCCATCCGGAGTTACAGGCATACCTGACAAATATGCATGAGCTCGACGCACCGCTCAGCCAGCTGTCTGCAACAGCATTAACAAAAGATATTAACACTGTTAATGAATCCAACAACAAAATACAAATCCTGTATTATATTTATTCCGCACTTTCTTTGCTTCTGGTGATTTTAAGCTTTATTCTTGGCTTTTTAATGATCTACCAGAATAAAAACATTCTGAAAGCACACATGCAGGTTAAAAGCCTGGCTGACGAACTTCAAATATCAAAAGAAAAACTGCAAATTCAGAACTCGAAGCTGGAATATGATGTTTATCATGACTCCCTCACCGGCATGAAAAACCGCCTTTTCTTCTGGGACGATCTCAACAAAATTAATCTTCAGGCAGATAAAAACCACGTCCCCGTCACGGTGATGTTATTTGATTTAGACCGCTTCAAAGAGGTCAACGATACCTATGGCCATGATACGGGAGATTTGCTGCTGAATCAGGTATCCCGACGGCTGACCTCGATGAGCAGCGCAACGGATACGTTTTACCGTTTGGGCGGAGACGAATTCGCCCTTCTCTCCAGCGGACTCACGGAAACCGCCGCCGTTTCGCGCGCCAAAGAAATCAGCGATCATATCAGCCAGCCCTATACGATTAATAACCAGCTGATAAAAATTGCCACCTGCGTGGGCATCGTTTTATCAGATAATGAACGACGCTCTGATTATCTTTACAAATTTGCCGATCTGGCCCTCTACGAAGCGAAAAAAGAAGGTTCGCAGCAGATTAAAGTCTTCCGGCAGTGGATGCTGCAAAGACTGCAGGAAAGCAGGACCCTTGAACATGATATGGCTCTGGCGATCGATCACAATGAATTCGTTGTGTATTACCAGCCTATTGTCGATGCATTCAGCAATGAAATTTACGGCTATGAAGCGCTTATTCGCTGGATACACCCGGTGAAAGGGATACTCGCGCCAGACTATTTCATTTCCGTCGCTGAAAAAACGGGGATGATCAATGAGATCGGCAAGTCGGTGCTTGAGATGGCCTGCCGGGAAGCGGTGTCCTGGGCGGTGCCGGCCAGGATCTCGGTGAATGTCTCACCCGTTCAGCTAGGCACTAAATCGTTTACCACGATGGTACAGTCCATTCTGAAAGAGACGGGGCTACCGGCCAACCGACTTGAGTTAGAGGTAACAGAGTCTTCGCTCTTCAGTGACAGCAACATGCCGATCACTATTCTCAAAAAGCTCCGGGCACTGGGCGTAAAAATTTCCATCGATGATTTCGGAACGGGATATTCCTCGCTTTCACGATTGAGTGAACTGAATTTTGATAAAATTAAAATCGACAAATCCTTTGTGAACCCGATATCCACGCAGGATGATGCCCTAAATATCGTTAAGTTGATTACCGGCATGGCGAAGAGCCTCAATATGCGGGTCATTGCTGAAGGTGTTGAAACCGAAGCGCAGCTTGAACGTCTTCAGGCGCTTGGCTGCGATCTCGTGCAGGGATACCTGTTCGGAAAACCACAGGCTGAGATTGACAGGAAGATTAGATACGGTTGAAATGGTTGTGCGGTTGTTTCTGGCCCTAAATCATGTAGACGATTGATAATCAAAGGTTAAACAATGAAAAAAACAGCCCCGGCCTATACGCCTGTTGATTTATCTCGTTGGCCAAGGAAGGAGCATTTTGAAGTCTTCCAGTCATTTGCTGAATGCACAATTAACCAAACCGTTCTGATCGACATTACCGCGCTGCGAAAACATATCAAAGCGGTGGGCTGGAAGTTTTACCCCACGATCATTTTTCTCCTGTCTAACATCATGAACCGGCATCCTGAGTTCCGCATGGCCATGAAGGACAATGAGCTTGTCGTCTGGAATGAAATTCATCCAAGCTATACGATTTTCCATCCCGAAACGGAGACGTTTTCGTCATTGTGGAGCCACTATGACGGCAATATTCATCACTTCCAGAACACGTATGCAGAAGATACGGCCCGCTATGGAAATAACCTTTCTTACTGGCCGAAGGAAGAGTCCCGGGAAAATGTCTTTTTCGTGTCGTCGATTCCGTGGGTAACGTTTACGAACTTTAATATGAACATTGCGCACATGAAGAACTTCTTTTCGCCTATGTTCACGTTTGGAAAATACTACGAGCAGGATGGAAAAGTGCTGCTGCCGCTCGCGGTGCAGGTCCATCATTCGGTGTGCGATGGCTTCCATGTGGCAAGGATGTTTAATGAGTTGCAGGAGATGTGTGATGGTTTGTCGGGGCTGTCAGAGGAACCTGGCGCATGATGCCTAAGAAGTGTTGATGTTTTCCTTCTGTCAGGAGTGAGTGAGAAGCCTACCGGCCTTTCATCATTTTATGCGCTTTCCATGTGAGGCCAAGTGGAATCAGATACCAGACCGCAATAACGCCAATAATTGCAACAGGTAAGTAATATAACAGCAGCGAGGGCGTATAAAAGATGGGAAGGAAAATCAGCGGTGCAAGGATAAGCATCAGACAGATAATCCCTCCATAAAAACGCTTGCTCAGTTCATCTATTAATGTTGAAAGCGTTTCGCCAGTATTTTCATTACTACTCAATACCTCTTTCAGACGAGACAATTGCTTATTCGAAAAACCATTATCCAGTAGATCTTTTTCCGTTAGTTCACTGGTCATTTGCTCGCCTATCTTCATGGTAGTTATGTTCATGCAAGAATACCCTTAAGATGTGCTTTTTTAAACACTAGCCCAACTGAGGAATTACCAGAGATAGCAGACAGGATTGAGGATCAATAAGCACTATGAATCGCCACAGGTTTAACAGACGCCTCAGAGTCATGTTGGACTGACCCCATCCCGGTAGACGATCCTGCACGTACTCCAGGACGTTTGATACGTCGGACAATGAAAAATAGAGAATTACCGCGTGGAGTCCCAGAGTTTGATTATGTGTTCGTTCCGCTAAAATCAGACGTTGGGAAAGCATTTCCTGTTGTCTTCGACCTTATTGCACGTAAAATGACCAGACACATTTTGGGAAGGAGTCTTTAATGGATATTGCGCTGCTCAACAGGGGCTGGAACAGAACATGGTCAGATACCATGGTGAATCTGGAAGCCCGGAAACTCGTCGAAACAGCAAATCGGCTATCAGCATTCTATTTGCAAGATGGGATAACACGTATCAAGTTTGTTGGAGAGATAAAACAGGTTGTAGATAAAGAATTTGAAACAGCACGACGAGCTAAAACCGATGAAGAATGTATTGTATGCATCAAAAATCTTCGTGCTGAAACAGACAACCTGCTTGAACAAGAGCGTCTATTAAAAACCAAGTCCGCACAGCTTTACGCGAAGGTCGAGTTTGTTAAGGAAAATAATAAAATCGTCGGTTATGTTATATCCGCTGTAAATGTGGTGCTATCAGGCGTGGTTCTCTTTGGTGGCTTTATGATGTTATCCACTATGGGGCCGATTGGTATGCTGGCTGGGGCAGTCCTGATTGCCGATGGAATGAACGGATTAACGAAAGAAGTGCTCAACTTTGATCAGCCAGCAGGACATATACCCTCGCAAGGTATCATTGCTGACTCCGCGATGCATACGGCCCAGTTCATGGGATTTAATCCTAACACGGGCTTGGCTCTCTATAATGGTGTTACTCTTGGTGCCAGTGTGTACAGCATTGTTGGACTCGCTCGAAAAACTGGAGCCTGGAGATTATTCCGCTGGCTTCCACACGATTACTATCGCAAAGTCAGCACAATGAGCACTCCTAAGCTAACAATGAAGATTGTCGGTTATGGTGTTAAAGCAAAAGTGATTTTCGATCTATTGACAACCGAAAATGGAACCAGTTAATCCTTGATAGTTTTTCGGTAACGCCAGGATTTATAGGAAATTACCGGCGGCTGTGCAAAGGACATAATGGCAACCCCAAAGATCATCGCCAGCCCCCATGCAAATGCTCTATCAGGTGAGCTGAAGACGATAAGTAGCAGTAGGATTAAGGCACACACAGCCACCACTCCCGCTAAGGTAACAAATCGCCTAGCGAGGTCATTTATGGCCTCTCCAAGCGTTCCTCCATATTTTTCAATATTGCTTTTTATCTTCTGCAATTCGGGCTGCGTAAACCCTGAACGTAACAAAGCCTCATCAGTCACTTTCATATCGTCTCGTCCCTTATCTTCCAGAAGTGCTTTCCCAATCGCTGATTGTACAAGCAATCATACTGATGAACTTTACAGCAATCCACATGATGTTTGTGCAATGTATCAGATTTAAGACAATAGAAGCCATAAAGCCCCGTTAGTGGTACAAGCAACAAGCGGAGCGTAGCGACTTCATCAGGCCAACCTAGTTGGTTTCGCTTTGCGAAAGTCACCAGTGACCAAATCAGATTGTCAGAGAGATCACACCTTATCAGGGTGCTCGTGTACCTTTCGGAGCGTGAGCGAAGCGCTGGCAGAGCCGGATCTGTTGCTACCGGGGCATTACCACTATTCACCTGTTTACGCAGCCACAAGGCCGCACATCGGGCTTAAATGCGTGTGATCAATCTGTTTCGGGATGGTTTAGAGACGTTGGCAGCGTCATCAGCTTCGAGTTGATAGCGGTTCGTGGGGACTGTTCACGCTTTGTACCTGTTCGAGCTTTACAACTACAGGCCGCTACGTGCTAACATCCCTGAATAGCCACTGTTAACCATAGCGGCAACTGTTGGTCATAGAATCCCTTAAAAAAGGTTGTATCTTGAGAACAAAAATCGTCTTAACTTATTGTTTTTAAAGGATTTTGTTGTGTGAGTGCCGATAATAGGAGCAATACACAAAAGATAAAGCCATGATTTATAAAAATTCTATTTTATATTGATGTGAGAGATACCCCCAAAGATACCCCCAATTTGTTTTATTAACTTCCATTTGAACAAGAAATAATCGGTTTTATAATCGGGGGCACTCGCTAAAACAATCGTGAAGAGAGAATAATGACTCTTTGATGATTACCATTCACCTACCTTTACCATTTTCAGTAAGTAACTCATCTTGAGCCAATAATGTAATAACGTCTCCAGCAATGTCCGGCCTAATCCTAGGAAATTTATGTACTGCGTAAGCTGCAACAGTCAAAGGGCTCCAGTTCAGGCCAATGGCTATCCGTTTTACCTCTTCGATAACTTTAAATGGATCAGATTCCAGAGCCAAACTCGCCCGAGCTGTATCAAACGAGACTTGTTGCGCGGCAGTTAGCGATGGATGTTTTCTTAGCTCTTTTGTGATTAAACGCTGAGCTTCTACGCCGATAGCTGCGCCACCTTCAACGATTCCAGTCAATCCAACAAGTTTCCCACCATCACTTCGAGTATTATCATCTGTGATTTTAATGGGAACAACCATTCTGGTCAGTTCGTCATCTTGCTGAAGCAACTCTAATAACTCTGGTAGGATTACAGGATCAATTACACCTTTCATAGCAGCAGCTCTTTTTATAAAGCTGATTGGAGAACACCCTAGACGAGCGGACATAGCTATTACACAGTCTGCGATAATGAAAACATCACTTAATCCAATTAAAGGCTCACATTCACTCCTAAAAATGTTTTCGTCACGCTGAGAATCGGTTGGGTTAACAGCTTTTCTGAGCTTAGGCTTTGCTTGTTGTCTTTTATAACCACGTAGTGCTCTGATTGTGTCTTCCATGACTAAGCCAACACTATTTTTTAGATCCTCACTTCCCTTCAGACTAGAAATTAGCTGAAGCATAGTTTGAAGACTGGCAAGCATGTCAGGTGTTGCCTTTCCTGATGCAACATCCAAGCTTATTACGTTCAATTTGCTAAGCACACTGGTGACAATTTTCGAAGGAGGTGGAGCAATTTCTTTAACTTTGTGACTTTTATGTATCGTATCCTCCATCAGCTTGAGCACGTTTTTCCAGTCTGTTTGCACCCCACTCTTAAGTGTCTGAAGATGAGATATTCTTTCCCTTAAACTTTCACATTTTGCTACGGGGATTGGTTCACCCTTTCCTCTTCCATACTTCAACCAATCCACAAGAACTACAAAATCGGCTGTTGCAGAAGCTACCAGCCCTTCAACTACACGTTCTCTAGTTTCTGAAGTTAAAAGATTTTTTTTGTGTGACGGCAAACGATCATTTTTGTAACCACTGGACTTTCTCATACCATAACTCTCAGAATGGTTAGCACAATAAAACATTATGAATCAATCAGTTACGCACTTTAATTATCACCACAACTATTACAAATATAAAGTGTTACACCTTTAAGAGCAATATTGTAAATCAGCCTCCAGATGCAATAAGCTAAGAGCAGCTAAGCGTCGGGTGAAAATTTAAAGCACCTACTTCAACATTTTCAATGAAGGGAAGAATCTATGACAGACTCAACGAACCAGGGAAGAAAAAGTGAAAATCATTTAGACGATAAAACTACTATTGATGACTTACACAGCATACAACTTACATCGCTATTAGAGGATTATGAAGGTCTGTGTGATATAGATATGTGGCTTCAGCTAAATAAATTAGCATCCTCAGAGCTAGAACGTGAAAATCATTCAGCCTATAAAGCCTATAGATTATTAGCTACGCTGTGTTCAATGCGAATGTCATCTGATGATCCTGCCGATACTTGGCATCCAAGATGGCAAGATGCCGAGCATAGAATGTTTACGCCTCAAAATATAAAAAATGATTACAACTCTCTTCTTTCAGATATTGTTGTTGATATTAAAAACTTACCATTGAAGGGTAGAGTTGCAGATATAGTTTGGACGAATGATCGTAAGAAATACAACTGTGGAATCGAAGCTGTTAAGGCATATTCCAATATAGTTCGAGAACATTTAAACAAAGAACTACCCGCTGATGATTATAAAAACCTGTTTGAATTAATAAATTTATTGCAAAGAGCTCTTTATATAAATGGAATGATGAGTAAACGTGATCGTATCCCACCTCACCTCACAGAAACTTTTGAGCGATTTTATTATTTCACACATAATAATTGCATATATGTAGCATTTTCTAGAATTGGAGAGTTAGCTTTAGGCTATAAAATAAAAACATTTCAAGAAGTTGCTGAAGATTCAGAAAATCTTGTTAAAAGAGGAAGTATAAAGGATTACCCAGAAGCAAGAAAAAAAGTATGGTCACTTGCTGCAAAATGCTATCAAAAAATTAATAATACAGAAGGTCGCCGACGCTGTTTAGAAGAGTATTCTAATGAAACACTAAGGATGTGCGAACAAGTTTCAAGCTATGCTGCGCAAGCTAGTTGGGTGCGACAGGCTATCACTGAACTTCAAATAGCCGGAGGATTTCAGGATAAAATTGATTACCTGCGTGTTAGATTGAGAGATTTACAACTAGCCAGCCTATCTGAGATGGTTCCTTATGAAATACCTTGCGAACTATCAGAAGAATGCGATGAAACAATTAATCAGTTTACAAATATAGGCCTACCGGAAATATTGTATTGCTTTGCGATATTATCAAAATCACCATCTATTGAAAGCCTAAAAGAACAAATCTCAGAAAACGATAAAAGTGGATTTTCCATCTTATTTCCCACTTCAATACATCTTGATCAGGAAGGCAAGCCTATAGCTAAAACATCCATCCACGCTTCAGAACAAGATTCTGGCAATGAGTGGTTAAAATCAAACTCCATTACATATATGAGCAGCCTAAGATATTTTATCGCTGAGTCAAGAATTAAGCCAGCCCGGCATACTACAATGTTGCAATACGCAGTAGAATTAAGGCATTTCGATGCTATTGTAAGTTTAAGTTGTTTTGTACCTTTTGGCCATGAACATCTCTTCAGTTTAGGATTCGCCCGGTTATGGCAAGGTGATTTTTCATCAGCCGCATATATATTAATCCCTCAACTTGAAAACACACTACGTCATATTCTCTTCTGTAGCGGAAGAGATTCGTTCAAATTTACTGCAGACGGACTTCAGGAGGACCGTTCATTGTCAGGGCTTTTGGAAAATAAACGTGTTGATTTAGTTGAAATACTTGGGGAGGATATAGTTCATGAGATCGATATGCTTTTCAATTACAAAGCAGGTCCTTCACTAAGACACAAAGTCGCACATGGTAAATTGTCGGCTGGAGACTGTTACCAGCCAGATTGTATCTATGCTTGTTGGTTCATTTATAGATTTATTTGTTTACCCATTCTTCCTTACTGGAAGGATCAAGTAATACCGCAAATTGAGATGACGCTTTAACGCTAATTAATATTTAGATTTATTTTAAACACTGAAATTAAAATATTTTTATGCGCCTGAATAAAGCAACTGTAACTTAGAGCGCGTTCTGCCAAAAATCCCCACTTGCGCTGCCGGTGGGTGACAACTTTTGACAACTCAATCTGAACGCCAGCGTCCGGGCAAACCAGAACAGCGATCTGAAAGAGGCTCGAGGATGATTGCAAAGGGGGAGTGCTTGACACCTCCCCTTCACGAGTTCGTGTGCCTGAAGTTTTCTGAAGCGGTAGCGGTTGACACTTTCTCCCTAGTTTTCCCTAGTAAGGCATAACAAACCATAACAGGCTGACACCTGCCCTGCTTAGCATCAGGGTTAACAAAAGCTAACAGCCAAGGCTCAACAAATCTCAACGCCAGCCCTTACACTTCTGCTCTAGCTGCTGTTCGCAGGCGTCAGGATCCGTTAGGTTGGGTTGACACTTTTCCCAGTTTCTCGCGAAAAAGTGTCAAGTTTGAGGGGCTGGGGGGTTTACAGTTTTTCGCCGTCCAGCAGGCAGAGTGACATTAAACCAGTTTTGTTCCAGTCATCCAGCGTATCGGGGTGCATTGTGGCAACGTAAGTCAGCTCAGAACGAAGAAACCGTAAAGCGCTTGCTGCACGGTCTTTGCCATAGAAGCTGTGGGTTTCTTCATCCAGCCGGAAGAGAATCAGTAGTTGCTCTGCGGGCTCGTGCTGAACATCAAAACCCAGCTCAGCGGCTGCTGCCTCTATTCGCTGGCCAGCATCAATATCAGCCGGCAGCTCTTTCCCGCCGTCATGCCCCCATACCCACGAGGCGGCCTGCGCCCACGTCATTTCAGTTTGGTGTTCGCCAGCACCAGCAGAATTTTGTTTAGCCTGCGATGCTTCGACATCTACCTTATCGCCTGAAATTACAATTTCACCGCGGGCTATCCAGCCGTAAACAGTTTGCCGGCTGACGCCCATATGCCTGGCGTAGGCTGATTTACTTAATAGCATCGTGATGTTTCCCTCCGGGCAGAAAAAAGCCACCCTCAGGCGGCCTGCTTCTCTTCTGAATGTGCCTGCCGCTGGCTGCCTTTGAGCATCGCGCTGACATGTTCGCTTAACTGATCAAGGCCGGTCATGCGGGGCAGAACTTCTGATGGATCGTCGTTCTTCCCGTAAACGAGATTGTTATACCAGGTTCGGACAGCTGTAATTTGTGCGACGTCCTTCCTTACCGCGTCGACCAGATCGGCAACCGCGCTAATTACCTGCCCGTTCTCTGATGCTATACGGGAAAAGCCGAGACGTTTTAGCTGTTCCGTATCGAGCCCCGAACACACCGCGTGCGCCCTCAGTAAGGCGTCCGCCAGCTCCTGATGCTTTCCACTGTGCATCGACAGCAGCATTTTTTCCTGGCTGCGGCGATCCAGTCGGGCGAATGCCTGGCGCATCTCGCTGTCACGCATGAATCCCTGAACATCATCAGATGCCAGTGGATTAACCGGAGCGAGCTTGTTCTTCAGGTAATCGAGAATGTTTGCGGCCTGCTCGCTTACGGCTGCCACCCCGCGGGTAAAGTCTTTGAGCGTGTCCGGGTTCCGGGCTTCACCTGCCCTGCGATTTTTTGCCTGTTCGTTCAGATCCGGATCGTTGCGGATAACGTCCAGCAAATCCGCCTCAGCTTCGGCCTGCTGCGCCGTTGTCCTCAGGCTGGTGAGTTCGCCCGCCATACCACGGAATAAAGCGGCCATCTGAGTATTTGGAGCAACAACCTTACCGACATAGCCCGCCAGCTCGATGCTGTGTTTCCCAATTTTGATTGAGTAGCTCACTGGCCAGCCTCCATTTTTGATAGTCCCGCATCAAATACCTTGCGCGCAACAGCATGGATTGACGGCGCGATCCCCATGCCCGACTTCTGGCGCTCCCTCTCCTGAATGGTTTTCAGAGCCTGAATCTGCTCCCCGTTCAGCAGAACGGGCTTAACGTTAACCTTACTCATGATGCCCCCCTGTAATAGCAATCATTAAAGTTCCATTAATCGCAACAATCGAACAATTAATTGCGATTTATGAAACGATGTTAATGAAATTGCAGGGGTGCACAACGCGAAAAGTGTGGATGCGTTTTAAAGAATTTGCCCTTAAGGTATACATGGTGTTCATAAAGAGAATAAATCACTTATAAAACATGATATTAACCTATGAACACCAGCCTACATTTTGGGATTTCAGGTCTACACGGTATACATCATTCTGTTTAATAAAACATCAGATGATTAATGAGAGAATGAACACCATGTACACCCTGTGTATACCTGAAAACAAGGTATACATGGTTTATTTCACTGATTTATATATAAATTTTTCTCTCGATGTATACCATGTATACCTTTCTCCATATTTATCTGAACTTCATTCTTTATGACCGGCTACAGGATGCGTCTGAGGTAACCAGTCTTCCGCACTTTCCGAAAGTTCGACGTTAGTCACCATGCCACGGGCTCTCCGTTCCTTACGGTACTCGTGATTAAACTCCCTCATCGCGCTTTCCATCCCCTCTGCGAATTTATTCAGCGTCAGCGGTTTGTCGAATCCATTGGCCTCCAGGAATGCCAGATAAGCGTGATAGAGATAAATTCGCGGATAGTGAGGCGGATTGCGGTTTCCTACCATCATTCCCGCACAATCAGCCAGCCGCTCAAGGTGAGCGCAGAAGGCATATAGCGGATCCGTTTTCTGCTTTACCTCCAGTGCTTCTTCGCTATTCCGTTGCTCCAGCAGCAGCGCCCGCGCTTTTTCCGGGTTCGCAAAGTTCGCCAGCAGCCGGCGAACAACCACCGGAATTTCAGCGGATATCTTTTCTGCAAGGTCGGGATCCTTATCCTCTTCGCTGACGCGCCGGTTAAACTGGAAAATTACGCGGCGCCTGGAAACGCCGCCGGCGCGTTCGGTGAAAATCATCGGCGTGTTGTTCGTGGCCACAACCACCGCCCGCAGAACGGCGGTGTACTGGTGCTCGTGTTTCGGGTCTATCTCCACCGCATCCCCGCCGGTTATCGCTTTTATCCCCGTGCCCTCTCCTGAATATTTAGGCTGGTCAGGAAGCGTTATCATGCTCTTGCCGACGAACTGCGCCCGCCCGCGCGCGCTGTCGAGCGCCGCCATGTTCCCGCTGGCGGTGTTATGCGCGCCGGCCAGCATCGTGGCGATATGGGTAAAGACGCTTTTCCCGCTGCCGCCCTCCCCGGTTATCTCGAGGAACAGCTGCCAGTCATACCGGTTAGCCAGCACCATAAAGAGCGCTGCAGCGATGCGCTGCATCTTAATTGCGTCTCTATCTGATGCGTAACTTAGCCACTTATGGAAGTTCGGCGCGTGGTCGCGGAGGTTTTCGCCCGGCACCGCCGGCGTGTAGGTTACGCCGTTGTGGTTGGTCAGCCAGTTATCCTGGCTGTGTTCGGAGAAAACGCCGGTTTCCATATCGTAGACGCCATTAGCAAAGGGGATCAGGCTGCGCCGCGGCTCTCCCATTACCGGGATAACGATTTTCAGGGCGTCGATAACGTTGTTGATCGCGCGCTTGCTGAAGTTGGTTTTGTTCTCGTTGTAGATAGCCACCATTTCGCGGCTCAGCTCGAGCAGTGACGTTTTCTCCCAGATGCCGGCGCGGTAGACGTACACGCCCTCGCTGTTTTCATTGATCGCAATTCCGGTATAACGCGCGGCCAGTATGAGCGCCTTTTCGTTATCAGCCAGGTCGCGGAGGTTTACATCCGTCAGCGGTTTGCCGATCACCATGCTTTTGCCGGCTTCCGCATCGGCTTTGAGGCGCGGCAGCTGGGGCGTCCAGTCCTCCAGAAGCTGATAACCTTCAGAGTAGAATTGCGCGCGCTCCACGCCGGCCACCGCCAGCTTTGTCGCGAGAATGGTTATCTGCCGTTCGGTCAGATGCCCGCCGCGGCAAACCCGGGCATAGAGCCGGCCATCATCAACAATGCGGATATTCTCCAGCTCCGCCAGCTGCTTTTTATCCAGCACAACCGGCGGCACCGTGTCGCCAATCGGGTTCATTTCCTGCCATGCTTTGGCGAACGTCCAGGCATCGGCGCCGGCAAAGATGATTGACTCCTCCATGAGATCCGCCGGCTGCTTTTTAAGGTTTGGTGCATTCTTCATTTTCTGTTCCCTCGCTCCCTGATGATTTCCCGCATGACACGAATTCGCTCGATGCCCTGTACCCGCATAATCCGATCGATATCTTTTTCGCCGGCGACCGGTGCGGAAGAAACAAATTCAAATTCCCGCACCAGTCTTTCTGGCGTGCAAAAACACGGTGAGCTGTACCCCTCGCGGCAATATGTCACTCTGTCGAATCGGTAACTTTCGATAATTACGATATTGCCCCGACCGTCCTTCCATTTATCGCCCGGCCTGATTTCAGGGTGAGCGCGGCCACCAGCAGCTAAGCCGGAATTTTTAATCGTCATATTTTTTACCTCACGCCGCTGGCGGGATTACCTGATAACCAATTTTCCTCAGAAAGCGCGCGGCACTCTCCACCGTAAAAATGATCTCGTCGTCCATAAGGGGGCGCATCGACTGAAGACCGTTTGACGTGTCCACCAGATAGCGGCCGCCGGCCGGGAAACTGAAAACGTTTTTGCCGTCGGCCCGGCGAACCAGATCGTAAACAGGAGTCATAATTTCCCCTCCCCGTCCCTTAATGACTGGCTGGCAAAACAATATCGCGCGCTACTTAATTGCTCCGATACGTGATCGGCAAAAGCGCCGAGACGGCAAAATTGGATAACCATTTTCATACAGATACCTCCATGGCCAGGCGGGATTGAATGGCGGAGGCCTTACTGCCTAACTGGAGATAAGTTCGGGTGATTGCCGGGTTACTGTGCCCGAGCATTTCAGAGGCGACCAGCAAACCCTGTTCGCCGCCGGCGGACATGAGATTAAAGGCGGCAATCTTGCGGCTGGAATAGGCACTCAGGCGCAGACGCGTGTTTACCACTCGGGTAAACCACAGCATTACGTTGTGCAGTTTCTTCCAGATCGTCTGGCGGCTCACGCTACCTTCCAGAGACTGGCAGCGGTTACTTTCAATCTGGCTGCGGGAAAATACCAGGTCGTCACCGATAAGATTACGCTCCATGCGTTCACGCAGTCGTTTGATGATGCCCGGCGGCAGCTGTTTGGTGTCGTGCTTAACTTCAGCCTTTGCCACCAGCTCAAACACGATCGCCTGTTCTTCTTCCGTCATGCCGGCGGCCAGTTCGTCGCAGCTCACGCTATCCCAGTGCATGTACCCAATGTGATCGCCAGCAAGCCGGGCAGCGTCCTTGCGCTGCTGGCGAACAATCTCGATCCCCTTCCGGGTCGCTCTGGCTTCCGCTGCTTTGGTCTGCTTCGCTACGATGATTGTTGCAATGCCGGTTTCCCAGTTGATGCAGGAGTAACGGAAGTTGCACACGTCGCTGGTACGCCAGCCGGTAACGGTCGCAATATCCCACCAGAGTAAAACCCAGTCCGGCTGGGTCTGCTGGATGCGTTCGCGCAGTTTGCGCTGCTCTTCCCGTTCGTAAACGGGCGTCATGGTGCGGGTGCCTTTCGTGGTAGTGGCTTTTACCACGTTGCCGCGCAGCTCGCGGGCTTTAGCTGTCAGGGTCTGGAGGTTAAACATGGCTACCTCCCATTTTCGCAACATCCAGTTCAAACGCGCCGCTGCTGTACTGATAAAGCGAACATTCAGAGCGAATTTTGGCGGCAAAGATAAGATCCCAGCGGGAATAAAACTCGCGGGCTTCTTGCTCACTGTCGGCAACGATGCGGATAACAACGGGAGTGCAGGTCCGGCCTTTCGGCGTACCGAGGAAAAGCCAGGTGAATTTGGGCAGTTTTTGGGTTGGGGTAGTAGCCATGTGGCAGCCTCCATACAGTGGTCTTGATAACCACCACCGGAAACGCCAATTTCACTGGTGGTGGACTGAGCAGGGTTGGCGTAACCGGACTGTATGGACTCCGGCGCGGATTTCTCCGCCCCCACCCAGCCCACCATAATTTTGCTAGCAGAGCGGTTTTGAACCACAACGCGTGAAAATAGGTGAGACGGATCAACGGCACAAAAAAAGACGCTTGGCGCGTCATGTGTCGCCATACAGTCATTCAGGACGCCAATCCTGGCACCAGATTTTGCTGGTGCTTTTAAAGCATACCCTTCAGTTGAATAACAAGGCAAGGAGTTTTTAGGGTGAGCGAAGCCCTGCCCCAGACGGGCATAGTTGTTCTTCATGGCATTAACCTTTTTGAATTGTTTAGTGAGCTGTCGCGACAAACTTATTCTGCGAGATCCGAAGTGCAAACTCTCGCAAATTATCTCTGCTCACGGAATCTCAGTTCGTTTGGCTGCGTGACGATTCAATGCGCTCACTAATCCATTCATCAATTTCGCTTTCAATGAAAGCGATTGCTCGAGTACCAATCTTTATGGATGAGGGGAAACGTTGCTCAGCCATGAGTCGATAGATCCAAGCCTTGCTATAGCCGGTTCTGCGCTGAACTTCAGGTAAGCGGATAAGGGATTGGGACATATATACCTCTCGAAGTCTAATGTGGTCTACGAGGTATATTTCAGCAAAAACATGCGGGTAGTTGTGGAAGTCACGGTAAATCAGTTGGAAGCAGCGCCTCCACTGAAATAGAAATACGGCCAGAAGTTTTAGAACCTGAGGATCGTCTTTTTGGAAATCCTTACGAGCTATTTAGAAGCGTATGTATTCAGAGCTTCATTAATTAGCATAGTCAATGCCTTATCTGTCACATCGATGCCATCGCCATGCTCCAATATGCTTCTTGAAGCACTTCTAGCAACTTCGGATTTGTTCAAATTTTTACCACGAACATATTTGCCCCCTGATTTTTCAAGCGCAATAGCCATTCCAGCGATCAGTTTTAACGCTGTATCTTTACCAGCAAAGTCGCCCCACCCGCTTCGTAAAGGCTGGTACTTTTCGCTAGAGCTATCTGGATCACATCCAAACCAACTATCTGTAGCTGATATTTCTTTAACAGCCCAAGGCCAAATATCATTGGAATAAAAATCAGCTCCAGTGATATCTCCGCCAGGTGAGCTAGACCATGTTCTCTTGGGATGTAGTTCTTCAGCGTTTACAGCACTCAAAATTATCCTCAAGTAACTGGAAGCAATGTTGTAGATCTCAGGAGGGAATTTAGCTTTCAACTCATCTAAGCGTGAACAACTGTACACGCCAGCCATAGCCATTGCAGCCTGCTCAGCAGTGACCACACGTTGTCGGCGAAGATGATGGGGCATGTTGAGGATGTTTTCTCGCATAAAAGCTTCCTGCTAACGATAGTCTACAGAAGTCTACTACTGTCAATTAGCACTGTCTATACATACAGTTAAGCGCTTTTCCCAAACGTTCCATGCACTACATTTTCGCCGTTTTCCAACGCTTCCATATAGTCTGCATACCACTGAAGCATTTCACGCCGGCCGTCTATGTACTGAGCGTGGTTGTACGTTCCTCGAATAGAGTTTTTGTCGACGTGTGCCAGCTGCGTTTCTATCCACGCGGTGTTGTAGCCCTGTTCGTGAAGGATGGTACTCATGGTGTGCCGGAAACCGTGCCCGGTGACTTTTCCGTCATAGCCAATCCGCTTAAAGACTTGGTTTATGCTGGCTTCACTCATTGTTTTTCGCGGATCGTTACGGCCAGGGAACATAAGCGGGTAATTGCCTGTTAGCTCTTGGAGCTGGCCAATTAGCGTAAGAGCTTGCCTGGACAACGGCACCACATGAGGGCGACGCATTTTCATGCGTGAGGCGGGTATTTCCCAGACCGCCTTACTGATATTGATTTCATCCCAAAATGCCCCGCGGAGTTCGCCGGTACGCAAGCCGGTGATAATCAGCAGACGAGCGGCCAAAACTACTAAAGCGCTTCCTGTATATCCTGACAACGCCTTGAAGAAATCAGGCAATTCTTTCGGTGTAAGGAAAGGATAATGATTGGACTCATGCCCTTGCATGGCGCTGGTGAGATCCGGAGCGGGGTTATACTCAGCACGGCCGGTGACTATTGCGTAACGGAAAACTTCCCCGCAGCGCTGCCTAACTTTTTTGGCCTTTTCTGTAGCGCCGCGCCCCTCAATGCGCCGCAGCACATTCAACAGTTCAAGCGGTTTGATATCGGCTATTGCTTTTTTGCCAATGTAAGGGAACACATCTTTGTTGAAAGCCTCAAGGATGTCTGAAGCATACCCAGCAGACCATTTTTTTAGTTTGCTGCTATGCCACTCAAGGGCAATATCTTTGAAGGTGTTGTTTAACTGCGTTTCACGGGCGATCTTCTCTTCCCGTTTAGCTTCCATAGGATCGATACCCCCAGCGATACCCCTTTTGGCTTCTTCACGTTTTGCCCGAGCATCGGCCAATGTGACTTCAGGATACACACCCAGCGCTAACAGCTTCTCTTTGCCGGCTACACGATACTTGAGCCGCCAGTATTTGCCGCCATTAGGTTTAATCAGGAGATACAAACCACCACCATCAGCCAGCTTGTAAGGCTTATCTTTAGGTTTGGCGGTGTCCACCTGCCGGGCGTTTAGTTTCACTTGGGGGTACCTCCTCTAGACCGAACAGCAAATACCCCCATAAGTACCCCCAAACGACCGTAGATTTCAGGGAACTTTAGTAGACGTAGAAATACTAAAAGGGGCTTCAAGTCGCAGAGTATAAGGGGTTTCAGTGAACTTTAGTAGACTTGGGGAGACGTTAGAATGGTGCCGATAATAGGAGTCGAACCTACGACCTTCGCATTACGAATGCGTAAATTGGTCCTTTGAAATCAATACCTATCGAATTTAAATAGATTTTTTGCCACAATATTGCCACAGTTCGTTAGGAATCAGACAGAAATGGCGACTATACGCAAACGTGGTAACTACCAATGGGAAGCTCAAATCCGTAAACGTGGTTTTCCCTCTCAAACCAAAACCTTTAACACCAAAGTAGAAGCAGATGCTTGGGCCAAAATGATCGAGTCAGAAATGGCGAGAGGAGTTTGGCTTAGCCGCAGCGAAGCGGAATCTACGACATTGTATGAAGCCCTAACGCGCTATGAAAAAGAGATTGTTCCCGACAAAAAAGGAGCAGTGCAAGACCGATCATTGGTGCGGATACTAAAAGGCACTCAGCTGGCAAAAAACTATATGGCCAGCATCAGGAGTGCCGATGTCGCCAAGCTAAGAGATGAATGGTTGAAAATTTATGCTCCTGCAACCGTTTTAAGGCGTTTGGCCTTACTTTCTCATGTATTCAATGTTTCGCGGAAAGAATGGGGCATGGAGAGCCTGCTGAACCCCGTAGAGGCCATTCGCAAACCCCAACCCAAGAACTCAAGGACCAGACGCCTGGAAGCGCTGCCTTTAGTTTCTGAGCAAACCGGTGTTACGTCAGGAAAGGAATTAGCCAACGAGATCGAACATATCATTGCCGCAACACATTCATTAGTATTGCCAGCAATCATTCTTCTGGCGTTAGAGACAGCCATGCGCCGTAGCGAAATTGCAGAACTTCGATGGCGCTTTATCGATCTTGATAGGCGAGTTGCACATCTGCCGGATACTAAGAATGGTAATGCTCGCGATGTCCCCTTATCCACAAAGGCTGTTATGGTACTATCCAATCTAAAGGAGCGTTCTAAACAAGCTGATGACAAGGTTTTTGGAATGCGTGCCGATGCGATCACCCGCGCTTTTGATCGAGCTGTAAAGCGCGCCAGAGAAAGATATGAACAAGCTAAACCTCAATGTGATGACACCTTCCTCAAAGATTTAAGATTTCACGATCTCCGGCATGAAGCGACCTCTCGCTTGGCTGAGATTTTCCCCATGCACGAGCTGACAAAAATCACGGGGCATAAAGACCCGAGAATGCTAATGCGGTATTATCATCCAAAAGCTGAGGATTTAGCGTTAAAGTTGAAATAAAGGATATCTTATGCGTTACATTAGAAAACACATTGCAAATTTTGATTTCAATATTGTATCCATTATATATTTGCTGATTGCTTGCATTGTAATCATGAAGTTCCCATTATTACTTCAAGATAAAACCTTCTTAGTTTGTGGATTATTCCTCTCGGTAGCATTCATTTTTTGTGCCTATAACAACAAAAAAACAATCGTCAATAAAATGATTGAGCACAGCATCATTAAATGGATTGGAACAGTATTGATTTTTTCAATTTGTATGTGGTATGCAAAACATAAAATTAATTTTGATTACGATATTCAACCGGAATACTTAATATACTCATCTTATGGTTATGCTTTCGCAATGGCCATTCCTCTATCTCTATCCATTTATGGCCTTAGCATTTTCATATACTTATACTTTGGAAGAATTACTGCTTATCAATGCTTTTACGCGGCAATTTTGACCCTCCCTTTTTCTGCAATGCTAAGAGAGACGATTAAAAAAAACCAAGAGGTTGATTTCAAAGTTATTATGTTGTTAGTTTTCGGGTTAGCTTTCGGTATCGTAACCATGTTCAAAGCAATGCAAAAAACAAATAAAAAATCAACTTCATCCAATAAAAAGAATCTATTATACATTGCAAAAACAATGGCACAAGATATTAATAGAGCAAAACTAATTTTAATGATATGGTTTAAAAAAATACTTATATGTTCGAATAGCTACTTAAGAGTTGCAGATCTATTATCGACAGCAATTGCATTATTATTCATTGGTGTTTTTTCAATAAAGATAATACCAGAGCATCAGAAGTCTTTTCTTTTACTTGATGCTTTTTCTAAGACAGATTGCAATACAAAAAAAGATTCATTTTCATACATCAGGAAATCGAAAAACGAATGCTACAGAATTAATTCTAAAGGAATAGAAGTTATCGAAATGATATCATTTACCTCATCAACTGACTAAAACATAGGTAGTAATGAAAATGGATGAGACCACGAAGAGAAAAAGGATTGAGGCATTTAGGAAAGCAGAGGCTAGCTTATATTTATCAGGTAAAGATCCTCGCGGGTCAGAATTTTACCAGAAAATAAAGGATGAAGTTATAAGAGGTAAGCTAACTTATGAAGAGGCAAAAGCAGAGATTTTAAATCACCATTTAGAGAAATCGAAAAAATAAGAAAAAGGCTAACATTATGTTAGCCTATCTTCTCAATGATTATTCCTATAACTAAAAATTGCTTTTTTCAATAACTCCGTTTGCTCATCAGCATCATCATAATTATAAATTCCCGTAGCAGAATAATACTCTTCGATGCATAGAATATTTATCAATGGTTCACAAATCTCTTTAATAAACTCCTTGTTGTTATCGGCAAAAATAATTTTTATTCCTTCCAAAACAAAGCTATTATAATCAGCCATTATCCACCTCCTTACAGGTGTTTAGTGGAAGCGTCAGTTAACGTTACCGCGCTAACTGACGCGCCTAAATCAAGATTTTTTACTGCCAGTTAAACTATCACCCTCAAACTCATCCTGTTCGTGGTTAGTCTGACGATCGGCTGTGTGTTTACGTATTTGATTCGCTATTTCCCCACCAACGGTCTGTTGTCTTCGGATAGAATTAGTACTTCCCTTCATCATCTGATACTCCGAAGCTCCGTTAGACAGCCCGCTCGCCATGTGAGAAGCCATGCGGCCAGCTCGTGAGAATGATGAAGCAAACCCCTGGCTTCCTCCGCTGACACTACCTGTATTACTCCCTGCAGAAGAACCACCGGAACCGCCTGATGGTTGTCCTCCAGAAGTATCTACGGAACCGGTATCTTCCCCTCCGCCAAATCCTCCACCTGAACCACCTTTATCACCAGAACCAGATTCTTCTGCCATCGCCGCTTGTGCAGATTCAAATGCTGCTTTTAGAGCGGAAGCACCACCACTGACTTGAGCTGTAGCACTCATTGCCATTGCCCCAGCGCCACTGATTGCAGTAGTAGCAGCGCCAGTAATCATACCTGCTCCAAAACCACCGATCCCTTGTAAGGACGCTCCTCCAACAACGCCTGATAACAACAACGGTAATTTATTCGTCAATACTAAAAGAATAATTGACGCCAGAAGTAAAACAATAAGACTATTAAGATCAGGAATATCATTTTTAATAATAGAAAAATACTGATCTATAAATGATTGCCCAATCCCAATGATTAATGTCATCGTAAATAACTGAATACCAATCGATAATACTGTGCGTAAGTAATTTATTGCTATATCAGAAGTCCATTTCGAGCCACCAAACCCAAGCAAAATAACTCCTGCATAACACAACACCCATGCAGAAACTAACATTATTAGCATATTTATCGCGATAAGCGCCATTACTACTAATACTATTATCGCGACGGTTATCATAATGGTCGAAATCATTGGAGACCAAATTGATGCTGCTGAACTGACCTTTGTTAATATCACAAATGCCATATCCACTATGCTGGAGGGTGAAATACCAGTACTTGTTCCTAAAGCATTTGCTGCAAGTTGTCTCATTGAGTTAATTATAGATTGTGATATGGCTGGGCCGTTGATTAAAAGATAATAAAAAAAACCAATCACGGCAAAAAAACGAACTATTTCTGCAAGTGCACTGATTAAACCTTCCCCTTGCATCGCCAACATACCAAATGTCCAAACCATACTTATTAATACCAGCCCCCAGAAGAGCCAATTTGCATAATCACCAATTACTAATGACCATGTGCTGGCTACTTGCTGAAACTTATCTAATAACGTATCAAGTAATCCGCTACTATCTAATTGACCAGCATAAGCATTTACAGAAAACAAAAAAACCATTCCTAAAAAAGTGAGCTTGCTTACTATTCTCATAATTACCATTCTCGCTTAGGGCTAGGATTGTTATTGCCACGCAGGGCACATTTATCGTAGTTATGTTCGTTCAATTTATTCTCTGGCGTCGATAAACAACCTTCATCTTTTTTATCGCAAGAGCATAGAATTAATGAAATTATTAGAATAAAAATGACCAAAAGTTTATCTTTCATTCAGCTCTCCCTCACCAAATTCGCTTCGGGCTTGGTGTGTTCTCGCCAGCTAACGCTTTTTCATCAGCGACTATTTGTTGGGCTTCTTTATCAGCCTCAGCCTGTGCCAGTGTTGCTGCAGCGTTTTGCTGAGCTACCAGAAGCGAGCGGATTTGCAGCAACTGGTTCGTTTGAGCACTGGCAAGCTGGTTAGCGGCCTGAATAGCTTCCATTTGCCCTTGTGCGCCGGTTGCCTGCGTTTGCAAATCTGCAAGGTTGTCAGCATCGCTTTGCAGTGTTTCCTGCTGTTCGTCAAGAGCCTTAAATACAGCGTCATTGGCCTTTTTACGTGCCTCAGAGCTGTTCTGTTCAGCTTTGCGCAGTGCGCTAATTTCATCCGCAGTACATTCAACATTACTGTTAAAGCACGGTGATGAGCGGTAGTAATTCACGTCCTGATAACGTTTCAGATATGAATCAAGACTCCCGGCCTGGTTTTTGTAGTAATTAAGGGTGTCCTGCGCCTGCAACAATTTGTTGATGGTCGAATTGGCCTGATCCCAGATATAGGCTGCAGGTGCGACTGTATTTTTGAGCATGTTTTCATACTGCTGCAGCTGCGTCTGGTACTGCTGGATCTGTTTTGCCACAGCCTGAACGTTGTTGACTGCGCTGATTGTGGTCTGCACCACATTAGTACCATCGATTACAGGGATACCGGCTGTCGCCGGTAATGCCATGATGGACGCCAGAAAGGAAGCTGCTAATGATTTTTTAGCTGCTAAAATCCCTCTCAGTGATGAAAATACTCGGAGCATTAACTTCATTTGCCCACCTCAAATTTAACTGATTATTAATATTGAAAACTCGTACTTTTAACAAATACAGATATTTAGGAAACCATAAATTTATTTATCCAAGATTCTATCCATAATATTTCTTAGTTCTTGTCTGGTTGATTCTATTTTAGCAAGCAACGTTTTTATCAATGAGGGTGAAAAATCAACTGTGCGTGGATCGTTAGCTAACCACAGTTTAAGTAACCCACCAAGTCGACCAAGATCAGCATTTACTCGGCTAAGCTCTACAACCTGTTCAATATCTACCATAGACTCAACCTGATAACCCATTGCTACTTTACGAATGAAACTCGCTACACTTAAGCCAGATGCTTCTGCATTTTCCTGGATTTGCGCTTTTTCATCTGGCAAACAATAAACTTTAATTGGTGTACTATTTTTTCTAGTCTGAGAAACGGTCATATCATTCTCCATACAGGCGGTAGCCGATCAGCCTCGCAGAGCAGGACTCCGTTGAGCAGCTCAGCTGCGAATAAGGGAAGGTAAAGTAGAAGCACCGTTTACGGTGGGCCTACTTTACATGTCCTGCCCTACATTTGCCGTTGTGAATCTGTGTACGTATTGTGTATTCCTGTGTACTCAGTGTGTTTTCGTAAAGCATTTGTGCAGTATTAGTCGTGTAAAAGTGTGCAGCATATGTGTTTATTGAAAGGAAACTTATCTGAATACCCCAAGGAATATTTTTATTCTCGCGGCTTGGGTTTTAGCGGCCTGCCACGTTTCCTTTGAAACCTATTTATCTCTTTCGCTATATCGTCATTTTCTGTCTTTGACTCAACAGATTTATCTATCCAGTCCTTAACATCCTCTCTACGCCAGAGAAGACGTTTATTACCGGGAAGACGGCATCTTGGTGGAAGACATTTTGGATTTCGCGTTGCATCACTGCGGATACTTTTTACAGTTTTCTTTAATGCAAAAGCCAACTCTTCAACGGTTATAAGTTCTGGCATAACTGATTTCATCGAAGAACCCATCTCTCAGTAGAAATTTGAGGATTTTAGCGGCTAAAATTTTAGGCGCTAAAGTTTGCTAACCAACGTTATGAATTGAGAATAATTAAAACTTACTGCCAAAAAGAATAATGTCAACAGGGTTTTTATTCATCGGGTTCTAACTTCATATGAAATTGGTTTTATTGACCAATTTCTGAATCACAGTAAGGTTTTAATAATTCCTTTAATCTTTTTGGTTATATATAAGGTTAAAGATCTGGTTAGAGGGGTGTGCAAAACTCAATTAAAGCAATGATTATTAAGGGGAAAAATATCCACATGCGCCCCTCATATGTCATAAAGTAGCCCCTCAAGTGTCATGAAATCGCCCCTCATATGTCATAAAGCAGCCCCTCAAGTGTCATATAATAAAAAATTAACAAACAAGTTATGCACAATATTATCAACAGAATCTGTGGGTAAATACACAGATTATACATGATGAAATAGATTGTTTAGCTAAACTAAATAGCAATAAATAAAATGAAACAAAATGTAAATAACAGAGGATTGTAGATGACTTATAAATTTGGTTAGCTAACCTTTATAAGAACTACTGTTTGCAAATGATTCATTCCTGACAGCGGATATATCGAATTTGAGTAAGAAAAACACTTAAACCAACCTTACTCTATGATTTGTTTAGCTAAACAAATTACTATAATGAATCCGATGACGTTTAAAAAAAAGGAGGGGGGATGAGGACGATAAATGCTGCACCTTCAACTGTCGGAGAGATTTTATACGAAGAATTCTTGAAACCATTGGATATGCCTCCCGCAAGACTTGCTGAACTGATGGATACATCATATGAAAAAATTTTGGAAATAATAAAAAATGAGCGAAATATAACTCTTGAGGAAGCTTTTCAACTCGCGATAATTTTCAATACAGATGCATATTTTTGGGTGAAACTGCAAGAGCTACATGAGGCATGGTTTAATAAAAAAAAGTAATGGTATTCAATTAGATTGCTTAGTCCTAATACATAATATGCTTTGAATAATACTCATGTATTACTAGTGACTCATTAAAACATGATAACACCAGGAGGACTGAGGATTGAGAAATTTGACCCTGGATGATGGGACACAGTCCTGACCGGACAAATCATTTTAGCCGTGGTACAGGCGACACTGAAAACCGACATAAAGAAGCCCGACTGGTAAGTTCGGGCTTTGTTTGACGCTCTGGCCTGAATGGAACATTCCTACATTAGACGTTAATATCTTACATCTAATTAGCCGCAAATACTAATGGATACATAGTTCCATTTGACTTGACTACCCATTTGCAGATTACTCCACCATCACTAATAAAATTCGACCACTTAGATTCGGAAGTGTCAGGCTGTAGGTCTTAAACCCGAAAGACTGCTTTTGGCCAGAAGCTGCCTTTGCTAGAATCTTATTATGTCAAAAGTCCAACTGCGTCTCATATGTAAATTATTTCAACTAATAATTAGAACTCCTGAAGATACTTCTTTTAATTAGTAGCGTAACCGCAAAAACAATTTTTGAGTTTTCTTTTATATTTAAATTTCTCGCAGAAGATATTTACACATCTGTTGTTGTTTTTGATATAATTAGGTGAATCTAAACAAAAAAAGGTTTTCGGAAATTATATGGAAATCATTATTGTACCCCGAGAGCAACGTATTCCTGCCGCAGGTATTAGTACGGCTTACCTGCATGTGGATCGTTGGAATGACTTTTCATTCATTACAATGTTTTACATGTATCTGTTTGATCAGAAAGGTGAACGGCATGATATTGGGAATGTCAAGATTGGCTTTCAAGGACAAACTACTGAAAAATCAACTTACTCCACGTTAGGAAGCAGGTTTAGAATTCTCCCAGAAGGATATTTTTCCGTTGGTCAGGATGTCGACTATTATCAGAAAATTTCGAATTTACCAGAATCCGTCAAAGTTTCATTACTTGAGGCGCTCAAAGATATTGCTTATGCGCCAGAACTTATAGATCTTGTTAAGGATGAGGAGGTCTTTAAAACGTCTTTGCTTCGGTATGTTAGTTTGTCTGTTATTAAAGGGCAGTTTGCGCGAGTACTTGAGGGAAAGAATCCACTGACTAATTTTGAGTTCAAGTTCATTCGCCCTGCACAAGACAAGATTTCCGATATCGAATTATCATTTAAGGTGAAAGTAGGAGAAAAACCAAGCACCAATATTCACGCGATCATAGGTCGTAATGGTGTGGGGAAAACGACAATTCTAAACGGAATGATTGAAGCTGTTACCAGTAAAGGTACGTCGAATGCAAAATTTTATGATCTGGAGGGGTGGAGTGATGATCCGATTGATAATGATTACTTTAGTAGTTTAGTCTCTGTGTCATTTAGCGCATTCGATCCATTCGAGCCACCAAGTGAACAGCCTGATCCATCAAAGGGAACTTGCTACTTCTATATAGGTTTGAAAAAAAAAGGAGAGTCGCTGAAAGGACTAAATGATATTCATGAAGACTTTCTACAAGCTTTGACGCTATGCTTTAGCCAGATTCCTAAGCGTGAAAGATGGCTGCAGGCTATTGATACTTTGGAGTCTGATGAAAATTTTGCAAGCATGGAGCTGAAAAATCTAGCAGGATATAATGGTGAGATGCTCGTTAGTAATGCACGGAAACGTATAAAAAGAATGAGCTCCGGTCATGCGGTAGTGTTATTAACACTTACACGTTTAGTTGCAACGGTGGAAGAAAAAACGTTAGTGCTAATTGATGAACCAGAGAGCCATCTTCATCCACCGTTGCTGTCTGCTTTTATTCGTGCACTGTCTGATTTGCTACTTGATAGAAATGGTGTTTCTATTATTGCAACTCACTCACCTGTGGTACTTCAAGAGGTCCCTAAACGATGTGTTTGGAAAATCAATCGTTCAAGATTGTCTACCGAATCTCGCAGGCCAGACATTGAAACATTTGGTGAGAATGTAGGAATCTTAACAAGAGAGGTATTTGGTCTTGAAGTAGTTAAATCCGGTTTTCACGATTTATTAGTCCAATCTGTTAAGTCAGGTGGAACATATGAGGATATAGTCGATGAGTATCGTAACCAGCTTGGTGTTGAAGCCCGAGCTCTATTAAAAGCGCTTGTCACACACAGAGATCGGAGTGTTAAGTGATGTTAAAACTTAAACAACCTGCTTATACATATGCCGATATGCTGACTAGCTGCCGCGAAGGCATAACTGGTAATCCGGGCTTGTTGCTGAAAGTGAATGAAGCAATAACTGATTTGCAAACATTGGCAGCTTCATACAATGCATCGGCATTAACTGGTGAACTTTATACAATACAACCACTGCAAATAAAAAATGAGGAAGACCCTATTGTTGTAGGTCGGTTAAAGAAATCTGACTTTGTTAAGCTTTATGGAAATTATGTTGTTGGGAAGAAAAAGCCTGCTCGAACTATTTATGATGCCCTGATGACTGCTGCTAATGAAAAATGCCCATTTTGTGGTGGGATTGGGCGACCTCGAAATTTAGATCATTATTTGCCTAAAGCTCACTATCCTCAGTTTTCTATATTGCCTGTTAATCTTGTGCCAGCTTGTCGAGATTGTAATATGGATGGTAAAGGGGAAGCTTTTGCAAGAAATGAAGCAGAACAGATAATACATCCCTATTTAGACGATAGCCGTTATTATGATGAACAGTGGATATCGGCTAGATACTTGGTTGGCAAAAATGATGAGCCTGGAGTTATTGAGTATTTTGTTTCGCCACCTGCTGATTGGGATAATGCACATAAACAAAGAGTGGAAAAACATTTTAACGATTTTGATTTATCTTTAAGATACTCTAAAGAAGCTGGTGCGAGGTTAGTTGTGCTTTTAGCTCTATATAACTCAGTACTACCAATCTCCGTAGATAAAAATGCTGCTAAACACCTTATATTTCAAACAATAATCAATAATTCGCCTTTTGTGAATCACTGGGAACGGATTATGTGTTTGGCTCTAATGTCAGACTTGTAGTAATGCTTGGAATGTTTATTTCTGTTCTTATTGATCTGCTCTCCATTGATTAATACGCCGTAATGTGAGTAATGCAACTATTTGACTGCGAGATTAATCGCGAAGTTCCGCTCTTCGCTCACAGCGGACATCGATCTTCGCGCCGGTCCGCTCAGTGCCAGCAGCGGACATTGCTGGCATCATAATATGTTAATCATCGGGTAGCAGGTCAAAGTGAGCGGAGAATACGCGATGATCAAGTTTGCCGCTCAGGCAGACGCGATTGATGAAGACAAAGTGGTGCTGGAAAGCCTCGGCGCCATCAAACGCGCAGGGGCGGATCTGATTTTCAGCTATTTCGCCCTCGATCTTGCCGAACGCGGCACCCTCTGAAACTGTAACCCTCTCCGCCCGGAGAGGGCTTTTTTTCCTCTTACAGAATGTTGTCGCCCGGTGGCGGCAAATAGCGGTTTATCGCAACCACCGACGGACGAGTGAGGATAAACGCCAGGCCAATAGACGCCAGTAAATCCACCGGCCAATGCATACCTAAAAACAGGCGGCTAACCAGTACGCCGGCAGCCCATGCGGTGAGGATAAACGCAGCAAGAAAGCGTTTTCGCGGCCACAGCACGCCAACGCCCAGCAGCGCCCAGGCCGCGGCAAAAATCGAATGCCCCGACGGGAACGACCAGGTGCTCTCCTTCGCCCAGTGATCTTGCTGCCAGCTAGGGATCGCGCGGTTATCATGCAGCGTATTCAGCACGGTCATACCTCGCTTCGCCGGTTCTTCACTGTAAAATTGCGCAACCGCCTGCGGTTGATCATGGTTCAGCCACATCACATAGGGACGTGGTTCCTGTACCACTCGTTTCAACACGCTAACCGCCACCTGTCCCAACGCAATCGGTGCCATAATCAGCAATGCGCATTTCCACCGATGCGCTTTACCCGGTTTCAGCACCCACAGTAACGCAGCCAACAGCACGACGGCAGTGAACACCCCAACGGGGTTGCTCACCGTCTGTGTGAGTAAGTAGAAAAAACCGAGTTGTGGCGATTGTGCTTCCGCCTGCCAGTGCCAACCGGTTAGCCAGGCCACCACCGGCACAGCTATCAGCACAGGCAGGCAAAATCCTAACCCGGTAGCTATCTTTGGACGTTTTTTCATTCCGTGAATAACACCTCAGTGTGGGAATCCTGTTGCGACTGCGCTTTTTTCTGTGTGGAAAGTAGCTTTGCAGAGTCCGTATCACCGGTCGATTTTTCATTTAAATCGAAGGGATAGTTTTCATGGATTTTATTCGGGTTAGGGTGCCAGGCAGCGGGTGAAAGCACCCAGGTTTCCCCAACTTTATTCACTCTGGCTTCCGCGGCGGTTTGCCCGAATGTAAATAGTGCAGAAATGATCAGCAGCAGATAAATCATATTTCGTTTCATTGTGGTATCTCCCGACAGGAATAGTTGACGGAAGAATTATCTCATTAGCGTAGTGACGCGAGTCCAACGTCAACATGACAATATTGTCATGTTGACGTTGAGACCCTCTAATTATTAGACGGTGATAATTGCAGGTAATAAACCCGCCTGGCGGGAAATCTTCTGACAACAAGAGGTGAAGCAATGCAGCCACAAGAAAATAAACCAACCATCTTAATAGCCTATGCCAATAAACATACCGACAATTCGTCGGCATATTAAAATAAAATTTTCGCGTGAAATTTTCGAAAACAGCTATCACGGTTTTAATTTCACGCTAATTAATAAATCTGATTTTATTGTTATTGAATCTCCGCCGCAAAAGGGTCTGGAATTGCTGCAAGCAATAAAACGCCAAAGCACGGTGCCGGTAATCGTCCTCTCTACGCTAAATAACGATAAGGATATGGTGAATGCCCTCAACCTTGACGCGGAGGATTATCTGGTGAAATCCTTTAGCATCGCCGAACTGGTTGCACGCCTGCATGTGATCCGCCGTCGCCTGCTACCTGCTGCAAGCTAGAACGCACAGACATACAACGCCCTCACGGTGGAAATTCATCGCGACACGCACCAGGTGTTTGTAGGCAGCCAGCGTAAAGAGATTTCCGCACTGCTCACGCCACAGAATACTGGCTGCTGTGCCATATTATTCACCAGCCAATGCGTGTATTTTTCCGTTCAGAGTTGTTGCACCACTGTCTGCCAGACCTCGATGGCAGCGAACGAGCGGTAGATGGGCATATCAGCAACTTACGCCGCAAGTTAAGCGATCCTGGCGTCACATTGCTACTGGAGAACGTTCGTGGTTTTGGTTATCGGCTGGGATGTGTGGGTTAAACGTGTAAAGGCGCCCATCAGCGGCGCCCTTACACAAGGTGATTAACGCTTTTGCGTTGGTTTGCGGTATTCCACCAGTGAAAGTCCTCCAACCAGTACAACAATGATGGTACTGAAAATGACACTGGTAACATTGGCGCCAAAACCGAAGCCGCCATTCTCCAGCGGTTGCGATAACAAATCGCCCCAGGCCGCACCAAACGGGCGAGTCAGAATATACGCCG
Organism: Enterobacter sp. PL_is514; assembly: GCF_055816715.1. NCBI lineage: Bacteria > Pseudomonadati > Pseudomonadota > Gammaproteobacteria > Enterobacterales > Enterobacteriaceae > Enterobacter > Enterobacter sp. PL_is514. The sequence continues at coordinate 54,116 of NZ_JBVPGN010000032.1, read as the reverse complement.
CCCAGAAACAGAACACCGCGTTCGCCCGGAAAACGAACCGTGCCGCAGCAATAAACAGCAACCAAAGGCCAAAAAAGCCGGCAGTAACGTCATATCCCATGCTCAATCCTTCCGCCAGCCAGTCACCCAGCGCGGTGCCCAGCGCAAAGGTAAAGAGGATCGCCAGCCAGTAAAAACCTTCACGTTTTGCGCTATCGACATGATGGATAGAGAGCGTTTTTTCCCGGCGATACCAGACAGCAAAGGTCGTGATCAATGCCAGCGTGAAAAAGGCTGAAGACCATGCCAGCGGCACATGCCAGGCATCGGTTAAATTATCGGTAACCAACGTACCAAACACACTGATAAACACCACGACCAGCCAGTACAACACCGGAATATAACGCGTGGCGCGCATCTGGAAATAAAGTGTCACCGCCAGCAATCCGCCGACGACAAATGATGTATTAATCAGACCAAAGCCTAAATCCATATTCAGAAAATCTGCCGCGGTTTCCCCAACCGTCGTCGACATCATTTTTATCAGCCAAAATATTACCGTGACCTCCGGGACTTTATTAAGCCACGGCGTATTTTTTTGTACAGAGTTCATGATCGCTATCTCGCTAAATAGAGGTTTCGTTAATTTTTCGTGGCGTACAGATATAAACCAGAGCAGGCGGTACATTTTTCACCACCACGACGCGTTGCCAGTAGAAATAACGCGACAATAATTTCTCTGACAGCGGGCTGTATTGAAACTGAATATAGGTTCCCTGCGGCGAGAGACTCTGATGGATTTGTCGCATAATCCGCGTTACCACACGCACCGGCAGCGATAACAATGGTAAGCAGGAGAAGATAGCGTCGTAAGGGCGAAGAAGCTGCTCCGCCGAGGCGGCAACCACCTGCAATCGTCGGTCGTTAATTGCCCCCAGTTGTTGAAGAAAGCGCGGGTTAATTTCGTACGCATCTAACTGGGCGTCTGCGCGCATCCGCGTCAGTAGCCCTTTCGTTAGTACGCCGTTTGCCGCCCCCAGTTCGGCAACGACGAGGCTGTCGCACCAGTCGATCTGATTCATCATTGTTTTGCACAGTGCAGCCGATGACGGAACCACAGACCCCACCGTGCGCGGGGAAGCGATAAACTGGCGAATATAGGAGGCATAAGCGCTGAAGCGTGTTTTCGTGGAATCAGACAAAGAGTGTGTTTGCATAACGTAAACCTGAGTGAGGAGCGGATAATGCCCATTATCCGCCTGCTATGATGACTCTCACTCAACGCCTGGATGACAATTCTGTCAGGTTGGCTTGCGCTGCGGCAGCACCAGCGTAAAGCGACTGCCCTTGCCCTCCTCACTGGTCACCGTGATCTTACCGCCGTGCATTTCGGCGATGGTTTTCACTAACGCCAGCCCCAGACCGGTATTCTCCGCTTTGCTGCGTGCATCATCCACGCGATAGAAACGATCGAAAATGTGCGGCAGATGACGCGAGTCAATGCCTTCGCCATTATCCACTACGCTGAGCCAGACATCGTTAGCCTGCTGCGTTGCGCTGAGCACGATATGCCCGCCTGCAGGGGTATGGCGTAATGCGTTTGACAACAGGTTAGAGAGCGCACGCTGCAAATGAATAGGATCGGCGTAAAACGTCACTTCACCTTCGCTGGTAAGCGTAATGTGTTTCTCTTCTGCCAGCACATCGTAGAAATTCACCAGCCGGGCGAACTCCGTTGCGCTGTTAAGTGATTCAAGCTTCAACGGTTCACGGCTATTGTCTGCACGCGCCAGAAACAGCATCGAGGAGATCATTCGTGACAGACGTTCTCCCTCTTCGACAATAGCGGTCAGCGCTTCGTGATACTCCTGCGCAGTGCGCGCTTTACTTTGCGTGACGCTGGCGGCTGAGATCAGATTGTTGATAGGGCCACGCAACTCATGCGCGATATCCGAAGAAAAGCGAGTCAATTGGGCAAACGAGGCTTCCAGCCGCATCATCATACCATCGAACGAGGCGGAGAGCGTGTTCAGCTCCGAAGGCCAATCTTGTATGGAGAGACGGGTATGTAAATCTGCGGCATGAATATGCGCGATCTCACGGCTCATGGTACGCAGCGGCAGCAGCCCGCGACGAGCCAGCCAGTAGCCAATGGCGGCGAATAGCACAATCGCCAGCGCCACCACACCCTGCATGCGCGTCCAGTAATCTTCAATAATCTCGTTGTTTTGCGACACATTGAGCGCTGCCTGCACCAGCCACGACTGATTGTCTTTAAGGACGAAATTGGTGGAGGCAATCAGGTACTTTTCACTGACCTCGTGCTTATGGTAGCGCCACGAGGTATAACTAAACTCCGGAGACGGCGTGGGGAAATCTTCCTGCGGCACTCGCATCTTGCTCGATTGCGCCCACACTTTACCGTCCGGGCTGATAATGCGCAGCGACAAGCGTTCCTGACGCGCCACGAACTCAAACAACTCCTGCTGCCAGAGATCTTTCGGCCCCTGGCGCTCGCTGATAGTGGCGGCAATCTCCTGCTGAAAGCGCAGTGTACTGCGCAACTCATCTTCGTCCTTCTGGCTCAACTGATTGCGCATGGTGGAGTACAACAGACCCGAAACGATATACAACACCAGCCCCATGGCGATGGAAAAATAGAGCGTCAGCCGCAGGGTAATAGGGAAATTACGCGGGATCAGCATCATTTCGCTCTTCCAGCACATAGCCTGCGCCGCGCAACGTGTGCAACAGCTTCACCTCGTAGCCGTCATCAATTTTGCTGCGCAGGCGGCGGATCGCCACATCGATAACATTTGTTTCCGGGTCAAAATTCATATCCCATACTAGCTCCGCCAGCACCGTACGCGACAGCACTTCCCCGCTGCGACGCATTAACAGGCTGAGCAACATAAACTCTTTCTGGGTCAGTTCAATGCGTTTACCACCGCGCATTACCCGGTGTTTAAGAAAATCGAGTTGCAGATCGCTTATCTGCATTACCGACTCATCCACCACCGGCGTATGTGCCGCTCGCCGCCGCATAATTACCCGCACGCGTGCCAGCAGTTCACTAAAAGAGAATGGTTTGATCAGGTAATCTTCCGCGCCCAGCTCCAGCCCGCGCACCCGATCATCCACATCATCACGCGCGGTCAAAAACATCACTGGCGTTAATCTGCCCGCCTGACGCACCAGCTCAAGGATTTTCCAGCCGTTCATCCCCGGCAGCATCACATCCAGGATCGCAAGGTCATATTCATTGGTCAGCAAATAGTGCAGGCCATCGACGCCATCGTTAGCAACATCGACGACAAAATCATTCTCTTTCAGCCCCTTGGCAATATAGTCAGCGGCCATAGTTTGGTCTTCGACCAGCAGTAATCTCATTATGCCTCCACCCGATCGCGCAACTGCGCTTGCTTGTCACCAACGCTTGCGAACAACAGATAAAACACAGGCGTAATAAACAGGGTAACCAGTTGTGAGAACAGCAACCCGCCGACCACCGCCACACCCATCGGCTGGCGTAGCTCAGCGCCCGCCCCCCAGCCAAACGCGATGGGCAGCGCCCCCATCATCGCGCACAGCGTGGTCATCATTATCGGCCGAAAACGCTGAATACAGGCCTGAATAATTGCATCATGCGGCGACATCCCCTGCGTACGCTGAGCCGCAAGCGCAAAGTCTATCATCATGATAGCGTTCTTTTTCACAATACCTATCAGCAGCAAAATGCCAATCATGGCGATAAACGTCAGATCGAGATTCAGCAACCGCAGCGCCAACAATGCGCCGACCGCCGCCGATGGCAAACCCAGCAAAATGGTCAGCGGATGGATCCAGCTTTCATACAGCACACCTAAGATCACGTAGATCACCGCCAGCGCAATGACAATCAACCAGATTTGGCTGCTCTGGGACTGCTGGTACAGCGCCGCTTGCCCGGCATAGCTGCCAAACACCGAACCCGGCATCTGGATATCCTGCTGCACCTGATTAATGGCGCGCGTGGCGTCCGACAGCGATTTACCCGGCGCCAGATCGAACGAAACCGTAATGGCCGGAAGCTGCCCCTGGTGGTTGACCGCCGTGATCCCCTGGCTGCGCGTCACATGCGTAAAAGTGGTTACCGGTAGCAACGTATTTGCCGACGAACGCACATAGATTTTCGACAGATCGCTCTCGTTTTGCCGGAAAGCATTGTTCACCTCCATGATAACCTGATAGCTATCTTCCGGCGCATAAATTGTCGATACCTGCTGCGTACCAAACGCGGCGTACAAATTGCTGCGGATCTGATCGATATCGACGCCCATCAGCGAGGCTTTGTTGCGGTCGATTTGTAAATCTGCCTGCAAGCCGTTGAGCTGCGCATCGCTGTTAATACCCACAAACACGCCGGTTTTCTTCATGCCGTCCATTAACTTGTTGGCCCAGTCATTTAACGATAGCCCATCACCACTGTTGACCGACTGCAAGGTGTACTGATAACTGCTTTTCGCTGAGCGACCGCCCACTTTCAGATTCTGCACCGCGCTAAAGAACGGCGTGATGCCGGGCAGATACTGGGTTTCTGCGCGCATTTGGGCAATCACTTGTGCCATCGGTGGGCGTTGCGACTGATCTTTAAGCGTCAGCACCAGTTGCGTCGTGTCATGATCGACCTTAGTCAGCATTGCGCTCACCGCCGGATCCGCGACTAGCGTTTTGCCCAACTGTTGCGCCACCACTAATCGCCCGTCATAGGACATATCCTGCGGCGTATCGATATTTACCGTCAGTTGCCCAATATCTTCCTGCGGGAAAAATCCTTTTGGCGCGCTGATATACAGCAACGCGGTCAGTACCACGGTCGCCAGTGCCGCCAGTACCATCCATAATTTATGATTCACCGCCCAGTGCAGCGCCTTGCTGTAACGGCACAGCACCGCATCGAAGCCGCGCTCGAATGCCCGGCTCCAGGCAGGTTCCGCGGCTTCGGCGTGGCTCTTTTTGATAAGCATCGGCACCAGCAGCGGAATAAGCGTCAGTGACGCAGCCGCCGAGACAGCAATCGCCAGCGAGACCACCCAGGCGAACTCATGGAACAGCAAACCCAGCGTGCCCGGCATAAAGAAGATAGGAATAAATACGGCCACCAGCGACAGCGATATCGACAACACGGTGAAAGCCACTTCTCGCACGCCAAGCAGTGCGGCGCGCCAGCTTGTCTCTCCCTGCTCGCGATAGCGCATAATATTTTCCAGCACCACGATCGCGTCATCCACCACCAGCCCAACGGCGATGGTCAGCCCCATCAGGGAAATGTTGTCGAGACTCATACCCAGCGCATACATCAGGGCAAACGCTCCCAATAACGACACCGGCACGCTCAGCGCCGGGATAAGCGTGGCGCGGAAATGACGCAGGAACAGCATGATCACCATAATCACCAGCGCAATCGTCAACACCAGGGTGATATTGACATCATGAATGGCCTGGCGAATCGATAACGAGCGGTCATTAAGCAACTGCATGTTGACCGACGGCGGCATCTGCGCCTGCAATTTGGGCAGCAACTGGTTGATGGCATCCAGCGTAGAAACAATGTTCGCCCCAGGCTGGCGGTTAATGCTCAGCACGATAGCGGTGTGTCCGTTAACCGCACTGTAGCTCAGCGCGTTTTCGATGCTGTCCTGCACGCTGGCAACATCCGACAAACGCACCGGCTGCCCGTTGCGGGTGGCGATAATCACATTGGCGAAATCGGCGGCGTTCATCAGATCGCCGTGCGTTTGCAGCATCATCATTTGCCGTTTGCCGTCGAGTTCACCAATTGGCGAGTTGGCGTTGGCTGCTTTCAGCGCAGCCTGCACATCGGTTAAGGTCAGATCCGTTGCCGCCAGCCGCTCCGGGTCAATTTCCACCCGCACCGCATAGCGTTTTTGCCCAATCACCGTCACTTCCGCCACACCTTTAATGGTCGACAGCGCGGGCGAAATCAGGTTGTCAGTAAGACGGTTAAGATCGGACAGCGTCATGGAGGGCGAATCAATGGCAATCGCGGCAATCGGCGCATCCGCCGGGTTTACCTTGCGAAATGACGGCGGCGTGGTCATCTGCGACGGCAGCTTTTTCATGGTCTGATAGAGCGCCGACTGCACATCCACGGCTGCGGAGTCGATATTCACCGAGGGATCAAACTCCAGCACAATCGTGGTCGCCCCTTGCAGGCTGGTAGATGTGAGCATCGACAAGCCTGGCACCGTGGACAAATTCTTTTCCAGCGGCGTCGCCACCGACGAGGCCATCGTCTGCGGGCTGGCGCCGGACAATGACGCATTGACGCGAATGGTCGGCATATCAAAAGATGGCAGCGCCGCCACCGGCAGTTTTGTCCAGCAGATAACACCCGTGACGATCACCGCCAGCCACAGCAGCATCACCGCAATCGGGCGGGACAGGCAGAGCTCAGCAAATTTCATCAGTTCTGCCCCACGTTTTTCGCTACCGCCACGGTCACGCCAGGACGCAGGTTATTCGCCCCTTCCACCACCACCGCTGTACCCTGCGCGAGGCCATCCACCACCGCCATCGACTGCTGGATCCGCAGCAGATTAACCGGCTGCGTGACCGCCTGGTTTTGCTTATCTACCAGGAAGACAAAATGCCCATCCGGGCCGTTTTGAACGGCCTGCGGTGGCAGCACAACAACTTGCTCGGCCCCCGCTTCAACGGTGACCGACTGAAAGGCTCCCGGCCACAGCAGACGCCCGGCATTAGCGAAATGTGCTTTTAGCGCGATGGTGCCAGTCTCGGTATTCACCGTGTTATTGATAAAATCCAGCGTGCCGCTGACTTTTTCACCTTTGGCATTACTGACTGATACCGCGATCGGCCCCTGAGATTGTGCCGCAAGTACTGCATTGAGGTTTTTTTCCGGCAACGTGAACGATACCCCGATAGGGTCAAACTGACTGACGCTCACCAACGGCGAAGCGCTGCCGGGCTGCACCAGGCTCCCCGGATGAACATTCAACGCACCGGTTTTACCACTCACTGGAGCATAAATGCGGGTATAACCGAGCTGCGCCTGCGCGGTACGGATATCCTCCTGCGCGGCGGTGTACTGAGCACTGTACTGCTGCTGCACACTTTGCAACGTGTCCCAGTCGGAGGCCGAAATGTAGTTTTGTGCTTTCAACCCGCGTCCGCGGACGACATCACGCTGCGCTTTATCCAGCAAAGTGCGCGATTCCGCCTGAGCGGCTACAGCACGGCGTAGCGCCGCCTGCTGGGTGCTATCATCCAGCGTAAAAAGTAGCTGCCCCTGCTGAACAAAATCCCCCTCCCTGAACGCCACGGTTTTCACCGTACCGGTGATCTGTGACTGGATATCCACCTGGTTGAGCGACACCACATGGCCTTGCGTCGTCAGCATTAACGGCAGATTTTTTACCTGCGCCTGCGCCAGGCTCACCAGCGGGCTGGCGGATTTATGCGGCGTGGCAGCGACGCTACTTTGGCGAAAGAAAAGGAGATAAACGACAGAGAAGCCCACCAACAGGCAAATTATCTGAAATGGCCTTGAGTGAAGTAATTTCATGGCAATCATGCGTCCGGGAAGAAATACCGCTAGTCTACAGCGCGCAGAGAGACAGAAAGCGGCTCGCCAGATGACAATTTTGTCATTTAAAAACCGTCCATCGATCACAACCTGCGCGGCTAACCATACGTTAACTGTGATCATTCTCCCGTCTTAAAGTGTCGTTTATTCATTGTAATGAAATGTAAGCGTCATCTTCGGCCTATACTGTCATCGGCAAGATGGGAGGAGAAATCACCATGTTTAGTTTCGATAATGTACTTGAGGATCTCTGGCCACAGGCCAGCCCCCTGGCAAAAAAATCTGCTCAGACGCCTGCTCTATGAGCAAGAGTTTCAGCAATTCGCCGCGCGCCACCCCCACCTGAAAGGGCTGGATATGGTGGAACAAGTACTTGAACACCTACAAATCCGCTGCTCCATTCTCGCTCACTGCTTCAAACAAATCTCTGAACAATATTCGGCAGATTATGCCATCCTGGGAGCCAGCGGCGTTACAGCTGACCGGCGAAGCGTTGATTGATTGCGGTATGATTTATAACACCATGATTCAACGGTCGAACAAGAGCTTAATTGTGGTGGATCACTCAAAATTAGATAAGGTATTTCCTTCCAATTACGCTTCATGGCAGGCTATTGACCGTATTATTACGGACAGCCCACCAGCGGATTCAATACCCTAGTCGATATTTCCGTGTGCGAGTGATGTGCTGTTGGCGGAGCAGGGCTGTGTCATTGTGGAGAGGGCGGTATCTGATATTCCTTCGTAATACCTGTGAATACAACGATAATCTGCTACCACAACTTTACATGTCAGTCTTCCAGTTTCTGGCATGACGTTGAATGTCTGCTCCTCGCTCTAAGCAGATTTCGCGGTGTTCCAGGCGGTCCGCTTCGGGCCAGGAGCGGACATTGCTGGCATCACTATGTATTAATCAACGGATAGCAGTTCAGTTCGCTAGTGATGGGATTGAGTTATCAAAAGTTGTCGCCCGCCGGCACCGCCAGCGGGGATTCCAGGCTGTACACGCTCTAAGTTACAGTTGCTTCAAATTGTTGCCAAAATACTGAAATCGAGTTTAATAGAGAGGTTGATATCTCCGTGCACAGTATATAGGGACAGAAAATGCAGCATTTGAATGATTTCCCCAAAAGAGACAGGAATCATAGGATTGAAAGACTTGCAATATCAGCTTTTGAAAATTTCCTCAGAGATTCAAACGATTTTTTTATTCAAAGTCAGGATATAAATGATTACGGCGTTGACTATCAACTTGAAATTACTACAAATGGTCAAGCAACTAACATTAGATTGTTTGTTCAATTGAAAGGAACTGAACAAGAATTAAACAATGATGGTTCGATTAGTATATCTGTTAATAGAGCTAACCTAAATTACCTACTAATGCATCCTTATTCATTCTATGTATGTTTTCATGCTCCAAGTAATAATCTAAAAATAACATTCGCCGAAGCCGTAATAAGGGATTATGAACAATCTGAAAAACAATGGATTGAGCAAGAAACATTGACTGTAAAGTTCATTGAGGATATTTCCGAGTCTCGTTTGCATGAAATCGCAGAGGTGGCGAGGTTTAACGCCATAAATAATCGCAATGCAAGAATCGATTTGATAACCAAACCTATTTCAAACATTACTAAGGCTATTAATAAAGCCATACCTAAGATACATATACCGGAAGATAAAAAGTTAGCTCAAGAACTGCTTAACTCACTATATGAAAATAATCATGACGATGTGATAAGTGCTAATTTCGATGAGTTTTTAGCTATTTTCGGCGCCAACCATCCAGCTATGATCGTTCCATATATGTCGGAAATAAATAAAGGCATGGACAAAGTTGATAGTAATGAAGAAAGGATCTTGGATGGTATAAAATATCTTAGAGAAAGAATCGATGAGGGTAATATAAATAAGATGAGTTTATATTATTCATTAGGTAATGGATATACAGCTCTTGAAAGAGACAAAGAAGCTATTCAAGAGTATAAGAACGCTCTGGGACATTTGGTTGAGGAAGGAAAACTAGCTGCACAATGTTACAAAAACATGGGTAGCAGTTATTCACGATTGGGGAAAGAAAATGAAGCTTTTGAATGCTATAAGAAGGCACTGGATTTAGAACCGAACTTAAATGAAGCTAATTTAGCGGTAGGTGTTATTCATAATCGTAAGGGTAATTATGAACTAGCATTGGAGCACTTAGATTTAGTTCTTTTCCCAAGGAATCATCAACATAAAATCATCTTTGTTGAAAAGTGGCGCATAAATACTCTTTTCAATATGGAGGATTATCGCTCGGCATATAGAGAGATTAATAGTTTATTAACTCGAAATGATAATAAAGATGAATTGTGGCAATGGTGCTTGATGTTAGTTGCTACGTTCTGTCGAACCTCGCCTGTTTCTACTAAGTTAAGCTTGCCTTTTTGGACTCGCTTTTTAGAAATGCATCCGAACCACCCTGATGCATCAAGAGAAATTCTATTAGCGAAAAATTATCTAAGAGTAAATGATAATTCATCTAAGTACTCGTATCATGAATTTAAAAAAGAGTTTGAGATGCGAATACAAAATGTTAATGATGAAGATACTGCTTTTCTTTGGGATCGTATAGGCCATTGGGCTCAAGATGAAGATGAATGGGAAGATGCAACGATGTATTTTCGTAAAGCTTATGAGATTGCTGGTGGTGAATATGGGTACTGTCTCGGAGTTGCTCTTAATCAACTTGAGCGCTTCAAAGAAAGCTTACCTATCTTAGTTGAGCAAGCTGAAAAAATTCAACCTGATGATTTTAGCTGGTTCCAGGTCGCAGTTGCATACGAATTTCAAGGATATATCCAAGAGGCAATCGATTCTTATGAAAAATGCTTATCATTAAACGAGAAAAACGAACTTGCTTTGTTCAATCTTGGAGGGCTGTATTGGAATTCGCGAAATTATGATGAGGCAAGCCGGGTGTGGAAACTAGCAGTAGAGTATTATCCTGATCATGAACTTTCGCATAAACTTCGAAAGGATATTCCATTTATTTTGAGTTGAGCAACTTCATTAGCAACGAACTTAGCGTCAGAATTTTTAATCAATCATGTTGACCGACCACTTAGTGCTGTGGATTTAACAGGTCGATTCAGTCGTTCAGGTGCCTCTGACCGCCGAACGACAATCTCTGATTCGAGCTGCTAATATGACCTACTCCCAGTCGATTAGCACCCGGCGTGTTAGCAATACCTTACGAACTTCCGCTTTTCGCTCACAGCGGACCTTCAAACCAGCCATCTCGTCCGCTCTGTGCCGAAAGCTGAAGTAGCTAATAGCACTTATTGTTGATCAATGAAGAGCTGGTCAATTGAATAGGCTAATTTAATTGATAGCTAGCGTAACTATGAGGAGACACACTCATAGTGATGAGCGTGTTCCCATATAAATGATCAGATTATGATAACGCAGCTCGTTCATAAAGAGGCATAATCTCTTGATAAACCTGATTGTAAAGCTCTGATTTTAGCAGACTGTATTTTTCAGTCATAATAAGTGTTTTAAACTGATTCGTTTCTCTTTCAAATGAAACTGAGCCGATAATTAGCTGGCTATTAGTTGATAAACCATTAATACATAAATCGAATAACTTTTTTGTTGTACGCGGATCTGGATCTTGTTGTTTAGGCGAGTCAATTACTACTGGAAGCATAGGACTTGTCGATTTATCTTCTATTGTTTTTAGAAGAGCATAGTGATAAGCCAATATTGATCTTGGAGCACGGCTGCCTGTTTCGCTCTTAGAAATCGGACCATATTGAAGAATAGTTCCAACTTTAGGATCTTTGATACCTAACTCAGTTTGCGCAAACTTCAGTGACTCTTTAAACTTATCATTGATTTCTTTTGCTCGCTTTTTATCTTCGAACTTTGCTATTTCTTTTGAAAGCTGAGTTCTAGCAACATCCAATTCGCCTATTTTTAGCAGTAATTCGTTAATTTGCTCATCGAAAGTTACCTCAACCTGCTTACTTGCTTGAGACTTAATAACGTCTTGAAGAGTCAGTTGCTCTTTGACTTCCAGAAGCATGTTTTTGAGTTCTGAGCTTAAGCTTATAGCCTGTTTCAAATCTTCTTTAATTTTAGAGAGTTGATCATCATATACAGATTTTTCCTCATACAACTTTGGTATGATTTGCAATAGCTTTTCTTTATTCTCAAGTACTACATATCTTGCTTCTAAGCCTGCCGATGGTAGCAAAGAATCTATATCATTTTCATCGAGCTGTCTTTTTGATTCCTCTATTTCTGTTACTAATTCATCTCGTAGAGATAATATTTTTATGAGCTTAATTCTGTATTCTGTTTCTTCTTGATGTAAGTCTTGGCACTTACGAAGGAAACGTTCCAGCAGCTCTTCATAATATTTTACATCCACATCGAAAAGTACTCTTCCAAATGACTCTTCGAATCGCTTTTTAGCTCTCTTTAGAGCTTTTAACGTCGTTCGGATTTCAACAAGATCGATATCAATTAAATTAATCTTTCCTTGTAAAGTATAGTACTCCTTTGGTTTTACACCAGTATGAAAATTCAAGATATTTTTTTGCCAGTCCTCATACATAGCCAAACTGCTAAATGAATCTAAAACTTTCCCCCAACCGTTATCTTGATCAATATAGTAAGGGAGATAAAGACTTGCTGGTTGTGCTTGTCCCTGAACCAAATTAGTTTTAGTCACAAGCTCCAAATTGAAATCAAAGACATCACGCACAGCTAATGCAATCTCTGCACGAGAGCTAGAGGTCACTAAGTGATGCTCTTGTCCTGCTGTTATATCGAAAATGGAAATACGTTTTTCGTGGCGAAGAAACGCATAGTCACGATTATTAACACAAATAACAACTTTTGAAACAAAGTTATCTTCTTTCCACTTTTTATCCAGTCGAACATCAGCACCTAATGTATGATATAAGCTCTTAATAAAGCTAGACTTACCTGTGTCGTTCTCACCTGTAATGATATTAATATCAGGTGAGAACTTGAAGGAGAATCCTTTCTTATCGCGAAGGGATAATATATGAGCACTTTTAAAGTATATGCTTTTCATTATTCACCTCCCTCTAAGAGCTTCTGAATTATTGAGTAAATAACTATGCATTCTTTCTTCCCTGACTTTAAAGTCAATGCATAATCTGGACAAAGTGCATCAATTTTGTACATGGTTTCAGTTAGATATAATTTCAAATCCGAGTGAGCACTCGCCTCATCGTAAAGGCTAATTGCATATTCTAGATATACAGTCGAAGGATTTTTTTTGTTTTGGTTAAGGTCGATGCAAATTTGTGAGAACATGGCTTGCAGGATAATGAGCTGAAGCGATGTTTTGCCAAGATCATTGAATAGGGGACTAGCTTTGTCCCAATCAGGCTTTAAACTATTACTTGCATTCAAGGAATCAAGCACACCATTCAATGCTTCTGATGAGAAACCCTTTCGTGAGATAAGTTCAGGAAAATTAATAATATCTGCGGATTTTACCTTGGATTTTTCTCGACACGCCTGTTCAAGCAAAGAAGCTAATGCATTAACACTCAGGCTAATGCTATCGCCAAACTTCTTGCTAAGGAAATCGCATAGTTTACCTTTTAGATGTGTAATGTGGTCATCTAGGCTTAATGAGGATTGAACGAAACGCATAACAGAAAGATCGATACTGGAGTCATCAAGCTTTACTTGATCTTTGATTGCTTTCTTAAAGCTCGTCTGATACTCCACTTTGACTTCATTTGCACCAAAACAAGACTTACCACCGTTTTCCTCACATAGATTGAAAGAAGCATTAGTAACAAAAAGGAGCTTGGGTGAATATTCGGCGAAATTCTTTTGATGAATAAATAACTTACCGATGATAGATATTGGGTTCTTCTTGGTGCTATTACTAAGAGTGGATGCAGTCCAGTGTTTCTCTCTTGTTTTTACTTGAGCAAATGTGAGTTGTGTTGGAGAAACTTCGTCATCAAGAATAAGAACATCATCATGATATTCGAAGATAAACACATAGTTCTTTTCATCTAGTTCATATTCCAGCATTTGAGATAAAGCCCAGCAAGTTTGATAGTCAAACCCACGTTGAGCAATCTCACCGCCTCTTTCAGACTGCGGAATACTAACTAATGTTTCAGCTAACCCCATATACTCCCTTATGTTGAGTTCAATGGACTCGCGTAACAACATCATTAATCCGATTGAATACAAATAGTAGCATTAGCACGAACTATTGGGTAACACATTCTGAAAGTTAAAAATATGTGAGTTGCAACATCGAAACAGGGAAGCTAAGTAAGCGACTTTGTCTCTAGCGAAGTCATAGCTCTATTCGTTCAGAGGAGGACCAAGAGTCTTTGAAGTACGTGCTGGCGGCGCTCGCCAAGCGTTTTGGAGGCGATGAACATGGTGAAGACTATGAGAAGGTGCGATCGGTTGCCTTCACACGTTTCTACGGCGAGGACGACGAAGATGGTCTTGTTAGTCTGCAGCGTTTCGCAGTTGGGTTAGTCCAGAGCTTGATGGCTGAGATTGTGACCTGCTCCTAGATGATTAATACGCCACTATGCTGGTAATGTCAGCAGATCGCTCAAAGCTGCCTGTCAATAGTAGGGTATCGAATGCATTTTTTTGTTAGATATGACTAAGTGAAATGCAAATGGGTCGTCAAGTGAATGCAATAACCTAAATGGCAGACTAAACGTGTTTGAATGCCTGCGTAGGTTATTGTAATAACATCCTTTAGGTCAAACTGTGCTGGCTGCGAACTGGACTGACAACATCCGTAACCAGAAACCATCAAAGTAGTAATATTGCTCAAAAGACAAGATCGACGGGAGCTACAAGGTAACACGTGCCGTTAGCATACCCTTGCATTGAGCCACAAACAATCTCACTGTACTTGCCACAATTTTGCCACATCTACAACGCGCAAAATTGCACATTAGTGTTGAACAAAGCAAAACAATGCAATAATAACTTGATGATTTTATTATAAAAGATGGTGCCGATAATAGGAGTCGAACCTACGACCTTCGCATTACGAATGCGCTGCTCTACCAACTGAGCTATATCGGCCCTGAGAGGCCGGTTACGAATGTAACCACGGGGCAAAAGGTTAGATCTATCCGGGTGATGCGTCAATGCCCTTTTGAATCAAACGGCTACTTTTGCATCACCCGTGATTATTTACGCACGAATCGTATCGTCGCCGAAGCCGATCCACTTATACGTGGTCAGCGCTTCCAGCCCCATCGGACCGCGCGCGTGTAGTTTCTGCGTGCTGACCGCCACCTCGGCACCGAGACCAAACTGGCCGCCGTCGGTGAAGCGAGTTGAGGCATTAACGTATACCGCAGAAGAATCCACTTCGTTCACGAAGCGATCGGCATTGCGCAGCGTACGCGTCAGGATGGCGTCAGAATGCTGCGTGCCATGCTCACGGATGTGCGCAATCGCGTCGTCAAGATCGCTCACGATTTTCACATTCAGATCCAGTGACAGGAACTCGTCGTCGTACTGCTCCGCGTTGACGGGAACCACGTTAGCCGGGCCATCCTGCAGCAGCGCGAGCGCACTGGCGTCAGCATGCAGCGTCACGCCGCTCTCTGCCATCTGTTTGCTCAGGGCTGGCAGGAAGGTGTTCGCAATATCCTGATGCACCAGCAGCGTTTCAACGGTGTTACAGGTGCTTGGACGCTGGGTCTTCGCGTTAACGATAATCTTCAGCGCCGGTGCAATCTCAGCGCTATCGTCGACCACGATATGGCACACGCCGATACCGCCGGTGATCACCGGAATCGTCGACTGCTCGCGGCACAGCTTGTGCAGGCCAGCGCCGCCGCGTGGGATCAGCATGTCGATGTATTTGTCCATGCGCAGCATTTCGTTGACCAGCGCGCGGTCTGGGCTCTCGATCGCCTGTACGGCACCCGCCGGTAAGCCACACTCTTCCAGCGCCTGCTGAATGACTTTCACCGTCGCGGCGTTGGTACGCCAGGTCTCTTTCCCACCGCGCAGAATAGCGGCGTTGCCGGTTTTCAGGCACAGGGAGGCGACATCCACCGTCACGTTTGGACGGGCTTCATAAATGACGCCGATAACGCCGAGCGGCACGCGGCGGCGCTCCAGGCGTAAACCGCTGTCGAGCAGCCCACCGTCGATCACCTGCCCTACCGGGTCGGCCAGATTGCAGACCTGACGAACATCGTCGGCGATGCCTTTCAGGCGGGCCGGGGTCAACGCCAGACGGTCGAGCATCGCTTCGCTCAGACCGTTGCGGCGCGCTTCCAGTAAATCCTGTTCGTTGGCGAGCAAAATTTCCTGGGACTGTGATTCCAGATAATCAGCGATTTTTTCCAGCACGCGGTTTTTCTCGCGGCTGGAAAGGAGCGCCAGTTTGTAAGAGGCGGCCTTCGCAGCGGCGCCCATTTGTTCCAGCATGTTCTGGCTCCTTAACGAATAATCATGTCATCGCGATGTACGGCAACCGGGCCATATTCATAGCCCAGAATGGCGTCGATCTGCTGTGAGTGGTGACCCGCGATGCGGCGCAGGGCATCGCTGTTATAACGGCTTACGCCGTGGGCGATGTCGCGGCCTTCGAGGTTACGGATACGGATCACTTCACCACGGGAGAAGTTGCCTGTCACGCTTTTAATTCCTTTAGGAAGTAATGAACTTCCTCGTTCCAGAATCGCGGCGGTTGCCCCTTCATCGACGACGAGTTCGCCCGCAGGCGGCGCGCCAAATATCCAGCGTTTACGGTTTTCCAGCGGGGATTCCTGAGCGTGGAAGCGGGTGCCGACCGAGATGCCTTCCATCACGTCACCAATCACGCCAGGGCGGCTGCCCGCCGCAATGATGGTGTCGATACCGGCGCGGCACGCCACGTCAGCGGCCTGCAGCTTGGTCCCCATGCCGCCCGTTCCGAGGCCGGACACGCTGTCACCGGCGATGGCGCGCAGCGCATCGTCGATACCGTGAACGTCGGTAATCAGCTCGGCTTCCGGGTTGGAGCGCGGATCGGCGGTGAACAGCCCCTGCTGATCGGTCAGAAGCAGTAATTTATCGGCACCGGCCAAAATGGCGGCCAGCGCAGAGAGGTTATCGTTATCGCCTACTTTGATTTCAGCGGTAGCAACGGCATCGTTCTCGTTAATGACCGGAACAATATTGTTGTCCAGCAGCGCGCGCAGGGTATCGCGGGCGTTCAGGAAGCGCTCTCTGTCTTCCATATCCGCACGCGTCAACAGCATCTGCCCGACGTGGATGCCATAGATAGAGAACAGCTGTTCCCAGAGTTGAATGAGTCGGCTTTGCCCCACGGCGGCCAGCAGCTGTTTGGAGGCTATCGTCGCGGGGAGTTCGGGGTAACCCAGGTGTTCACGCCCGGCGGCAATCGCCCCGGAGGTCACAATCACAATACGATGCCCTGCGGCATGTAACTGAGCGCACTGACGTACAAGCTCAACAATGTGGGCGCGATTTAGGCGGCGCGATCCGCCTGTTAAAACACTGGTACCGAGTTTTACCACCAGCGTCTGGCTGTCACTCATGATTCTCTGCCGTTCAACGATAAGGGAAAGTAATGTCGAACGAACGTTTTAGCAGGAGTCAGCCCCGTTGCCAACTGCCTTAGCACATCGCGAAACAATTTGTTGCGCGGGATCAGGAAGCGTAGCGGGAGAATTTGACACTTTTATTACCGAAATAATAAATCACAGTTTTTTAAAATTATTCTTAGTTTGTCATAAAAGTTTCATTCCAGAACGATAAAACCCTTCCTGTTTTTTCACGGGACTTAAGCATGAGCTTATCGTCCAGCGAATTTTTTAGCGCGTTTATAAGACAGGATCGAAAATGAAAAAGAGCACTCTGGCATTAATGGTTATGGGCGTAGTGGCTTCTGCATCCGTTCACGCAGCTGAAGTTTATAATAAAGATGGTAATAAGCTGGACGTGTACGGCAAAGTGAAAGCCATGCACTACATCAGCGATGATGCCACCAAAGATGGCGATCAGACTTACGTTCGTTTCGGTTTTAAAGGCGAAACCCAGATTAACGATCAGCTGACGGGCTATGGCCGTTGGGAATCTGAATTTGCAGGTAACAAAGCCGAGAGCGACTCCTCTCAGAAAACCCGTCTGGCGTTCGCGGGCCTGAAGCTGAAAAACTTTGGTTCTCTGGATTACGGTCGTAACCTGGGTGCCCTGTATGACGTTGAAGCATGGACCGACATGTTCCCTGAGTTCGGCGGCGACTCTTCCGCGCAGACCGATAACTTCATGACCAAGCGTGCGACCGGTCTTGCTACCTACCGTAACACCGACTTCTTCGGCGCGGTTGACGGCCTGGACATGACCCTGCAGTACCAGGGCAAAAACGAAAACCGTGACGCCAAGAAACAGAACGGTGACGGTTTTGGTACCTCTCTGACCTATGACTTCGGCGGCAGCAATTTCGCCGTCAGCGGCGCTTACACCAACTCTGACCGCACCAACGCGCAGAACCTGCTGGCGCGTGGCCAGGGGCAGAAAGCCGAAGCCTGGGCAACCGGTCTGAAATATGACGCGAACGATATTTATCTGGCAGCGATGTATTCAGAAACCCGCAATATGACTCCAATTTCTGGCGGATTTGCAAATAAAGCGCAGAACTTTGAAGTGGTCGCACAATATCAGTTCGACTTTGGTCTGCGTCCGTCCCTGGGTTATGTCCAGTCTAAAGGCAAAGATATCGAAGGTATTGGTGACGAAGATCTGGTGAAATACATTGACGTTGGCGCGACCTATTACTTCAACAAAAATATGTCCACCTTTGTTGATTATAAAATCAACCAGATTGACGACAAAAATAAACTGGGCGTGAGCAGCGATGACATCGTTGCCCTGGGTATGACCTACCAGTTCTGATGATGCGAAATAAAAAACCGGCCTGTGCCGGTTTTTTTATTTCGGGGATTAATGCGGACTGGTGCCCTCACCCCGGCCCTCTCCCTCGGGGAGAGGGAGAAAACCATCATTTTTTGTAGGCCGGGTAAGGCGAAGCCGCCACCCGGCGCAGGGACACCATCAGGCAGTCAGCTTCACCGCTTCACTGGAAAAGTTATCTGCGGGCTCGAGCTTGAGATCCAGAGTCGCCAGCAGTGCACGAGCCTTATCATGGAACTCTTTTAGCGTATATTCCAGGCGGTCAATCACTTCCTGATCTTTAATAGAGGTGGCCTGCCAGTTGCCGTCTTTATTAAACAGGCCAAACTGGTAGCTATACGTAAAACGTTTTTCCTCTGCTTCCATTTCCATCCACCAGCCCCAGAATTCACGTTTTTCGGGTGCAGGCTTCACGTTGACGCATACAGCCAGGCAGTCGAAAAAAAAGCGATTCTCTTCACACTGCTCTTCTCGAATATACGGGCCGAGAGCCATAAACTTCTTAATCAGTCTACTTTTCGGGTGTCCACTCGGTAACGTCATTGCGATCTCCTTTTGTGAAGCCACTGTTTTACCAAACCAGCAAAATTTAGCAATCTATTAACACAATCTCTGAGCGATCCAGCGTGTAATCTCTTTCAGCGCTTTATCGAAATTCTGATAGACCGGGCTGAACGGCACTTCTAGCAATTTGCCATCCGCAGATGACGACGTGATTAAGCGCGACTCTTCTTCCGGACTGAACGGATCGTTTTTCCAGAATCCCGACAGCATCGGCGTTGGGCAGCGACGTCCCAGCAACCCTTGCGTTTTTAACGAGTAGCGATTGAGCTCAACGCGCAGCGCTTCGTCTGATGCATCATGCATGCCAAGACGGCTGGCCAGCACATCAAGGTACATTTCAGGTACGCTCCCCTGGCGTGCAGGATCGCTGAGCAGGGCGTGAACGACCGGACCAAGGCAGGCGACGGCTTTCAGGCGAGAAGATTCAAGGTAAGCCAGACGCACCGCGACGTTTGCACCAAAGCGGAAGCCAAATGCCGCCACGCGGGTGTGGTCGACCCACGGAATGTTTTCCAGCGCTTTTAGCGCATGCTGGTGCAGCAGGCTGGAATCCTGAGTCAGTTTCCATTTGGAGGAGAAGCCGATTGAGGGCATATCCAGCGTCAGCATGGCGATCCCTTTTGGTGCGAAGTAGCGCTCATACAGGCTGTAATAATCGATCTGCAACGAATCCAGCCCACCGCACATAAGGACGGTCGGGAACGGGCCTTCACCTTCAGGCATATGCAGGAACCCGGTAATGGATGACCCACCCGGAATGGTAAACTCGAGTTCGCGCATCTGGCCCGGCAGGCGTTGGGCCGCCTCTTCGTAAGCGCGATTCGCCAGCGCCTGTGCCTGTTCGGCCAGCTCATCACCTTTCAGATGTGGATACGCGGCAATGGCATAGAGATTGGCCGCATGCAGCCAGTGCTTGCCGCTGCGCGTGGCATCCTCTTCCTGGCTGGCTTTTTGCTGCCAGAGCATCGCCTGTTTAGACCACTCGTAGATCCAGTTTCCGCCGCGATAGCCCACTACCGTATCATAGAGTTCGCTGTCGGTACGCTCGGCTTCACTCATCACGATACGCGCCTGCACATCAAGGATTTCACGGGGATCGATACCGCGCCAGACCCACATCAGGCGGTTAATCATACGATACCAGTGGGGCACGTTTTTACCGTCTAACGCGGACTGGACGGCAGGCTGGGTCCCCGGATTAAAGCGACGCACCAGCGTCGACGTTTCAGGGTGTTTGAAACGGGGTTTGAAAAGTGTCTCGGTGAGATTCGCCTGCGTCATTGCGTTGCCTCCATGAATACGTCATATGAAGACTATTGTAACGCGTGGCAGGCCAAAAAGAACAACGCCCGGCATTGCCGGGCGTGTAAAGTTACGTACTGGGATTAACGGCCTGAAATCGGCGGTACGAAGACCACGCCCATATCCCATGGCTGTTCAATCCAGGTATCCTGCGGGATATCAATCACGTAATCGTCAACCAGCGGGCGACCAGCAGGTTTCGCGAAGATAGTGACGAAATGTGCTTTCGGATACATTTCGCGGATAGCGACCGCAGTACCGCCGGTATCCACCAGGTCATCAATCACGATGAAACCTTCACCGTCGCCTTCCGCGCGTTTCAGCACGGTCAGCTCACGCTGGTTGTCATGGTCATAGCTGGAGATGCAAACGGTATCGACATGACGAATACCCAGCTCACGTGCCAGCAGCGCCCCCGGTACCAGACCGCCACGGCTGACGGCAATAATGCCTTTCCACTGTTCGGAAGGCATCAGACGCGCAGCCAGTTTGCGTGCGTGAATCTGCAACATGTCCCAGGTGACGACGTATTTTTCGCTCATGTGAAGTGTCCCAGCCTGTTTTTATACGGCTTAAAAAGTGTTCGAGGGGGAAATAGGTTGCGCGAGATTATAGAGATCTGGCGCACTAAAAACCAGTGTTTAGCGCCCTCTGCCTGTGTTTTTACATGCTTTATGCTACCAGCCAGCAGAGAAAGTGGTATTCTCAGTTTCATCTCGCAAGCCTGACTTGTGGTAACTATTAACCTGCTAACCCTGTGACCTGCAACCCTGTTTGCAGCGCCTCGACAAGGAGACTTATCGTGTCTGAACTGTCTCAACTATCTCCGCAGCCGCTGTGGGATATTTTTGCCAAAATCTGCTCCATTCCACACCCTTCCTACCATGAAGAACAGCTTGCCGAACATATTATGGGCTGGGCGAAGGAAAAAGGTCTGCATGCGGAACGTGACCAGGTTGGCAACATTCTGATCCGCAAACCCGCCACCGCAGGCATGGAAAACCGCAAACCGGTTGTGCTGCAGGCGCACCTGGACATGGTGCCACAGAAGAACAACGACACCGTTCACGACTTCACTAAAGATCCTATTCAGCCGTACATCGACGGCGACTGGGTGAAAGCACGCGGCACCACCCTGGGCGCGGATAACGGCATCGGTATGGCCTCTGCGCTGGCGGTACTGGCTGACGACAGCGTTGAGCACGGTCCACTGGAAGTGCTGCTGACCATGACCGAAGAAGCAGGAATGGACGGCGCGTTCGGTCTGCAGGCGAACTGGCTGCAGGCGGATATCCTGATCAACACCGACTCTGAAGAAGAAGGTGAGATCTACATGGGCTGCGCGGGCGGGATTGATTTCATCTCTACCCTGCCGCTGTCACGCGAAGCGATTCCTGCCGGTTTCCAGACCTTCAAGCTGACGCTGAAAGGTCTGAAAGGCGGCCACTCCGGCGGCGATATTCACCTGGGTCTGGGCAACGCCAACAAGCTGCTGGCGCGCTTCCTGGCAGGCCATGCGGCTGAGCTGGATCTGCGTCTGGTTGATTTCAACGGCGGTACCCTGCGCAACGCGATCCCACGCGAAGCCTTCGCCACAGTGGCAGTACCGGCGGCAAAAGCCGACGAGCTGAAAAAACTCTCCACCGTGTACCTGGATATCCTGAAAAACGAACTGTCAGCGAAAGAGAAGAACCTGACCGTGGTGCTGGAATCCGTCTCCACGGATAAAGCCGCGCTGACCGCGAAGTCTCGTGACACCTTCGTTCAGCTGCTGAACGCGACGCCAAACGGCGTGATCCGCAACTCTGACGTGGCGAAAGGCGTGGTGGAAACCTCACTGAACGTGGGCGTGGTGACCATGAGCGACGACAGCGCGGAAATTATCTGCCTGATCCGTTCGCTGATCGACAGCGGTAAAGAGTACGTGGTGAGCATGCTGGAATCTCTGGGCACGCTGGCGGGCGCGAAAACGTCTGCAAAAGGCAGCTACCCGGGCTGGCAGCCGGATGCAAGTTCTCCGGTGATGGCGCTGGTGCGTGAAACCTATCAGCGTCTGTTCAACAGCACCCCGAACATTCAGGTGATCCACGCCGGTCTGGAATGCGGTCTGTTCAAGAAACCGTATCCGGACATGGACATGGTATCTATCGGGCCAACCATTACCGGTCCACACTCGCCGGATGAGCAGGTTCATATCGAAAGCGTCGGCCATTACTGGACGCTGCTGACTGAACTGCTGAAAGCGATCCCCGTTAAGTAATACCCTCACCCCAGCCCTCTCCCACAGGGAGAGGGTGAAAAACGCAGGCCCGGTAAGCGTAGCGCTCCGGGCTTTTTTATAATCCTAATACCAGCTGTCGCTCTAACTGCGGATCCAGCAGCGTGACGTGCAATCCCACCAGCCTCACCCCTCGCCCGCCCCGGCGTTCTTCCCATGCCTTTTTCGCCGTTGCGATAAGATCGTCTTTATTCAGTCGCGGCCAGACGTGTTCCTGCGTGGTCTGCTGGAAGTCGTTGAATTTGAGCTTGATGCCCTGTCGGGCGATGAGCAGGTCCGGCTTCACCTTGCTTAAGCGTCGCTCCAGCTCCGGGTAAAGCTGTTCCGTAATTATGGTTTCGCATTCGGACCAGTCATGAATATCTTCAATGAGGGTGCGCTCAACGCCGACGGATTTACGTAGCCGTTCGCTGTTCACATCGCGATCGTCAATCCCCTGGCTGCGCTCCCACAGCACGCGGCCAAACTTCCCAAAGCGCTTCAGCAGCATGGCGAGGTCGCTTCGCTGCACGTCTTCACAGGTCCGTAGCCCCATGCTTTCCAGCTTTGCAGCGGAGACTTTCCCGACGCCGGGGATTTTACCGAGCGGTAGCGTTTTCAAAAACGCAGGCACCTCTTCCGGCGTGATGACGTACTGACCGTTGGGCTTATTTAAATCGGAGGCGATTTTGGCGAGGAATTTAACGGGCGCGACCCCCGCCGATGCCGTCAGATTCAGCTCGTTGAAAATCGTCTGGCGGATCTCCTGCGCCATCAGCGTGGCGGAGCCGTGGCAATGCACGCTGTCGGTCACATCGAGATAGGCTTCGTCCAGCGACAGCGGCTCTATCAGAGAGGTATAGCGGGAAAAGATTTCCCGAATATGAAGGGAAGCCTCTTTATAGGCGTCGAACCGCCCGGGCAGAAGCGTGAGATGAGGGCAAAGCTTTAAGGCCATCGCCGTCGGCATGGCGCTGCGCACGCCAAATTTGCGCGCAGGATAGTTGGCGGTGCTGATGACACCACGCTGAACGCGGCTGCCGCCAATGGCGATGGGAATATCCCGCAGCGCCGGGTTGTCACGCATCTCCACTGCGGCAAAAAAGCAGTCCATATCAACATGGATTATTTTGCGCATAGTAAGCCCTCACTCATAACTGGATAAGTATACAGTAAACAAATGAGGATTGAGAAGTGTGCGTGGGAATTGTCGGGTGGCGGCTTCGCCTTACCCGACCTGGCAGATTAAATGATGCGCTGCTGCTCGCGGGCCATTCTTTTTTTCCGCGCATCGCACGGTTCCGGGCAGTCGCAGACCTTTTCCATCCCAATGGAGGAAATACCGCCGCAGCTGCCCTGAATGCTTTTCCGTTTAACGATCCAGCCTAACGACATGCCGAAGATGACAAGCACAAAAACCACAAAGGTTGCCAGAAACGTCAGCATCATCAGCCTCCAAAATCATCGAGCATGATATTCTCATCTTCGACGCCGAGATCTTTCAGCATCTTAATCACGGCGGCGTTCATCATCGGCGGACCACACATATA
The DNA here is from genome assembly GCF_055816715.1 of Enterobacter sp. PL_is514. Taxonomy (NCBI): domain Bacteria; kingdom Pseudomonadati; phylum Pseudomonadota; class Gammaproteobacteria; order Enterobacterales; family Enterobacteriaceae; genus Enterobacter; species Enterobacter sp. PL_is514. Next base: position 29,893 of record NZ_JBVPGN010000032.1, on the reverse strand, counting down.
GAACTCGCAGTCCTCGGGCGCCGGGTGCTGTTTGAGGTAGTTTTCATACAGCACGTTGTGGATGAACCCCGTATAGCCCGTCCAGCTATCTTCCGGCTGCGGATCGGAGAGCGCCACATGGAAGGTAAAGTTCGGGTTTTCACGCGCCAGCTGTTCAAACTCGTCGTCATAGAACATTTCGCGCAGCGAACGCGCCCCGTACCAGAAGCTGATTTTACGCTTGGTGCCGAGCCGCTTGAGCTGGTCAAAAATGTGCGAGCGCATCGGGGCCATACCGGCACCGCCGCCGATAAAGACCATTTCCGCATCGGTATCTTTCGCAAAGAACTCCCCGAACGGACCGGAGATGGTCACCTTATCTCCCGGCTTCAGAGACCAGATGTATGACGACATCACGCCCGGCGGTGCATCCGGCACATTCGGTGGCGGCGTGGCGATACGCACGTTGAGCATGATGATGCCCTTCTCTTCCGGGTAGTTGGCCATCGAGTAGGCGCGCAGCGTCGGCTCTTTTACCTCGGATACAAAACGGAAGAGATTGAATTTGTCCCAGTCGGCGCGGTACACCTGCGGAACGTCAAAGTCCGCATACGCCACGGTATGCTCAGGACACTCAATCTGAATGTATCCCCCGGCGCGGAACGGAACATCTTCCCCTTCCGGTACCCGCAGCTTCAGCTCTTTAATAAAGGTGGCTTTGTTATCATTAGAGATAACCTCGCACTCCCATTTTTTAACGCCGAAGATCTCTTCCGGCAGCTCAATCTTCATGTTCTGGCGCACCGCGACCTGGCAGGCCAGACGGCAACCCTCTTTTGCCTCACGCTTTGTGATATGCGTCAGTTCGGTGGGCAGAATATCGCCACCGCCCTCTTTTACCGTCACGCGGCACTGCCCGCAGGAGCCGCCACCGCCGCAGGCTGAGGAGACAAAAATACCGTTACCTGAGAGCGTGTTGAGCAGTTTATCTCCCGCCGGCGTGCGGATCTGATTCTGCGGATCGTCGTTAATATCAATCACCACGTCGCCGGAATTCACCAGCTTCGCGCGCGCCGCCAGAATGAGTCCTGACAGCACCAGTACAATCAGCGTGAACATGACCACGCCAAGGATAATTTCCATCTGTTAGCCCTTATAGCTGCACACCGGAGAAGGACATAAAGCCCAGCGCCATCAGACCGGTGGTGATAAAGGTGATCCCTAAGCCACGCAGACCCGCAGGCACGTTGGCATATTTCATTTTCTCGCGGATCCCCGCCATGGTGACAATCGCCAGCATCCAGCCGATGCCGGAACCAAAACCGTACACCACGGATTCACTGAAGTTGTAATCACGCTGAACCATAAACGAGACGCCGCCAAAGATGGCGCAGTTCACCGCGATCAGCGGCAGGAAGATCCCCAGCGCGTTGTACAGCGACGGGAAGTACTTATCGAGGATCATCTCAAGGATTTGCACCAGCGCCGCGATCACCCCGATAAAGGTGATGAAGTTCAGGAAGCTGAGATCAACCCCTTCCACCAGCGCGCCGTCCCGCAGCACGAAGTTGTACACCAGATTGTTAATCGGAACCGAAAGCCCCAACACAACCGTGACCGCCACCCCCAGCCCAAATGCCGTGGAGACCTTTTTAGACACGGCGAGGAACGTACACATGCCGAGGAAAAACGCGAGCGCCATGTTTTCAACAAACACCGCGCGCACAAACAAACTCAGGTAATGAGCCATCGTCGGTTACTCCTTTTCCTGCTGTTCTGGCTTCAGGGTACGAATCAGCCAGATCAGCAAACCGATAATGAAGAATGCGCTAGGGGCCAGCAGGAACAAACCGTTTGGCAGATACCAGCCGCCGTTTTGCACCGTGTCCAGCACCGTGATGCCAAACAGCTTGCCGCTGCCAATCAGCTCGCGCAGGAACCCCACGGTCAGCAGGATCGCGCCGTAGCCCAGGCCGTTGCCGATACCGTCCATAAAGCTCGCCAGCGGCGGCATTTTCATGGCGTAGGCTTCCGCACGCCCCATGACGATACAGTTGGTGATGATCAGCCCGACAAACACCGAGAGCTGTTTGGAGGTTTCATAGGCGAAGGCGCGCAGCAGCTGATCGACCACGATCACCAGCGAGGCGATAATCGCCATCTGCACGATGATCCTCACGCTGTTGGGAATGTGGTGGCGGATCATCGAGATAAACATGCTCGAAAACGCCGTGACCAGCGTGACGGCCAGCGTCATCACCACCGCCGTTTCCAGCTTGGTCGTTACCGCCAGGGCCGAACAGACGCCCAGCACCTGCAGCGTGATCGGGTTATTGGCGAGCAGTGGGCCAATGAGCACCTTTTTCACTTCTTTCAGTTCACCGGTATCAGCCATTGTTCAGCGCTCCTTCACGTACGTTTTTCAGGAAAGGACCAAAGCCCAGCTCGCCCATCCAGAAATCAAAACTGTGCTGCACCCCGTTTGAGGTGAGCGTGGCGCCGGAAAGCCCGTCGACGGCGTAGTCGTCACCGGGACGTGCCGCCCCTTTCATCACCTTCAGCGCAGGCAAACCGTTATCGTCGAGCACTTTCTTGCCGACAAACTGTGCCCGCCAGTTCGGATTTTCCACTTCGCCGCCCAGCCCCGGCGTTTCGCCCTGGTCATAATACGTAATGCCTTTAACGGTGCGGCCATCCGTATCCAGTGCCACAAAGGCATACATCATTGACCACAGGCCGTTGCCGTAGACAGGAAGCACCACTTCCTGAATGCGTTTTTGGGGGTCACGCACCAGGTAAATTTCGGCCAGGTTGCTGCGGCGCTTAATCCCGGCCGGATCTTGCGATGCCTCGAGCGTCACGCTCATCTGCGGATCTTTCAGCGCCAGCGCCTGGTTGAAGGTTGCCGGGTCTTTATCCAGCAGTTCACCCGTTTTTAAATCCACCAGCCGCGCGGAAATACGTTCGGCAAAGACGGCCGAAACGTCGTCTGCGCTCATTCCTTCCTGCATCAGCCCGGCCACGGCCAGAATGTTGCGCTGTTTATCCAGCGCGCGTTGCTCCTGCTGCAGGGGTTTTAACCCCACGGCAGAACCGGCCACGACGATGGAACAGACCAGACAGAGCACCAGCACCACCAGCAGCGTTTTGCTGATGCTGTCGTTATTTTTTACTTCAGCCACGCGCCTTCCTCCGCTTGATGTTGGCCCGCACCACCAGGTAGTCGAACAGCGGCGCAAACAGGTTGGCAAACAGAATGGCCAGCATCATCCCCTCCGGATAGGCCGGGTTGACCACGCGGATCAGGACGCACATCGCGCCAATGAGCACGCCATAGCTCCATTTACCTTTGTCTGTAAACGAGGCCGAGACCGGGTCCGTCGCCATGAACATCATGCCGAACGCGAAGCCCCCCAACACCAGATGCCAGTACCACGGCATGGAGAACATCGGGTTGGTAGTAGAACCAATAACGTTGAACAGGGTGGCGGTCAGCACCATGCCGATCATCACGCCCGCCACAATCCGCCAGGAGGCCACACGTCCGAAAAGAATGATCGCCCCGCCAAGCAAAATCATCAGCGTCGAGACTTCACCGATGGAGCCCGGAATGCTGCCAATAAAGGCATCAAGCCAGGTGACTGGCTGACCCGTCGCGTTGTTCACCAGCGTTTCGCCACCATGGGCCGCCCACTGTGAAAGCGGCGTCGCGCCGGAAAAACCGTCTGCCGCCGTCCAGACCAGGTCGCCCGAGATTTGCGCCGGATAGGCAAAGAAGAGGAACGCACGGCCCGCCAGCGCCGGGTTAAGGAAGTTCCGCCCGGTGCCGCCGAAGATCTCTTTGGCAATCACCACGCCGAAACTGATGCCCAGCGCCGCCTGCCAGAGCGGTAAGGTTGGCGGGACAATCAGGGCAAACAGAATCGAGGTCACGAAGAAGCCTTCGTTGATCTCGTGTTTACGGATGATGGCAAACAGCACTTCCCAGAAACCGCCCACGATAAATACCGTGAGGTAAATCGGCAGGAAGAACACCGCGCCCAGCGTCATCATGCTGATCCAGCCCGCGTCTGCAGCGAAGCTCACCCCTAACGACTGGGCCAGACGGTAGTGCCAGTCAGACTGGAGCACCTGCGCCAGCTGCTGCGCATCGTACATGTGGTGCAGCGCCGGAATGGTCTGCAGGCCAACGTTGTACATTCCCCAGAACATCGCCGGGAAGACCGCAAACCACACCAGGATCATCATCCGCTTAAGGTCGATGGCGTCGCGAACGTGCGCCGCGCCTTTCGTCACCAGCCCCGGCGTGTAGAAAATAGTCGCCGTTGCTTCATACAGCGGGTAGTACTTTTTGAGCTTCCCTTCGGTAAAGTACGGCTCAATTTTTTCAAAGAGGTGTTTTAAGCCCATCGGTTATCCTTCCTGCTCAATGCGGGTTAACACCTCGCGCAATACCGGTCCATATTCGTATTTTCCCGGACAGACATAGGTACAGAGCGCCAGATCTTCTTCGTCAAGTTCCAGACAGCCTAGCGCCTGCGCGCTGTCGGTATCACCGGCGAGCAGATCGCGCAGCAGCATGGTCGGCAGAATATCCAGCGGCATGACGCGCTCGTAGTTACCAATCGGGACCATGGCGCGCTCGCCGCCGTGCGTACTGGTCGAGAAGCTAAACAGCTTATTACGCAGGAAATGGCCCAGCGTGGTGCGGGTAACGGAATATTTTTCCGCACCGGGCAGCACCCAGCCGAACAGCTCTTTCTCACGCCCTTCCTGCACAATGCTGACCTGCAAATGAAAACGTCCCAGATACGCGTGTGCATTGGCAGCATGGCGTCCGCTGAGGACCGAACCGGAAATCAGGCGGTTTTCACCCTCTTTGGTTTCCCCCACCAGCAGTTCATTGATGTCTGCGCCCAGCAGCGTCTTCACCAGGCGTGGGTGTGCAGCCTGCGGCCCGCCGACGGCGACGATCCGTTCAGCGCAGAGTTCACCCGTAGTAAAAAGCTTACCGATGGCGATGACGTCCTGATAATTCAGATGCCAGACCCGCTTCGTCAGGCTTACCGGCTCAAGAAAGTGGATGTGCGTTCCGACCAGACCCGCCGGATGCGGGCCAGCAAACTCATTAAACGTGACCTGCCCCTGCGGATGCCCGCCAAGCTTGCCGCCGCCGGCCTGGCAAACGTGGACTTTCCCTGACGTGAGGCGGGTTAAAACGGTCAACCCGGCATCGAAGGCTTTGCGCTGCGCCAGGATAACCGGCTGCGGGTCCACGCTAAGCGGATTGGTGTCGATGGCCGTGACGAAAATCGCGGCCGGTTCCGTGCCCGGAACAGGGGATTTGCTGAAGGGACGCGTACGAAGCGCGGTCCATAAACCGGACGCCAGAAGCTGAGCCTGAACGGCGTCACGGCTCAGCGACGCGAGGTCTGCGGCATCGTAATGGGCGAATTCACGCTGTTCGTTGCCTTCAATGCGAATAACCACCGACTGCAGAACGCGTCGTTCGCCACGGTTAATCGCCACAACGGTGCCGCTCGCGGGCGCCGTAAACATCACGCCGGGATTTTTTTTGTCCTCAAAGAGCGCCTGTCCTTTGATCACGCGATCGCCTTCCTGTACCAACATAGAAGGTCGCATTCCCAGGTAGTCGTCGCCCACAATGGCGACATGATTAACGCTTGCGCCTGTCGAAACGTGCTGCGCGGGCACGCCTGCAATCGGCAGATCAAGTCCTTTTTTTATTTTAAACATGTGGTTAGCAGGTTTCCATGAACAACAATCCAGTGGGCGCGAAGTGTAACATTTTCCCCTTCTCGCGGGCAGGGAATCCGCCGTAGCGCGTGCCAAATTGCGAGCTAATGCGCAAAGTTCCTGGAGCCATCGCGATTTTGATGGTTTATAAAGTAAAACTAATTTGTAAACTCACCGCCCGGCTCTTGCGAAAATCTATAGCGGTGCTAATGTGAGCGCTCCTAACAGAATAATCTGATTTCGGGTCTCTTTTGCCGTCCTGGCAAGTTGGTCATGGTTTTATCAAGGAACTAGTAGTATGCGTAAAATCGCATTGTTCATTGCGATGCTTCTGATTCCGTGCATGTCGTTTGCCGGACTGCTCAGCAGTAATAGCTCAACGACGCCGGTCAGCAAGGAATATAAACAGCAGTTAATGGGATCGCCGGTTTATATTCAAATCTTCAAGGAAGAACGCACTCTCGATCTGTTTGTGAAAATGGGCGAGACCTATCAGCTGCTTGATAGTTACAAAATTTGTAACTACTCCGGCGGGCTGGGGCCAAAACAGCGTCAGGGCGACTTCAAAAGTCCGGAAGGGTTCTACAACGTTCAGCGCAGCCAGCTCAAGCCTGACAGCCGCTTCTATAAAGCCATTAACATCGGCTTCCCGAATGCCTATGACCGTGCGCACGGTTATGAAGGTAAATACCTGATGATCCACGGTGCCTGCGTGTCTATCGGCTGTTATGCGATGACCGATTCCGGCATTGATGAGATATTCCAGTTCGTGACCGGCGCGCTGGTCTTTGGACAGCCTAGCGTACAGGTCAGCATCTATCCGTTCCGCATGACGGACGCCAACATGGCGCGTCACAAGTACTCATACTACGCGGATTTCTGGAAACAGCTGAAGCCAGGTTACGACTACTTTGAGCAGACCCACAAGCCACCGGTGGTCTCTATCGTAGATGGCCGTTACGTGGTCAGCAAACCGCTGAGCCACGAAGTCGTCCATCCACAGCTGGCGTCAAATTACACGGTCCCCGAGACAAAATAGCACCCACTCGCCTGGCATAATCTTTTGCCAGGTTTCGTTGCCCGTCAGCGGCTGCGTTGCAATGACTGTGACCACATCGTTCGGTGTGGTCTCCTTCTGAAAGTCTATCTCCACATCCTGATCCAGCAGCGTCGCCACGCCAAACGGCGCACGGCGGGTGATCCAGAACAGATTCGTCGAGCAGAACGCCATCACATAGCGGCCGTCAGAGAGCAGCATGTTGAACACGCCTTTTTCACGCAGCTCGGTCGCCAGCGTCGCGATGTATTTGAACACGGCAGCCATGTTGCCTGGCGTGCGGGGATACCGCTCCGTCAGCTTGTGCAGCAGCCAGCAGAAGGCTTTTTCGCTATCCGTTTCGCCGACCGGGCGGAAATTGCCCGTCTCCAGCGACTTATAGCCCGTGAGTTGCCCATTGTGCGCGTAGGTCCAGTTACGGCCCCACAGCTCGCGGGTAAACGGATGGGTATTTTCCAGCGCCACTTCGCCACGGTTAGCCTGACGGATGTGGGCGATCACCGAGCGGGACTTGATGGGATAGTCCTGCACCAGTTTGGCAATCGGTGAGTTAAAGCTGGGCTGTGGATCTTTGAACGTGCGACACCCTTTGCCTTCGTAGAAGGTGATGCCCCAGCCGTCTTTATGCGGCCCGGTTCCTCCACCGCGCTGAACCAGCCCGGTGAAACTAAAGCAGATATCGGTTGGCACATTGGCGCTCATCCCGAGCAGTTCGCACATACGTCACCTCCACAACAGCGGGGGCAAGAGTGCCCCCAGCGAAGTCTTACTTAACCATCTCTTTTTCGATCAGCTGGATCAGGATGTGGATCACTTTGATGTGAATTTCCTGAATACGGTCAGCATAACCGAAGTGCGGAACGCGGATTTCAACGTCCGCCGTACCGTCCATCTTACCGCCATCTTTACCCGTCAGGGTGATGACTTTCATCCCTTTTTCACGCGCGGCAGCGATCGCTTTGATCACGTTGCCGGAGTTGCCGGAGGTAGAAATCCCCAGCAGCACGTCGCCTTCACGGCCTACCGCTTCAACGTAGCGGGAGAAGATGTGATCGTAACCGAAGTCGTTGCCTACGCAGGAGATGTGGCTCACGTCTGAAATCGCAATCGCCGGGTAGCCCGGGCGGTTTTCGCGATAGCGTCCGGTCAGCTCTTCTGCAAAGTGCATCGCGTCGCAGTGGGAACCGCCGTTACCGCAGGAGAGCACTTTGCCACCGGCTTTGAAGCTGTCGGCCAGCAGGACCGCTGCGCGCTGAATAGCGTGAATATTGGCATCATCTTTCAGAAAGTTCGCCAGCGTTTCCGCCGCTTCGTTCAGTTCGTTACGAATAAGATCCTGGTACATGAGGATAATCCTTCAGTATTGATGAAATAACACAGTGGAGTGTACCGGATAGCGCGAAAAGCGAGAAGCTAAAGCCATGCGAATCGTCCGGCGTTTTGATTTTTTGTGCCGGCTAAAACACGAACAATGTGAACCAGGTTGTAATTATTTTGTAAACACATTGCTAAAGGAATTTACATCAACTACAACCATATCATCACAAGTGGTCAGACCTCCTACAAGCAAGGGAGCTTTTCTTTATGATGATTTTGAGCATTCTCGCAACCGTTGTTCTGCTCGGTGTGTTGTTCTATCACCGCGTAAGTTTATTCCTGAGCAGCCTGATTCTTCTGGCCTGGACGGCTGCGCTTGGCGTCGCAGGTCTCTGGAATATCTGGCTTTTAGTCCCTCTTGCCATCATTCTTCTGCCGTTTAACCTGGCGCCGATGCGTAAATCAATGATCTCTGCGCCGGTGTTCAAAGGCTTCCGCAAAGTGATGCCGCCAATGTCGCGTACCGAGAAAGAAGCGATTGATGCGGGCACTACCTGGTGGGAAGGCGACCTGTTCCAGGGCAATCCGGACTGGAAAAAGCTGCATAACTACCCGCAGCCGCGCCTGACCGCTGAAGAACAGGCCTTTATTGACGGCCCGGTAGAAGAAGCCTGCCGTATGGCAAACGACTTTGCCATCACCCACGAAATGGCCGATCTGCCGCCAGAGCTGTGGGCGTACCTGAAAGAGCATCGCTTCTTCGCGATGATCATCAAGAAAGAGTACGGCGGTCTGGAGTTCTCCGCTTACGCTCAGGCTCGCGTGCTGCAAAAGCTGGCAGGCGTTTCCGGGATCCTGGCGATTACCGTTGGCGTGCCTAACTCCTTAGGGCCGGGCGAACTGCTGCAGCATTACGGTACGGAAGAGCAGAAAGATCACTACCTGCCGCGTCTGGCACGCGGTCAGGAAATCCCGTGCTTCGCGCTGACCAGCCCGGAAGCGGGCTCCGATGCGGGCGCGATCCCGGATACCGGCGTGGTCTGCATGGGCGAGTGGCAGGGCGAGCAGGTGCTGGGCATGCGCCTGACCTGGAACAAGCGTTATATCACCCTGGCACCTATCGCCACCGTGCTGGGTCTGGCCTTTAAGCTCTCTGACCCGGAAAAACTGCTGGGCGGTGAAGAAGATCTGGGCATTACCTGTGCGCTGATCCCAACCTCTACCCCAGGCGTCGAGATTGGTCGTCGTCACTTCCCGCTGAACGTGCCGTTCCAGAACGGTCCGACCCGCGGTCAGGATATCTTTGTGCCGATTGACTACATCATCGGTGGCCCGAAAATGGCCGGTCAGGGCTGGCGTATGCTGGTGGAATGTCTGTCGGTGGGCCGCGGCATTACCCTGCCTTCGAACTCAACCGGCGGTCTGAAGTCGGTCGCGATGGGGATTGGTGCCTACGCTCACATCCGCCGTCAGTTCAAAATCTCCATCGGCAAGATGGAAGGTATCGAAGAGCCGCTGGCGCGTATCGCGGGCAACGCCTACGTGATGGATGCTGCCGCCACGCTGATTACCTACGGCATTATGCTGGGCGAAAAACCAGCCGTACTGTCCGCCATTGTGAAGTACCACTGTACCCACCGCGCGCAGCAGTCAATCATTGACGCGATGGATATCGCGGGCGGTAAAGGCATTATGCTCGGCGAAGGCAACTTCCTGGCGCGCGGCTATCAGGGCGCACCGATTGCCATCACCGTGGAAGGGGCAAACATCCTGACCCGCAGCATGATGATCTTCGGTCAGGGCGCAATTCGCTGCCATCCTTACGTTCTGGAAGAGATGGCCGCCGCGCAGAACAACGACGTGGATGCCTTCGATAAGCTGCTGTTCAAACATATCGGTCACGTGGGCAGCAACAAGGTGCGCAGCTTCTGGCTGGGCCTGACGCGCGGCCTTACCAGCGCCACGCCGACCGGCGATGCGACCAAACGTTATTACCAGCATCTGAACCGTCTGAGCGCCAACCTGGCCCTGCTGTCTGACGTTTCCATGGCGGTGCTGGGCGGCAGCCTGAAGCGTCGCGAACGTATCTCTGCCCGTCTGGGCGATGTGCTGAGCCAGATCTTCCTGGCCTCTGCGGTCCTGAAACGTTACGACGATGAAGGCCGTCAGGAAGCGGATCTGCCGCTGGTGCACTGGGGCGTGCAGGATGCGATGTATCAGGCTGAACAGGCGATTGACGATCTGCTGGCGAACTTCCCGAACCGCTTTGTGGCAGGCGCCCTGCGCGTGGTGATCTTCCCGACCGGTCGTCACCACCTGGCGCCGTCCGACAAGCTGGACCACAAGGTGGCGAAGATCCTGCAGGTACCGAGCGCAACCCGCTCCCGTATCGGTCGTGGTCAGTATCTGACGCCGACGCCACATAACCCGGTGGGTCTGCTGGAAGAAGCGCTGCTGGACGTGATGGCTGCCGATCCGATTCACCAGAAGATCTGTAAACAGCTGGGCAAAAACCTGCCGTTTACCCGTCTGGACGAACTGGCAAAACAGGCGCTCGCCGGTGGCATTATCAATAAAGATGAAGCCGCTCTGCTGGTGAAAGCCGAAGAGAGCCGTCTGCGCAGTATTAACGTGGATGATTTCGAACCGGACGAGCTGGCGACGCAGCCGGTAAAGCTGCCGGAGAAGCACCGCAAACCTGAAGCGGCATAACGCGTTTCGCTTATACAAACCCCGCCTCGCGCGGGGTTTTTTATTGCCACATTTTCTCGTTATGTCGTGCTACAGTGTCAAAAAGTGGTCGTTTGAGGAGTCTGAATTGTGCCTGGTCTGAAGATTTCTATTTTGCAGCAACCTTTAGTGTGGATGGATGGCCCCGCCAACCTGCGCCACTTTGATCGCCAACTGGAAGACATTACCGGGCGTGATGTGATTGTCCTGCCGGAAATGTTCACCACCGGCTTCGCCATGGAAGCGGCACAACAGTCAATGCCGCAGGATGAGGTGGTCGCCTGGATGCATGTCAAAGCGCAGCAGACTAATGCGCTGATTGCCGGGAGCGCCGCCCTGCAGACCGAACGCGGGCCGGTGAACCGCTTCCTGCTGGTCGAGCCGGAAGGAAAAGTGCATTTTTACGATAAACGCCACCTGTTCCGCATGGCGGATGAGCATCATCACTATGAAGCAGGTCACGAGCGCGTGGTGTTCGAGTGGCGAGGCTGGCGTATTCTGCCGCTGGTTTGCTACGACCTGCGTTTCCCGGTGTGGTCGCGTAACCGCAACGATTACGACCTGGCGCTGTATGTCGCCAACTGGCCTGCACCGCGCTCCCTGCACTGGCAGTCGCTGCTGGTGGCGCGCGCGATTGAGAACCAGGCGTACGTGGTGGGCTGTAACCGCGTGGGAACGGACGGCAACGGACATCACTACCGCGGCGACAGCCGGGTGGTGAATCCGCAGGGCGAGATCATCGCCACTGCCGAGCCGCACCAGGCGACGCGCATTGATGCGGAGCTGTCGTTAACGGCGCTGAAAGAGTACCGGGAGAAGTTTCCGGCGTGGCAGGATGCGGATCCGTTTAGCATCGGCTGAAATTTTCCCCTCACCCAAAGGGTTGAGAGATCCCCATAAAATAATGCCAGCAAAGACGACTCCCTCTCCCTTGAGGGAGAGGGCTGGGGTGAGGGGGAACATACGACTGCGGAGGTTATTCCGTTCACTTTATGTTCCTCGCTACTCTGTAACGACACAACCTGTGAACGTGCCAGGGTGGCTCAGTCGCCACCACCCTGGCGACCCGGGCTCCCGGCGGTAAATCGCCGCTTCGCGGTGCCCTCGGCTTATTCCTTCCGGCTTGTCGGGGACGGGCGGAGGCAACGTCCATGTAAAGCCCGCCCTCTCGGCGCATCCCTGCGCCTCGCCCCGGCCTACAGGAAACGCCTCAGCGATTTACAGCCGGATCAGGGCATCGCTGTAAGTCATTAATTATCCTGAAACAATATTTATCGCTTCCGGCTAAAAAATTACCGGGGATCCCTCAGCCCAAAGGGAGAGGGAGGATAAAACATTAACTCACCAACGCCTGCCCGTCTTTGCGGCTTTCCGTCGCGGCCACGTAGTGCCCTTCCGGCAGGCGATAGATCACCTGCGCCCCGCCAAAGTTGTAATCCTGCAGCGGATCTTCCACCACGATCTGATGCCCGCGTTCGCGCAGCGCGGCAATCGTGTTGCGATCGAACGTCGATTCAACGATCACCTCCCTGCCCTGCACCACGCGCCAGCGCGGGGCGTCGATTGCCGCCTGCGGGTTTTGCCCGTGCAGCATGATGCGCAGCGCCATCTGCATGTGCCCCTGCGCCTGCATCGGGCCGCCCATCACGCCGAAGGACATCAGCGGCTGGCCGTTGCCGTCCATCGCAAAGCCCGGAATGATGGTGTGGAACGGACGCTTGCTGCCCGCCAGCGCGTTCGGGTGATTAGGATCCAGCACAAACCCGCAGCCCCGGTTTTGCAGGCTGATCCCGGTATCCGGCACCACGATGCCTGAACCGAAGCCCATATAGTTGGACTGAATAAACGAGACCATCATCCCGCTGGCATCCGCGGTGCTGATGTAGACCGTGCCGCTCTGCGTCGGGGAACCGTAGACAAAATCAGATGCGCTGTCGTGGTTGATCAGCGCCGCGCGCGACTTCAGGTAATGGTCGCTCAGCAGCTCTTTCGCCGCGAACGCCATGTGCTCTTCGTCCGCCACGTAGCGGTCGAGATCCGCCAGCGCCAGCTTCATCGCCTCAATGGAGAGATGCAGAGACTGCACGGAATCTGGATGATGCTTCTCAATGCCGCACTGCTCAAGAATGCCGAGCGCAATCAGCGTGGCGATCCCCTGACCGTTAGGCGGCAGCTCCTGCACCGAACCGCCCGCGAAGTCGCGCGACAGCAGCTCGACCCAGTCCACGCGGTGGTTGGCCAGATCTTCAGCCGTCAGGTGCGCGCCATGTTCTTTGGCGAAGGCAGCAATTTTCTGCGCCAGCTCGCCGCGGTAAAAGGCTTCGCCGTTGGTGCGGGCGATCAGCTCCAGCGAGTTCGCCTGCGCCGGGTTGCGGAAGATCTCCCCCACGCGCGGGGCGCGGCCTTCCGGCGCGAAGCAGGCGCTGAAGCCCGGCTGATCTTTCAGCTTGCTATAACCGCGCTGCCAGAGATGCCCAATCAGCGGCGAGACCGGGAAACCGTTGCGCGCATAGTCAATGGCGGGCTGCGCCAGGGTGGTAAACGGCAGCGTGCCGAAGCGTTCCGCCAGCGCGACCCAGCCGGATACCGCCCCCGGCACGGTCACCGCGTCCCAGCCGATTTCCGGCACCGTGGTTTTACCGGCAAACAGATCCGCATGCCAGCTCGCAGGCGAACGACCGGACGCGTTCAGGCCGTGCAGCTTTTCGCCGTCCCAGACGATGGCAAAGGCATCGCTGCCAATCCCGTTGCCGGTCGGCTCGACCACCGTCAGCGCCATCGCGGTGGCAATGGCCGCATCCACGGCATTCCCGCCCAGCTGCAGCATCTTCATGCCCGCCTGCGCCGCCAGCGGCTGAGACGTCGCAACGGCGTTATGGCCCAGCATCGGCGGGCGGCGTGAATCGTAACCGGACGTAAAATCAAGCGCTTTGGTCATCATGACTCCTTAGTCATGGCGCGGATCGAGCGCATCGCGCAGCCCGTCGCCGAGTAAATTAAAGCCCTGCACGGCAAGGAAAATCGCCACGCCGGGGAAAATGGACATCCACGGGGCCTGCTCAAGAAAACCTTTCGCGGTGTTGAGCATGGACCCCCAGGACGGATTGGGCGGCTGCTGTCCCAGCCCTAAAAACGACAGGCTGGCTTCGGCGATAATCGCCGAGGCAATCGCCAGCGTGGCCTGCACCAGGATCGGCGACATCACGTTGGGCAGGACGTATTTAATGATGATCCAGCGATCCGGCAGGCCAATCGCCCGCGCGCCGTCGATATACTCTTCGTTGCGAATGGCGATCACCTGGCCGCGCGTCAGGCGGGCAAAGATCGGCATCGCGGAGAGGCCAATGGCGATCATCGCGTTGGTCAGGCTTGGGCCCAAAAATGCCCCCAGCGCGATCGCCATGATTAGGAACGGACAGGCCAGCAGCGCCTCGATAAAGCGCGAGATCACGCCGTCCCACATCTTCTGGAAGTAGCCCGCCACCAGCCCCAGCGGCACGCCGATAACCACCGCAATAACGACCGACATACAGCCCGCCATCAGCGAGGTGCGAGCCCCCCAGATAATGCGGGATAAGATGTCGCGCCCCAGCTCGTCGGTGCCGAACCAGTACATCGCCGACGGCGCTTTGCGCACCGCCAGGAAGTTGGCTTTCACCGGGTCGAACGGGGCGATCCACGGCGCCAGCAGCGCCACCAGCACAAAGAACCCCACCACCACCGCGCCAATCACCGCGCTTTTATTGCCGAGGAATTTCTTCAGTACCCGGTTCTGCGCGCGCGGCAGCGCGGGCGTAACGGTTTGCGTCGTCAGTTCCGCCATGGTTAACCTCGCATTTTCGGGTTGATAAGGACGTAGAGCACGTCGGCCAGCAGGTTGAGCATCAGGAAGCCAATCGCCACGATCAGCACCACGCCCTGCACCACCGCGTAGTCACGGTTAAACACCGAGTCGACGATCATCTTGCCAAAGCCCGGAATGGTGAAAACCTGTTCGGTCAGCACCGCACCGCCCAGCAGCTCGCCAAACAGCAGCGTGGTGAGGGTAATCACCGGCACCAGCGCGTTGCGAAACGCGTGCTTTAAGATCACCGCCTTCGGCAGCAGCCCCTTAGCGCGCGCGGTGCGGATGTAATCCGCCTTTAGCACGGCAATCATCGAGGCGCGGGTATGGCGCATCAGCGTTGCCGCGAGGCCCGTTCCGAGAACGGACGCGGGCAGCAGCAGCGTACGCAGGTTCTGGATCGGATCTTCACTGAACGGCACGTAGCCGGAGGCGGGTAGCCACTGCAGGTTCACCGAAAAAACCAGAATCAGCAGGATCCCCAGCCAGAAGTGCGGGATCGAGATCCCCGAGATCGCCACGAAGTTCGCCCCGTGATCGACCCAGCTGTTTTTGTTCACCGCCGCGAGGATCCCCATGCTGATGCCAAACACCAGCGCGATAATCATCGCCAGCAGCGACAGCTCCAGCGTGACCGGCAGCTTGCTGGCGATCAGCTGCGTCACCGGCTCGTGCGTGCGTAAGGAGACGCCCAGATCCCCCTGCAGCGCCCGCGTCAGCCAGTGGAAATACTGCACGGGGATCGGCGCATCGAGGTTCAGCTCCGCACGCAGCTGAGCGATGACCGCCGGATCGCGCTCCTCGCCGGCCATGGCGATCAGCGGGTCGCCGGGCAGCAGCTTTTGCAGCCCGAACACCATCATGCTCACCAGCAGTAGCGTCGGGACGGCCAGCAGCAGACGTTTGCAAATCAGTTCCAGCATGGGCTCTCCTCAGGACGGTTATTTCGCCAGCGTCAAACCCGCCAGACGCACGATGCCGTCCGGGTAAGGCTTAAAGCCCTGCACGCTTTTGTTCAGGCCGAAAATGCGCGGCTCGAAGTAGAGGTAGGCAATAGGCATGTCGGTTTGCAGCTGCTTCACCACCTTGTCGTACAGCGGCTGGCGCGCGGCCTGGTCGGTGTTCTGGCGTGCCTGGGTCAGCCATTCGTCAACCTGCGCGTTGCTGTAGCGGCCGTCGTTAAGGGTGCCTTTGCTGTTGATAAAGCCGTAGATGCTGCCGTCCGGATCCGGGCGTCCCGACCAGCCGGAGAAGCTCAGCTGATAGTCACCGCTCTGCTGGCGATCCAGCAGCGTGGCGAATTCGGTCATCTGCAGGTTCAGGGTGAAGCCCGCCTCGGCCACCATCGCCTGCAGCACCTGTCCCACCTGCTGCGAGGTAGGGTTGTTCGGCACCAGCAGGTTGACGGTCAGCGGCGTGGTCACACCGGCGGCTTTCAGCAGCGCTTTGGCTCTGTCGACGTCACGCGGCGGCACCGGCAGGTTGACGTGATACGGGCTGACCGGTGAAAACGCCTGGTTGGCCGGGGTGTAGAGCCCTTCAAAGACCACCTGGTTTAACGCATCGCGGTCGATAGCCTGCGAGAAGGCTTCGCGCACGCGGGCATCTTTGAACGGATCGTTCGCCGGCACCTTGCCGTTGTTGATGTTAAAGGTGATGCCCTGATAGCCCAGGCCCGTTACCTTTGCCAGCGCCAGCTTGCTGTCAGCCTCGACGGTTTTCACATCGCTGGCGGCGATGCCTTCGGTCAGGTCGAGATCGCCCGCCCGCAGGTTCGCGAGGCGCACGGAGGCATCCGGGATCGGCAGATAGATAATTTTGTCGAAGTGGTAGGCGTCTTTGTTCCAGTAGTTGTCGAAGCGGGTCAGGACGATGCGGTCCTGGGACACGCGGCTGTCGAATTTATACGGGCCAGAACAGACGGGATGGGCAGCAAAGTCAGGCTTTTTCGCCGCCTCGGGGGCCATCATTGCACCCGCGCGGTCGGTGAGCTGCATCAGCAGCGCGGCATCGGGGGTCTTCAGGTGCAGCGCAATCTGCATTGGGCCGGTGACCTCGACCGATTCAACGGAGGAGATCTCGCTCTTACGCAGGGAGCCTTTCAGGGTCAGGGCGCGGTCGAGGTTGTATTTTGCCGCGGCGGCATCGAATTTCTCACCGTCGTGGAAGGTGACGCCTTCGCGCAGATTGAGCGTCAGGGTTTTACCGTCCGCACTCCACGCCCAGTCTTTGGCCAGACCGGGAACAACCTTCAGATTTTCATCCACGTCCACCAGCCTGTCGCACAGGGAGGCAAACACGAAGCGGCCATAGTAGGTGCGCGCCAGATGCGGGTCGAGCATGTCCGGGTCAGCGCCCAGACCGATTCGCAGCACGCTTTCAGAATGGGCGGGCAGCGCCGCGCCAAGCAACATAACACTTCCCAGTACGGTCAAAAGAGAATTACGCATTGTCATTATCATGAGTTCCTTGAAGGAAGGGACGAGTGAGTGGCCGCGTGTTCAAACAGCGCGCGGCGGCGCAGAAAAGCGGCGGATGGCGGTGCAATCTGGATAACGCTGCGATCGCGGTTGATCTCCTGCCAGCGGTGGCAGGCAACCTGACGCCCGCCGTCGAGCACCTGATTGATCGGCTCGACCTGGCGGCATTCGTCGGTGACGTACGGGCAGCGGGTGTGGAAACGACAGCCGGACGGCGGGCTGGCTGGGTTGGGCAGATCCCCCTGCAGCAGCGGCGCATCTCGCTCAATGCCCGGCTGCATCTGCGGCGCCGAGGCGATCAGCGCCTGGGTATAGGGATGCAGCGGCGCGTCAAAAATCTCACCCACGGTGGCAAGCTCGACGATTTGCCCAAGATACATGACCGCCACGCGGTCGCTCATATGGCGGATCACCGCCAGGCCGTGGGCGACAATCACCATCGTCAGCCCCAGCTGGTGCTTCAGGCTTTCCAGCAGGTTGACCACCTGCGCCTGAACGGAGACGTCCAGCGCGGATACCGGCTCATCACCCAGCAGCAGCTTCGGTCCCGAGGCCAGCGCGCGCGCAATGCCGATACGCTGGCGCTGCCCGCCGGAAAACTCGTGCGGATACCGGCCGGCCCAGGCGGCGGGCAGGCCTACAGTCTTGAGCAACTCGGCAACGCGGTACTGGCGATCCGCTTTTTTCATGTTCTGATGCAGCCACAGCGGCTCACCGACGATCTGCTCCACCGTCATGCGCGGGTTTAGCGAGGCGAAGGGATCCTGAAAGATGATCTGCAGCTCGCGCCGGAGCTGATTGAGGCGCGCACCCGAGGCATGCGTGATCTCTTCCCCCTGGTAAAACACGCGCCCTTCGCTGGCGGCCAGCAGGCGCAGCAGCAGACGGCCAAGCGTGGATTTTCCGGAACCGGACTCGCCGACGATCGCCAGCGTTTCGCCCGGCATCACGGCAAGCGAAACGCGATCGACCGCCGTGACAAACCGTGCCGGAGTAAAGAGTTTTTTCGGGCCGGGGAAAAGCTTGCTGAGGTCACGGGCTTCAAGAATGGGCGTGGTCATGCGATTTCTCCCAGGGCAATGTGCTGTTCGAGCGGCACGCGGAAGCAGGCGACCTGATGGCCCGCGCCGAGCGTGGTGAGCTGCGGTTTTTCAGCGTGGCAGCGCGTCTGCGCAAACGGGCAGCGCGTCGCGAAACGGCAGCCCTTCGGCATGGATTCCGGGAGCGGGACCGCGCCGGGAATGGTGGAGAGCTGGCCCTTACGTGCGCCCAGCGAGGGGATCGAGCCCATCAGGCCGATGGTGTACGGGTGCTGCGGATCGGCAAAAATAGCCTCCACGCTCCCCTGCTCCACCACCTGCCCGGCATACATCACGGCGACCTGCTGGGCGACTTCTGCCACCACGCCTAAATCGTGGGTGATCATCAGCACCGCCGTGCCGGTTTCCTCTTTTAAGGCGTTGAGCAAGGCAAGGATTTGCGCCTGGATGGTGACGTCGAGCGCGGTGGTGGGCTCGTCAGCAATCAGCAGTTTGGGACGGTTAATCAGCGCCATCGCAATCATCACGCGCTGGCGCATGCCGCCGGAAAGCTGGTGGGGATACGCTTTCAGGCGCATCTCTGCCGCCGGGATCTGTACCTTCTCGAGGATCTGCAGCGCGACCTTCATCGCCTCTGCGCGCGAGACGTTCTGGTGTCGTATAACCGCTTCGCTAAGCTGATCGCCCAGCGTAAACGCCGGATTGAGCGAGGTCATCGGCTCCTGAAAAATCATCGCCAGCTCGCTGCCGCGCAGATCGGCATATTCCCGCGGTGAGAGCTTTAGCAGGTCGTGGCGGCGAAACTGCATCTCCCCGCTGACGATCCGCGCGCTGGGGGGCAGTAACCCCATCAGCGCCAGTGAGGTGATACTTTTCCCGCAGCCGGACTCCCCCACCAGCGCGAGCGTTTCGCCTGCCCTAACGGTCAGAGAAATACCATCAAGCACGCTAACCGGCGAGCCAGCAAACGTAACGTTGAGGTTTTGCACTCGCAATACGGGCGTGGCGTCCTTAAAGGGTATTGTCGTCATGGCGTGAAGTCGTCCTCGAGGTGGATCGCCTGAATCAGGGCGGTTTGCAGGCTGAGCAGGTGTTCGCGCATGGCGGCCGCGGCTTCATTAGGCTGGCGATGGATAATCGCAGCCATGATCTTATGGTGGTGGTCGTTATAGCTGTCGACACGTTCGGGGGTGCGAGCCAGCTCGCGCAGATGCTGCCAGCCCGGTTCACGCCGCACGGCATCAATGGCATCAAACAGGCCGAGCATCAGACGGTTGCCCGCCGCCTCGGCAATCGCCCGGTGAAAGGCGCTATCCCACAGCTCGTTGAGATCGCGGTCATCCGGGCTGACCTTATCGATGCGTTCCAGCATGCGCTGCATGAGCGCGAGGTTTTCCCTGGTGGCACGCAGTGCCGCAAGCCGGGCTAAGCCGGGTTCGAGCTGTAGACGAGCTTCCATCACTTCCAGAAGGTTGGTCTGCTGAACCAATCCCTGAAGGGCCAGCGGTTCAACAGGTGCCGCCGGACCAATAAAGGTCCCTTTGCCCTGCTTACGCCAGATGCGCCCCTCTTCTTCCAGCACGTCCAGCGCACGACGCACTTCACGTCGCCCTACGCCGAGAGTGTCCGACAGCTCACGTTCCGTGGGCAGCGGTATGCCTGGTGTTGACTCATGCTGGTTGATTAGCCCGCGCAGCTGCTCAAGCGCGGTGCTGGAATTGGCCAGAAACCGTGACGGTTTTTCCATATTGGTTCGCTCGCTTTCATCATAATTTTATTTTTATTAACGATAAGTTATTGATATGGAATGAAGCTTATCGTGCTAATGATTAAGCAATAACCAAACCAATACGCAATTGGTTCGGTTATTTTTTGGAAAGCGGGAGATAACCAAATGATTCTGCGTGAATTATTTTTACAGAAAGACACATTCTGACTGAGGTCTGAAGAGAGGAATGGTGGTTAAATGCACAACATCAGTGCAGATAACGCACTATATTTGTGCAATTGTTAATTAATTGCACCATAGATATTAACTTTTTGTTAACAATTGTTGAGGGGATGAGATTACAGAATGCTGAAACGACGAAGGCCTGAATCATTTCTGATTCAGGCCTTCTGAATAGTGGCGGAACGGACGGGACTCGAACCCGCGACCCCCTGCGTGACAGGCAGGTATTCTAACCGACTGAACTACCGCTCCACTGTTCCCGTTTGGGGAACGAGGCGCATATTACGGTGCGCCTCCGATCTCGTCAACGCTTTTTCTCGCGTTTTGAATCGTTTGCTGCAAAAATCGCCCAAACGATGATTTTACAGGCATTCCGGCGTTTTTTCAGGCGCGCCACATACAGCTACCGCCCTTCTTCTGGACCAGATCAAGCCGGGATTCGTGGTTATGAAGCTCTTCATCACTGGCTAAAACAACCCGCAACCGGCTTGCCTGACGGACAACACGCTGAATGCCCGCTTCGCCTTGCGTCTGCTGGGATTCATTTTCCATACTGAACTTCATTGAGGTCTGCCCGCCGGTCATCGTCAGATAGACATCCGCCAGGATCTGGGCATCGAGCAACGCCCCGTGGAGCGTTCGTTTGGTATTGTCTATCTCGTAGCGCGAGCAGAGCGCATCCAGGCTGTTACGCTTGCCGGGAAACATCTTCCTTGCCAGCGCCAGGCTGTCCGTCACCTTACAGAAGGTATTCGTCTTCGGGATATCACGATTAAGCTTGCTGAATTCATAATCCATAAAGCCGATATCGAACGAGGCGTTATGGATGACAAGCTCGGCACCCTTGATATATTCCAGGAACTCGTCAGCGACATCAGCAAACGTCGGCTTATCCAGCAAGAACTCATCGGCAATCCCGTGAACGCCGAACGCTTCCGGATCCACCAGCCGATCGGGTTTGAGGTAGACGTGGAAGTTGTTCCCCGTAAGACGACGGTTCACCACTTCAACGGCGCCGATCTCGATGATCTTATGCCCTTCGTAGTGCGCGCCGATCTGGTTCATACCGGTGGTTTCGGTATCGAGGACAATCTGGCGAGTAATTGCAGTGCTCATAGCGGTCATTTATGTCAGACTTATCGTTTTACTGAACGTTTCGAATACAGGAAGTCTACCAGAGATGCGTAAACAGGTAGAAATTTTCACCGATGGATCTTGTCTCGGTAACCCAGGCCCCGGCGGTTACGGCGCGATTATGCGCTATCGCCAGCACGAAAAAACTTTTAGCGAAGGCTATTTTCTGACCACCAACAACCGGATGGAGTTGATGGCGGCCATCGTGGCGCTGGAGGCGTTAAAAGAACATTGTGACGTGGTGTTAAGCACCGACAGTCAGTACGTGCGCCAGGGGATTACCCAGTGGATCCATAACTGGAAAAAACGCGGCTGGAAAACCGCCGATAAGAAACCGGTCAAGAACGTCGATCTCTGGAAACGTCTTGATGCTGCGCTGGGCCAGCACCAGATTAAGTGGGAGTGGGTTAAAGGCCACGCAGGCCACCCGGAAAACGAACGCTGCGACGAACTGGCGCGTGCTGCAGCATCCAATCCCGCTCATGAAGATGCGGGCTATCAGCCCGACGTTTAATCGGTTTTTTTGTACTGCCGCGTGGCGCCGACGGTCTGGCGGATGGGCGTTTTCGACTTGCTCTGCTTCATGGGGTTAAGCGTAAGGGGAATGGTTCGCTTACGCGCGACGATAAACTGCAAACAGCCCAACGCGGGGAGGTGGGTACTCAGTACAACGCCCCCCTGCCGCGCCCAGGGCAGCACCTGAAAACCACCGTAGCAGAGCACTTCAAAGTTCAGCAACGAAAGCCAGTCGAGCTGGCGCATCATGGTGAACATCCGGCTGTTGTAAGGTGGGGCCCGGCGTAGTACCGGTACCAGCTTACGCAGGCCCATCAGGCTTAGCGGATTAAACCCGCTCAGTACCAGCCAGCCGTCATCAATCAGCACGCGATCGGCTTCGCGAAGCAGACGATGCGGATCGCTGCACCAGGGCAGCGTGTGGGCGAGCAAACAGGCATCAACGGATTTCTCTGCAAACGGCAGATGCAACGGGTCTGCCTTCACCTGAACCGGCGCTCCGCCGAGAGAGACGTTGACCTGATGCGAGATAGCGCAGCTTTCGGTATTGATTTCCGCGCTGAGATTGCCAATCTTAAGCAGGTGAAAGCCATACATCTTCGCAAGCCAGGGCTTCAGCTGTTGTTCTAACGCTTCGCGATAGTATTCACCCCAGGGCAATTCCGCCCAACGTTCCGGTGCTGCGACAGTCTGAGGTATCCTTGCCGGTTTCATCAAAACACCCGCCACGCTATAAGAGGTAATGTATGAATCTTATCAGTATTCCAGCCTTTGAGGACAATTACATCTGGGTTTTGGTTGACGACGATCGCCGATGCGTCATTGTCGATCCCGGAGAATCCTCCCCCGTTCTGCGCGCAATAAAAGAGAACGGCTGGCAGCCGGAAGCCATTCTGTTGACGCATCACCATCACGATCATACTGGCGGCGTGCCTGAACTGCGCGCTCATTTTCCGCATCTGGTGGTTTACGGACCGGCGGAGGCACAAGATAAGGGCGTCACGCAAGTAGTCGAAGAAGGCGAAACTATCCTCATACGCGAGTGGGAGTTTTCCGTATTTGCTACACCAGGTCACACTTTGGGACATCTGTGTTTCTACAGTAAACCTTATCTTTTTTGCGGCGACACGCTGTTCTCCGGAGGCTGCGGAAGACTGTTTGAAGGCACGCCAGCTCAAATGCACCAGTCTTTACAGAAGATTAATGCGTTACCCGATGACACCATTATTTGTTGCGCCCATGAGTATACATTAGGAAATATGAAGTTTGCCGTGAGCCTCTTACCCGAGGATCGGGCGATTCAGGATTATTATCACAAAGTGAAGGAGTTACGTGCAAAAGACCAAAAAACACTACCCGTAATTCTGAAAAATGAGCGCCAAATTAATTTATTTTTACGAACAGATGATCTTGATTTAATTAATAAAATTAACCAAGAAACAAATTTGCAACAACCAGAACAGCGATTTGCATGGTTAAGGTCAAAGAAAGATAACTTCAGATAATTGCGGGTTGCCTTTTCAAAATTTCGCCGTTATTATCGCTCGTCTTTTAAGCAACTATTGACACACACATGAAGGCAAAAGCGATATTACTCGCCTCTGTCCTGCTTGTAGGTTGCCAGTCGCAGAACGGCAGCAACGTACAACAGCACGCACAGAGCCTTTCTGCAGCTGGTCAAGGGGAAGCAGGGAAGTTTGCAAGTTCGGCGCGCTGGATGGACGATGGAACATCTTTCGCGCAGGATCAAGACTTGTGGACCTCTATTGGCGACGAGCTAAAGATGGGAATTCCGGAAAATACCCGGATTCGCGAACAGAAACAGAAGTATTTAAGTAATAAGAGCTATCTCCACGATGTAACGTTACGGGCAGAGCCGTATATGTACTGGATAGCCGGGCAAGTTAAGAAACGTAACATGCCTATGGAGCTGGTACTCCTACCCATAGTGGAGAGCGCTTTTGACCCACACGCGACGTCTGGCGCCAATGCCGCAGGCATTTGGCAGATCATTCCGAGCACCGGGCGAAACTATGGTCTGAAACAGACCCGCAACTATGATGCGCGTCGCGATGTTGTCGCTTCAACGACAGCCGCTCTCGACATGATGCAACGTCTGAACAAGATGTTTGACGGTGACTGGCTGTTAACGGTCGCAGCGTACAATAGTGGCGAAGGTCGTGTACTGAAGGCAATGAAAGCGAATAAAGCACGGGGTAAATCCACCGATTTTTGGTCGCTCTCACTGCCACAGGAAACAAAGATTTACGTACCGAAAATGCTGGCATTGAGCGATATTCTCAAGAACAGCAAGCGTTACGGTGTACAACTGCCAACACCAGACGAAAGTCGTGCACTGGCGCGTGTTCGCCTCAGCAATCCGGTTGATATTCAACAGGTTGCTGATATGACGGGTATGTCGGTAAGTAAATTGAAAACCTTTAATGCTGGCGTTAAAGGCTCCACCCTGGGGGCAAGTGGCCCGCAGTATGTAATGGTTCCGCAGAAACATGCTGAGCAGTTACGTGAGTCTTTAGCTTCGGGTGAAATCGCCGCCGTTCAGTCAACGCTGATCGCGGATGTCTCATCAGTTAACAGCCGCAGTTATAAGGTTCGTTCAGGTGATACGCTTTCGGGCATTGCTTCACGTCTTGGCGTGAATGCGAAAGATCTGCAGCAGTGGAATAACCTGCGCAGTTCAGGCCTGAAAGTGGGTCAGACTCTGACGGTAGGTGCAGGTAGCAGCGCACAGCGTCTCGCCAGCAACAGCGATAGCATTACCTATCGCGTGCGCAAGGGCGATTCACTGTCCAGTATCGCAAAACGACACGGCGTGAACATCAAGGATGTGATGCGCTGGAACAATGATACTGACAATCTGAAACCTGGCGACCAGCTGACGCTGTTTGTGAAGAACAGCGCGACGCCAGACTCCTGATAGCACGATCGAAAGATAAAAAGGCACCGATTCCCCTCGGTGCCTTTTTTGTTTATCCCGCTTTTTGCGCTTCAGCCATGATGGTATCGCTGGTAAACGAGCCATCGTCCTGCAGTTCAAAGTATGCCTTTACCTCTGCGGACGCACTCTCCTGATACAGCCTGATTGCCTGGCTTAATGCTTCCGGGGTGCGCATACGCGCGATCCACGAGCTGAACTCAAGCGGTAAGCGGTCTGTAATCAACGCACGCGCGATCAGTCCCGCTTCAGTGATGAATGACAACCACTCTCCGCCGGCGTAGTTTTGCACGTGCGAGGTATCGCGCAGCGCTTCGACCGTCTGCAGCCAGATATTGCGCACCGGATGTCCAGGAGACATCACATCCATAATAATGAAGATGCCGCCCGGCTTCAGAACACGTCTGACTTCGCGTAATGCCTGGCCAACATCATGCCAGTGGTGCGCGGAGTAACGGCTGATCACCACCTCAAACGACGCATCATCAAAAGGTAATGATTCGGCATAGCCCTGACGCGTATCAATGTTGTCCAGCCCCTTCGCTTTCGCCGCCTCGGCAACGACGTCCAGCATCTGGCTTGATAAGTCATACGCGGTAACGTGCGCGACATGCTGTGCAGCCGTAAAGCTGGCATGCCCTGCCCCGCAGCCTAAATCCAGCACGTGGGCCTGCGGGAATGCCGCCAGACGTTCACCGAGACGCACCAGATCGCGGCCAGAAGCATGCACTGCGCTGCTCAGGTAGGCATTTGCCTGAGAACCAAACTGTTTTTCTACGTTGTCATGATGGGAGTGTGTTGTTGTCATTGTACTGTCCTTTGTGAGTGGAAAATAAAGGGCAGCACCCGCGCAGGCCTGCCCCACGGCAGACCTGACACACCATTATTTATCAGGTTTGCCGGGACTGAATTCGACTAGTAGAGGGTTATGATCCGAGGCGCGCGTCACCAGAACAGAGGCGTCATGCACGCTCAAACCACGATAGAAGACAAAGTCGAGAGGACGACCAAAGGCTTTTTTGCGCTGGTCATCGCTAAAACGAACTTCACGCAGCGACATTTCGCGCGCAAAGCGATACAGCGCGTTCATGCGTGGACGGCTCCAGGCATTGAAATCGCCCGCCATAATAATGGGCCCGCTGTGATGCGCAATCTGATCGCCAATGGGAAGTAACTGCTTACTGTAGACATCCACGCCCAGGCTGAAATTTACCGCGTGGATATTCACGACCATCAACATACGGGTATCCGGCAGCGGATAGACCGTCACCAGCGCCGATTTTGCCAGACGCAGAATAGGTTCACGTTCGCGCAGAGGACAGCAATAGACGGGATGTGCTGCTGAAAGCGTCATCACGCCTGAGGGGTGTTGTGGCAGAACAAATGCAGGCACCTGGTCGGCGGCAAGATAGTTCGTGGTGGCAAACCGGACCAGCTCAGGGGTGGTTTGCGCCTCCTGGAGCAGAACCAGATGGGCATCTTTGCCAAAATTCTTGAGGACCGATAACCACTCTGCACGCTGCTGCTTAAAGATATTCCACACCAGTACACGGATTTTTTCATCGCTGCTTAACGGAGTGCCGGCGGGTAATGCCTGGCTTATGCTCGCAAATGACCCCGGAGGCAAGATCCTCTCCGCGGGCATTCCGGCAACATAACGCATGGCATAGGTATTTTTTCGCACTTTTGGAAACAGCCTCTGTAACATGAACCAGCCCGGAAAACGGACTGGTTCTAATGTTATAGGGACTTTAGGTCATACTTTCAACGCAATTTCTGAGAAACCGCTTTCCAGTTTTGTAAGCAAGCACTTACTGATTTTATCCCAGCGCGACACGAGCGGGTTTATCAAGACGTCCACTCAGGCCAATCAACAGGAAGGCGACCAGGACAATCACCGCGCCAATCCACGGGGTCTGAGTTAATCCAACATGCTCTACGGTTTGTCCGCCAATGACAGAGCCCAGCGCGATGCCGATATTAAATGCGGCAATGTTCAGACCCGATGCCACATCCACCGCATTGGGCGTATAGAGTTCGGCTTTCTGGACAACGTAAACCTGAAGCCCGGGCACATTACCAAAGGCAAAGATCCCCATGACCAGCACCGTGACCAGCGCGGCGTAGTGTAGCGAAGCCGTGAACTGGAAAATCATCAGCAGAACAACCAGGGCGGCGAAGATGAATTTCAGCGCCGGTACCGCACCATGCTTATCCGCAAGCTTGCCGCCCCAGATATTGCCAATCGCAACGGAAATACCGTATCCCAGCAAAATCCAGCTCACGGCATTGGGGGAGAAGCCTGCCAGGTCCTGCATCATCGGTGCCAGGAAGGTGAAGGCGGTGAATACGCCGCCATAGCCCAGTGCCGTGACCGCATAGATGATCAGTAAGCGCGGATGCGTGAGCACCTTCAGCTGATCGCGCAGGCTGGCGCTGGCCCGGCCAGGAATATTCGACGGTACCAGCAGCAGGCTGGTCACCAGGGCAATGACGCCCAGTAAGGAGACGGCCAGGAACGTTTCACGCCAGCCGAAGTGTTGTCCGATAAACGTGCCCAGCGGTACGCCCGTAACAAGAGCGACGGTCAGCCCACCGAACATGATCGCAATGGCAGACGCCGCTTTCTCCTTGGGTACCAGGCTGGTTGCAATAGTAGAACCAATCGAGAAGAACACCCCGTGTGCAAGGCCGGTCAACAGACGAGCGATGACCAGCGTGGTGTAGTCCGGTGCCTGCCAGGCCAACACGTTGCCGGCGGTGAACAGCACCATCAGCGCGACTAACAGCTGCTTACGCGGAAAACGTCCGGTCAGGGCCGTCAGCACGGGCGCACCGACGGCGACGCCCAGGGCATAGATGGACACCAGCAGCCCGGCGGAAGGCAACGAGATCGCAAGCTGGTTAGCAATGGTGGGAACCAGCCCCACGATAACAAATTCGGTCGTGCCAATTGCAAAGGCACTGATCGTCAGGGCAAGAAGCGCCAGTGGCATAAAATACTCCGTATCAACAGGATTAAGATGACAGGCAGTATGCGCCAGTGCTTAAATAACAAAAATGGTCAAAATATCAATAGAATTTTGCGGGTGGTGCAACAATGAAAGCAACGTCAGAAGAGCTGACAATCTTTGTCGCCGTCGTTGAAAGCGGCAGCTTTAGCCGCGCGGCCGAACAGCTGGGACAGGCTAACTCAGCCATCAGCCGCTCGGTAAAAAAGCTGGAGATGAAGCTTGGGGTGAGTCTGCTCAACCGAACGACGCGTCAACTGAGCCTGACGGAAGAAGGAGAGCGTTATTTTCGCCGCGTGCAGTCGGTACTGCAGGAGATGGCTGCAGCGGAGACGGAGATTATGGAGACCCGCAGCACGCCGCGTGGGTTACTGCGCATTGATGCGGCCACGCCGGTGGTGCTTCACTTTCTGATGCCGCTGATTAAACCTTTCCGCGAACGTTATCCGGAGATGACGCTCTCTCTGGTCTCCTCAGAGACGTTTATCAACCTCATCGAGCGTAAAGTGGATGTGGCTATCCGGGCAGGAACCCTGACCGATTCAAGCTTGCGTGCCCGCCCTCTGTTTGCCAGCTACCGCAAAATTATCGCATCACCAGAGTATATTGCTGAACATGGTAAACCGGAGACGGTTGAAGAACTGAAGCAGCATCTGTGTCTGGGCTTTACGGAGCCGGTGTCACTGAACACCTGGCCTGTCGCCTGTCATGATGGTCAACTTCATGAAATTACCTGCGGATTATCCTCAAACAGCGGGGAAACATTGAAGCAGCTATGCCTTACCGGGAATGGCATCGCCTGTTTATCGGATTACATGATTGATAAAGAAATTGCGCGCGGTGAACTTGTGGAGTTAATGGCCAATAAGCGTCTGCCGGTAGAGATGCCTTTTAGCGCAGTGTATTACAGTGACAGAGCGGTAAGCACGCGCATACGGGCCTTTATTGACTTCCTGAGTGAACATATAAAAACAGCTCCCGAAGGAGCTGTGTGAGGGTTCAGGTTACAGAGGGTGGGTAAAACTTAATCCCAGTGAGGGGCTAAGCCTTCCGGGCTGACCAGGCGATCGTTGCACTCCAGGGCTGCGATCGCTTTTTTATCGTCAGCATCCAGGTGAAGATCCGTTGCTAACAGGTTGCTGGCCAGGTTTTCACGCTTAGTTGATGATGGGATCACGGCATAACCTTCCCCCATTGCCCATGCCAGAATCACCTGCGCAGCAGTCGCGTTATGTTTCTCAGCGATACGCGTAATCACTTCATCTTTCAGCGCTTTACCGTAGGCCAGCGTCATGTATGACGTGATGTGGATCCCGTGCTGTTTTGCCCAGTCCACGACTTTGCGGTTTTGCAGGTATGGCGACAGCTCAATCTGGTTGGTCGCAATATTTTCTGCGCCAACAGCGGCAATGGCTTTTTCCATCAGCGGAATGGTGAAGTTGGAGATCCCAATTTCGCGGGTTAAGCCCTGCTTTTTCGCTTCCAGCAGCGCCTGCATGAATTCTTCCACGGAGACGGCATCGTTCGGTGATGGCCAGTGGATCAGCGTCAGATCGACGTAGTCAGTACGCAGTTTTTTCAGGCTCTCTTTCAGGCTAGGGATAAGCTTGTCTTTGCTGAGATTCTCAATCCAGATTTTCGTGGTAATGAACAGCTCATTACGCGGTACACCGCTCTCTTCGAGAGCTTGTCCAACGGCAGCTTCGTTTTCATAGATCTGTGCCGTATCAACTGCGCGATAGCCCAGTTCGAGTGCGGTTTTAACTGATGCGATAACAACGTCGTCTTTCAGGCGGAAAGTGCCCAGACCAAATGCAGGGAGAGTCATAATATTCCTCAATCGTTATGTTCGTAAACTGAGGACGATTATCGCTGGCGGTGTTATAGAGAAAAAGATCGCAAAACGCAGAGGATTTTTGCTAATTTCGCAATAATTAAACGTCAGATAAGAAAAAAGCCCTGAGCGTTAGCTCAGGGCTTTTAATAAGTGGCGGAACGGACGGGACTCGAACCCGCGACCCCCTGCGTGACAGGCAGGTATTCTAACCGACTGAACTACCGCTCCACCGAAGACTGCTTGTAACCACCGGATTTATGCACCGGCTTACTACTTAATTTGAT